>NZ_LT963352.1:5460000-5778000 GCF_900236475.1 Streptomyces chartreusis NRRL 3882
TAGCGGGGCTCAAGCGTACCGCCGAAGTCGTGTCATTCACACAATAGCCCCAACGGGTGTGTGGATGGGTAGGGGAGCGTCGTCTGCCGGGTGAAGCAGCCGTGTAAGCGAGTTGTGGACGGTTGACGAGTGAGAATGCAGGCATGAGTAGCGATTCACACGTGAGAAACGTGTGCGCCGATTGACTAAGGGTTCCTGGGTCAAGCTGATCTGCCCAGGGTAAGTCGGGACCTAAGGCGAGGCCGACAGGCGTAGTCGATGGATAACCGGTTGATATTCCGGTACCCGCTGTGAAGCGTCAAACATCGAGCATCGTGATGCTAAGGCCGTGAAGCCGCCCCTGATCTCTTCGGAGTGAGGGGGAGTGGTGGAGCCGCTGAACCAAGCGGTTAGTAGGTGAGTGATGGGGTGACGCAGGAAGGTAGTCCAGCCCGGGCGGTGGTTGTCCCGGGGTAAGGGTGTAGGCCGTGCGGTAGGTAAATCCGTCGCACACAGGGCTGAGACCTGATGCCGAGCCGATTGTGGTGAAGTGGATGATCCTATGCTGTCGAGAAAAGCCTCTAGCGAGTTTCATGGCGGCCCGTACCCTAAACCGACTCAGGTGGTCAGGTAGAGAATACCGAGGCGTTCGGGTGAACTATGGTTAAGGAACTCGGCAAAATGCCCCCGTAACTTCGGGAGAAGGGGGGCCACATCTGGTGATGAGCTTCGCGCTCTGAGCTGGGGGTGGCCGCAGAGACCAGCGAGAAGCGACTGTTTACTAAAAACACAGGTCCGTGCGAAGCCGTAAGGCGATGTATACGGACTGACGCCTGCCCGGTGCTGGAACGTTAAGGGGACCGGTTAGCTCCATTTCGGTGGGGCGAAGCTGAGAACTTAAGCGCCAGTAAACGGCGGTGGTAACTATAACCATCCTAAGGTAGCGAAATTCCTTGTCGGGTAAGTTCCGACCTGCACGAATGGCGTAACGACTTCTCGACTGTCTCAACCATAGGCCCGGTGAAATTGCACTACGAGTAAAGATGCTCGTTTCGCGCAGCAGGACGGAAAGACCCCGGGACCTTTACTACAGTTTGATATTGGTGTTCGGTTCGGCTTGTGTAGGATAGCTGGGAGACTGTGAAGCGCTAACGCCAGTTAGTGTGGAGTCGTCGTTGAAATACCAGTCTGGTCGTGCTGGATGTCTAACCTGGGTCCGTGATCCGGATCAGGGACAGTGTCTGATGGGTAGTTTAACTGGGGCGGTTGCCTCCTAAAGGGTAACGGAGGCGCCCAAAGGTTCCCTCAGCCTGGTTGGCAATCAGGTGTTGAGTGTAAGTGCACAAGGGAGCTTGACTGTGAGACCGACGGGTCGAGCAGGGACGAAAGTCGGGACTAGTGATCCGGCGGTGGCTTGTGGAAGCGCCGTCGCTCAACGGATAAAAGGTACCCCGGGGATAACAGGCTGATCTTCCCCAAGAGTCCATATCGACGGGATGGTTTGGCACCTCGATGTCGGCTCGTCGCATCCTGGGGCTGGAGTCGGTCCCAAGGGTTGGGCTGTTCGCCCATTAAAGCGGTACGCGAGCTGGGTTTAGAACGTCGTGAGACAGTTCGGTCCCTATCCGCTGTGCGCGTAGGAGTCTTGAGAAGGGCTGTCCCTAGTACGAGAGGACCGGGACGGACGAACCTCTGGTGTGCCAGTTGTTCTGCCAAGGGCATGGCTGGTTGGCTACGTTCGGGAGGGATAACCGCTGAAAGCATCTAAGCGGGAAGCCTGCTTCGAGATGAGGACTCCCACCCACTTGATGGGGTAAGGCTCCCAGTAGACGACTGGGTTGATAGGCCGGATCTGGAAGCACGGTAACGTGTGGAGGTGACCGGTACTAATAGGCCGAGGGCTTGTCCTCAGTTGCTCGCGTCCACTGTGTTGGTTCTGAAACCACGAACAGCCCCATGCCATGGTCATGGTGTGGTGCGGCTGACAGTTTCATAGTGTTTCGGTGGTTATAGCGTAGGGGAAACGCCCGGTTACATTCCGAACCCGGAAGCTAAGCCTTACAGCGCCGATGGTACTGCAGGGGGGACCCTGTGGGAGAGTAGGACGCCGCCGAACAAATATTGGGAAACCCCCGCATCGAAAGATGCGGGGGTTTTCTGCGTTTGAGGGCCCCCTTTCGAGGGGCCCTCACCGTCACAGGCGTCCAGCCGCCTTCAAGGCCAAATACGCGTCCGCCAGTGCCGGCGCCAGATCGTCCGGTGTCGCGTCCACGACCGTCACGCCGTGACGGCGGAGTTGTTCCGCCGTGCGGTGGCGCTCGGACTGGGCCTGGGCGGCTGCGGCGGCTTCGTAGACGGCGTCGGCGTTTCCGCGCGCCTTGGCCATTTCGGTGATGTGCGGGTCCGCTACTGATGCCAGCAGGACCGTGTGGCGCTGGGTGAGCTGGGAGAGGACCGGAAGGAGGCCCTCTTCGATGGGGGCCGCGTCCAGGGTCGTGAGGAGCACGATCAGGGAGCGGCGAGGGGATGTGCGCAGGGCGGTGGCCGTGAGGCCTCGGGCGTTCGTTTCGACGAGCTCGGGTTCGAGCGTCGCCATCGCGTTGACCAGGGACGGGAGGACATCGCCTGCCGTGCGGCCCTGGACGAGGGCACGGACCTTGCGGTCGTAGGCGAGGAGGTCGACGCGGTCGCCGGCCCGGGAGGCGAGGGCTGCGAGGAGGAGGGCCGCGTCCATTGAGGCGTCGAGGCGGGGCGCGTCGCCCACGCGGCCTGCCGAGGTGCGGCCGGTGTCGAGGACCAGCAGAATGTGGCGATCGCGTTCTGGGCGCCAGGTGCGTACGGCGACCGCCGACTGACGGGCTGTGGCGCGCCAGTCGATGGAGCGGGTGTCGTCACCGGGGACGTACTCGCGCAGGCTGTCGAATTCGGTGCCCTCGCCGCGGGTGAGCACGCTGGTGCGGCCGTCCAGTTCGCGGAGGCGTGCCAGTTTTGAGGGCAGGTGCTTGCGGCTGGTGAAGGGTGGCAGGACGCGTACCGTCCAGGGGGCCTTGTGGGTGCCCTGGCGGGAGAAGAGGCCGAGGGGTCCGTACGAGCGGATGGTGACCCGGTCGGCCTGGCGGTCGCCTCGGCGGGTGGGGCGCAGGCGGGTCGTCACGCGTCGGCGTTCGCCTGCGGGGACCGTGAGGCGGTGGCGGGAAGCTGTCGTTTCCATGCCCGGCTGCCAGGCGCTCGGGGGCCAGGCGTCGCGGAGTCGGGCTCGGAGGGGGCGGCGGGACGGGTTGGTGATGGTCAGGGTCACGTCCGCCGTGTCGCCGAGGCGTACGGAGGTGTCGCCGGAGCGGGTGAGGCCCAGGCGTCGTACGGGGGCGGCCAGGGCGAAGTCGCAGGCGCAGGCCACGGCCAGGGGTGCGTTGACCGCCAGGATGCCCGTCCAGCTGGGTTCCCAGATCCCGACGGGGAGGGAGCCCAGGGCCGCGAGGAGGGCGGCGCGTCCGGTGAGTGCCATCAGCGGGGGACGGGGACGTGGGCGAGGATCGCGTTGATGACGGAGTCGGCCGTCACACCTTCCATTTCGGCCTCCGGGCGGAGCTGTACGCGGTGACGGAGGGTGGGGAGGGCGAGGGCCTTCACGTCGTCCGGGATGACGTAGTCGCGGCCGGTCAGCCAGGCCCAGGCCCGGGCGGTGGCCAGGAGGGCCGTGGCGCCTCGGGGGGAGACGCCGAGGGTGAGGGACGGCGACTCGCGGGTGGCGCGGCAGATGTCGACCACGTATGCGGTGATCTCCGGGGAGATCGTCGTCTTGGCGACCGCGACGCGGGCTGCCTCGAGGTCGGCCGTGCCGGCCACGGGGCGTACGCCGGCGGCGTGGAGGTCGCGTGGGTTGAAGCCCTCGGCGTGGCGGGTGAGGACGTCGATCTCGTCCTGGCGGGAGGGGAGGGGGATGGTGAGTTTGAGGAGGAAGCGGTCCAGCTGGGCTTCGGGGAGGGGGTAGGTGCCCTCGTACTCCACCGGGTTCTGGGTCGCGGCGACCAGGAACGGGTCGGGGAGGGGGCGAGGGGTGCCGTCGACGGTGACCTGGCGTTCCTCCATGGCTTCCAGGAGGGACGACTGGGTCTTGGGAGGCGTGCGGTTGATCTCGTCGGCGAGGAGGAGGTTGGTGAAGACCGGGCCGGGCTGGAAGGAGAACTCGGCCGTGCGGGTGTCGTAGACCAGGGAGCCGGTCACGTCGCTCGGCATCAGGTCGGGGGTGAACTGGACGCGCTTGGTGTCCAGTTCGAGGGCGGAGGCGAGGGCGCGGACCAGGAGGGTCTTGGCGACGCCGGGGACGCCTTCGAGGAGGACGTGGCCGCGGCAGAGCAGGGCGACGACGAGGCCGGTCACGGCGGGGTCCTGGCCGACCACGGCCTTGGCGATCTCGGCGCGCAGGGCCTCCAGGGCGGCTCGGGCGGCGCCCGGGTCACCGGTCTGCCCGGCGTTGTCAGTGGTCGGGTCCATCATGGACGGCGTACCTCTCTTTCGAGGGCGTCGAGTTGGTCGGCGAGTGCGATGAGTGCTGCGTCGTCGCTGGGCGGTGGCCCGAAGAGCAGGGTGCGCAGGTCCTGTCCGTCGCCATGGAGGTGGTCGGACAGGGCTGGGAGCAGGGCCTCGGGCGTGTGCGCCTGGGTGACGGGGACGCCGGTGAGGGGGGCGAGGCGGGTGCGGGTGGTGGAGCGAAGAGCGTTGGCCGCGCGGTCGCGGGCGTCGGTCTTGCGATAGAGGCGGGCTCGGCCTTCGGCGGTTTCGGAGGCGCGGATCGCCACGGGGAGTCTTTCGGGCACGAGGGGGCCGAGTCGGCGTGCCCGCCAGAGGGCGGCCAGGGCTGCGGCGATGAAGAGTTGCAGGGTGCCCCAGAGCCAGCCCGAGGGGAGCAGGTCGAAGAAGCTGCGTTCGTCGTCGGTGCCGGTGGCCGACGTGTCGGAGAGCGAGGGGAGGTACCAGACCAGATGGGGGCGGGAGCCGAGGAGTTGGAGGGCGAGCGAGGCGTTGCCCTGCTTGTCGAGGCGGTCGTTGAGGAGGATGTCGGGCGCGCCGAGGACGACGGTGTCGCCGTCCCCGGTCGCGTCCGGGATGCGCAGCAGGGTGGACAGGCGCTCGCTGGGGTAGCACTTGTCAGCGTCGAGGTGGGTGGTGGTGTAGCGGACGCCGCCCGTGTCGGCGGTGCCCGCGCGCCGGGCGGCGGGCAGGCCGCAGTCGGGGGAGAGTGTCGAGTCGAGGCTGGTGGCGGGGTCGGCGGTGACGCCGGGGGCGAGTCGTTCGACGGAGGCGCTGCCGGCGGCGACCAGGACGGTGCGGCCGCGGGCGTCGGCGAAGGCGTTGTGCAGCCGGGTCTGCTGACTTCGGGTCAGCAGGTCGGGGACGGCGACCAGGAGGGTCGTGTCCGGGCCGGCTGCGGCGGCTGCCTCGTCGAGGGTGGTGACCACGCGTGTGTCCACGCCCCGGTCGGCGAGGAGTTCGGCGACGGCGCGGCTGCCGCCCGGGTCTGCGGAACGCGGGTCGAGTTCGCCGTGCCGGGCGTCGGAGCGGAGCACGGCGATGGCGATGGCCCCCACCAGGAGCAGCACGAGGGCGAGCGCGATGCCGCGCGCGCGGGTCCATACCTGGCGTGCGGTGGGCGAGGCCGAGGTGGACGGGAACGTGGCCTCGGTGGTCATTCGGCGGCTCCCTGGCGGGTGTGGGGGGCCGTGCTGTGGGCGCTGCTCGTGGCGAGCTGGGGCTTGGTGCGTTCCAGGTCGCTGTCGAGCTCGGCGATGCGCTGGTACGACTGCTCGGTCGCCGACCGGCCGCCGTACGTCACGTCGTCGAAGTCGCGGGCGGCGGCGCGCAGTCGATCGGTGTGGGCGGGCAGGGCCCGGCCGGCTTCGGCGGCGGCCTCGTCGGCGGTGCGGCCGGGGCGGACGTCGAGGAGGGCGCGTTCCTCCAGGGCGCGGACGAGGGCCCGCATGCGTTCCTGGACGGCCTGGTTCCAGTGGCCCTGGGCGGCGTGTGCCTCGGCGGCTGCGCGGTGGTCGGCGGCGCTGCGGGGGCGGTCGTCGAACAGGGTGGCGGACGAGGTGGGTTGGCGGCGCGGGGTGCCCAGGCGCCACCACAGGGCGGCCAGGACCGCGGCGACGGCCAGGATGATGACGACCAGGCCGAGTGTTCCGCCGGGCGTGGCGGTCGAGGCGGCGTTGAACAGTTTGTCGAGCCAGTCCCAGAAGGCGTCGAGGGCGCGTTGGAACAGGCTGGGGTCGTCCTGGTGGTACATCCGCTTCGACAGCTCGCGCCGGGCCGCCTCGCGCGCGGGGTCGCGCGGGATGGTGAGGGGCGGTTCGTCGGCGGAGCGCGCCGACGACAGTACGGCGGTGTCGCCGGCGCGCAGCAGCGTCCGTATGGCGGCGCCTGGCAGCGCCGATGTGAGGGCTTCCCCCGCCCAGCTCACCGCATCAGCTCCCCGGGACGGCGCCGGGGGCGGTGGGGCCGTAGCCCTGGACACCGGCGGCGCGGGCCAGTTCGAGGTCGAGGGCCTCGCGGCGGATGCGCTGGTCGATGTAGAGGAGCACGGTGACGCCGGCCGTGATCGGGAACGTGATCATGGAGCCGATCACCGCGCCGATGCCGCTGACGATGAGGAACGTCCAGCCGAGGCCGGAGCCGCCGCTGTTGAGCCAGCCTGTGACGCCGTCGCCGCTGAGGGCTGCGGCGAGGAAGGTGAACGGGATGACGATGATCGAGGCGACGACGTTCGCGATGATCGTGGCGAGCAGCTGGATGCCGAAGATCCGCCACCAGGTGCCCCGGACCAGCTTGGTGGAGCGGCTCATCGCCTTCTTGATGCCCTGCTTCTCCAGCATCAGGGCGGGCGAGGCCAGGGAGAAGCGGATCATCAGCCAGAGGGCGACGATGCCGGCGCCGATGATGCCCAGGACGATCAGGGCGACGCCCGGCCCGGTGCTCCCGGCGGCGGCGATGAGGATGCCGGGCAGGGTGCCCACGGTGACGATGCCGGCGGTGATGAGCAGCAGCAGGCAGATGAGGCCGAAGAGTTTGACGACCTGGGGGCGGGCGTCCCGCCAGGCCTCGCCGATGGTCACCGACTTGCCGAGGACGGCGCGGCTGGTGACGGTCGTGAGCAGTGCGGTCGCGATGACGGTGCCGACCAGGGAGATGACGAAGACGACGGTGGAGTTGAGCATGGCGTCGCCCATGGCGCGGCTCAGTTCGCTGAGGGTGGCGCTCGGGTCGTTGAGGGCCTCGGTGCTGGAGTCGTCCAGGACGAGGCCCTGGAACAGCACGACGATGATCTCGGTGATGACCGCGACGGTCAGGGAGATGCCGAGGACCGTGCGCCAGTAGGTGCGCATGGTGGAGACCGCGCCGTCGAGGATCTCGCCCACGCCGAGCGGGCGGAGCGGGATCACGCCGGGTTTGGCCGCGGGCGGGGGGCCGCCCCAGGCGTTGCCCCAGCCGCCGTATCCGCCGGGGGCTCCCGGGCCGCCGGGACCGTAGCCTCCGGGGCCGCCAGGGGGCTGGGTGCCCCAGCCCGGGCCGGGAGGCGGGGGCGGGGGAGCCTGGCCTGGGACGGCCGGGCCGCCAGGGCCGCTGGGGGCGGACCACTGGGCGGGTGGCGGCTGGTCCTTGGACCACTGCGGGCCGGGGCCCTGCGGGGCCTGGGCCGGCTGGCCCGGCTGGTCCGCGGGCTGTGCGGGGCCAGGGCGGTCGGCGGGCTCGGCAGGGCCGGACGCGTCAGGCTTCTGCCCGTCGGACGGGGCGGATCCGGGCGAGGCCCAGCCCGGAGTGTCGTTCATCGTCGCTCCTTCACGGTGCCCGTCCGCGGTCGCGGCGGCAGGTTGGCAGCCATCGTGCCATGGGGTGGTCTTGGAGTGACCGGCAGCGGTATGGGCTGCGTACCTTCAATTGTCCGCGCGATTGGGGGCAGACTGACCGCATGGCTGATCAGTACGCGTACAGCGGCGATGACAAGCGGCCGACCGAGATCCCGGCTATCCGTTGGGAAGAGCCACCGGAAGGACCTGTTCTGGTCCTTCTCGACCAGACGAGGCTGCCCGCCGAGGAGGTCGAACTGGTCTGTACGGACGCGCCCGCGCTCGTGGAGGCGATCCGCTCGCTCGCCGTGCGCGGGGCGCCCCTGCTCGGCATCGCGGGGGCGTACGGCGTCGCGCTCGCCGCCGTGCGGGGCTTCGACGTGGACGAGGCCGCGGCCGCGCTGGCGAGCGCCCGGCCGACCGCGGTGAACCTGGCCGTGGGTGTGCGCCGGGCGCAAGCGGCCCACGAGGCCGCGCTCGCCGAGGGCGGTGACGTCAGGCAGGCGGCCGCGGCGGCGCTGGCGGCGGCGCGGCAGTTGCACCGGGAGGACGCCGAGGCCAGTGCGCGGATGGCCGAGCACGGGGTGGCACTGCTGGACGAGTTGCAGCCCGGCGGCGGGCACCGGATCCTCACGCACTGCAACACCGGTTCGCTGGTGTCGGGAGGGGAGGGGACCGCGTTCGCGGTGGCGCTCGCGGCACACCGGGCGGGCCGGCTGCGGCGTCTGTGGGTGGACGAGACGCGTCCGTTGTTGCAGGGCGCCCGGCTGACGGCGTACGAGGCGGCGCGCAGCGGGATGGCGTACACACTGCTCACGGACAACGCGGCCGGCTCGCTGTTCGCCGCCGGGGAGGTGGACGCGGTGCTGATCGGGGCGGACCGTATCGCTGCGGACGGTTCGGTGGCGAACAAGGTCGGGAGCTACCCGCTGGCGGTGCTGGCGCGGTATCACCATGTGCCGTTCATCGTGGTGGCGCCGGTGACGACGGTGGATGCGGACACCCCGGACGGGGCGTCCATCGAGGTGGAGCAGCGGGCCGGTCATGAGGTGACCGAGTTCGTGGCGCCGCAGGTGCCGGTGACCGGGGCTGAGGCGGGCGGCGGCATCCCGGTGGCGCCGCTGGGGACGCAGGCGTACAACCCGGCGTTCGACGTGACCCCTCCTGAGCTGGTGACGGCGATCGTCACGGAGGAGGGTGCGGTTTCGCCGGTGACGGCCGAGGCGCTCGCCGAGGTGTGTGCCCGGTCGCGCCGGGCGGCGGCGGGCTGAGCCGGGCGGCTGCCGGAGCGCGTGCGGAGTGGTGCGGGCTCCGGCAACCTCGTCCCTTCGAGGACAGCAGGGGCTCGCCGCCGGCCGTCGTCGAGATCAACAGCGGGCGGACGAGGGCAGACAGTAGCGCTTGCTGCGACTATGGTCACTGGCCGGTGACCTACCTCACCACTGCCTTCGCCACTGTTATGAGAATGGGATGATGTCGTTTATGAAGGGACGAGTCCTTGTCGTCGACGACGACACCGCACTTGCCGAGATGCTCGGCATCGTGCTGCGTGGTGAGGGTTTCGAGCCGTCTTTCGTGGCCGACGGCGACAAGGCGCTGGCCGCCTTCCGCGAGTCGAAGCCCGATCTGGTGCTGCTCGATCTGATGCTGCCCGGCCGGGACGGTATCGAGGTGTGCCGTCTGATCAGGGCGGAGTCCGGGGTGCCGATCGTGATGCTCACGGCGAAGAGCGACACGGTCGATGTCGTCGTGGGCCTGGAGTCGGGTGCCGACGACTACATCGTGAAGCCGTTCAAGCCGAAGGAGCTGGTGGCCCGGATCCGGGCCAGGCTCCGGAGGTCGGAGGAGCCCGCTCCGGAG
Source organism: Streptomyces chartreusis NRRL 3882 (assembly GCF_900236475.1). GTDB lineage: Bacteria > Actinomycetota > Actinomycetes > Streptomycetales > Streptomycetaceae > Streptomyces > Streptomyces chartreusis_D. Next base: position 5,469,681 of record NZ_LT963352.1, read on the forward strand.
CAGCTCGCCATCGGTGACCTGGTCATCGACGTGGCCGGGCACTCCGTGAAGCGGGACGGGCAGTCGATCGCGCTGACGCCGCTGGAGTTCGACCTGCTGGTCGCGCTCGCGCGCAAGCCGTGGCAGGTGTTCACGCGCGAGGTGCTGCTGGAGCAGGTGTGGGGCTACCGGCACGCGGCGGACACGCGCCTGGTCAACGTGCACGTGCAGCGGCTGCGCTCCAAGGTCGAGAAGGACCCGGAGAAGCCGGAGATCGTGGTGACGGTCCGTGGTGTCGGGTACAAGGCAGGGCCGAGCTGACATGTCCGGCGACAGTGCCGCTTCGGCGCCCGGACGGTCCGGGGCCCGCCCGGGGCGGCCTGTCGGGCGGAAGAAGGCGGGTTCCCGCTGGGCACGGTTCCTGGAGAGCGGGTTGCTGCTCCAGGGCGGGGTCCAGGGCAGTCCGGTCATCCGGCTGTTCATGCGGTGGGTGCGCCGGCCGCTGCTGCCCGTCATGCGGCTGTGGCGGCGCAACATCCAGCTCAAGGTCGTCGTCACCACGCTGCTGATGTCGCTGGGTGTGGTGCTGCTGCTGGGCTTCGTCGTCATCGGGCAGGTGCGCAACGGCCTGCTGGACGCCAAGGTGAAGGCGTCCCAGAGCCAGGCCACGGGCGGGTTCGCGGTGGCCAAGCAGCGGGCCGACGAGGCGGCGAGCGGCACCGGCGACGACGTCGCCACGGCGGACGGGCGCCCCGCGCAGAACGTCACCGAGTGGATGAGCGACCTCGTCTCCTCGCTGTCCAGCGGCGGCCAGGGCGCCTTCGAGGTGGTGACGCTCCCGGCGTCCGACGCGGACGGCGCGGGCGGCCGCGGGCAGCGTGCCTCCGGCGAGGTGGACTGGAGCAGGAGCGTGCCCGCTGACCTGCGCGAGCGGATCGGCAGCAGTACGACGGCCGCGCAGAGCTACACCCGCATCACGTACAACAACGCGATCAAGGACTCCCAGCCGGGCCTGGCCATCGGCAAGCAGGTCAACGACCCCAACGGGGACCCGTACCAGCTGTACTACCTCTTCCCGCTCACCCAGGAGGAGAAGTCGCTGAGCCTGGTCAAGGGCACCCTGGCGACGGCGGGGCTGTTCGTCGTGGTGCTGCTCGGGGCCATCGCCTGGCTCGTGGTGCGGCAGGTCGTCACGCCCGTGCGGATGGCGGCGGGGATTGCGGAGCGGCTGTCGGCCGGGCGGCTCCAGGAACGTATGAAGGTCACCGGTGAGGACGACATCGCGCGGCTCGGCGAGGCCTTCAACAAGATGGCGCAGAACCTCCAGCTGAAGATCAGCCAGCTGGAGGACCTGTCGCGGATGCAGCGCCGGTTCGTGTCGGACGTGTCGCACGAGCTGCGGACTCCGCTGACGACCGTACGGATGGCCGCGGACGTCATCCACGAGGCGCGGGAGGACTTCGACCCGGTGACCGCGCGGTCGGCGGAGCTGCTCGCCGACCAGCTGGACCGGTTCGAGTCGCTGCTCGCGGACCTGCTGGAGATCAGCCGGTTCGACGCGGGTGCAGCGGCGCTGGAGGCGGAGCCGATAGACCTCAGGGACGTCGTGCGCCGGGTCGTCAGCGGGGCCGAGCCGCTCGCGGAGCGCAAGGGCACGCGGATCCGCGTGCTCGGCGACCAGCAGCCCGTCGTCGCCGAGGCCGACGCCCGGCGCGTGGAGCGCGTGCTGCGCAACCTCGTCGTGAACGCCGTCGAGCACGGTGAGGGCAGGGACGTCGTCGTCAAGCTCGCCGCGGCCGGTGGCGCGGTCGCGGTCGCGGTGCGGGACTACGGCGTCGGGCTCAAGCCGGGCGAGGCGACCCGGGTGTTCAGCCGCTTCTGGCGGGCCGACCCGGCACGCGCGCGTACCACGGGTGGTACGGGTCTGGGGTTGTCCATCGCCCTGGAGGACGCGCGGCTGCACGGTGGCTGGCTTCAGGCGTGGGGCGAGCCGGGCGGCGGTTCGCAGTTCCGGCTGACGCTGCCCAGGACCGCGGACGAGCCGCTGCGGGGCTCGCCGATACCGCTGGAGCCCAAGGACTCGCGGCGCAACCGGGGGCTCGACGACGCCGGGCTGCCGTGTGGCGGCGGGGACGGCGAGAAGCGGGCGACCGTGCCGGCACAGTCGGCGAGCGGGCCGGTGCCGTCGGGGCCGGCGAGGGACCCGATAGCGCCGCGTGCGGCCTCCGCGGTCCCCACGGCCGATCCGACGGCGCTGCCGGGCAACGGCGCGCGCGTGGTGCCCCGGCCCGCCTCGGGCACGCGGCGGCAGGACGAGGCGCAGGCGAGCCCGGAGCGGCCGGTTCGCGACGGCGGGGCGAGCGGCCCGGAGGGCGCGGCCGGCCATGGCGCGGTCAGTGGTTCGTCAGGCGTGGTCGGCAATGGTGTGGTGAATGGTCCGGCTGGTAGTACTCACGGCCACGGTGTGGTGAGTGGTCCGGCGAGTACGGCCGGCAACGGCAGGCCGAGTGGTCCCGCTGGGGCCTCTCAAGACCCGGACGACAGCGGGCCGCGGGACGCGGACAGGCACGACGGATCCGCGGGCCCGGGCCGGGAAACAGAGGCGGAGAGCGCGGACAGGCATGGGGAGGCATCTCGTGGGCGCTGACCGTGGGGGGCGTGGTCGGCGTACGCCCGCGCGCGTGATGGCGTACGCCGCCGGTGGCGTCCTGCTGCTGGCGGGGTGCGCCTCGATGCCGGACAGCGGGGATCTGCGGGGTGTGGAGTCCACGCCGCGCCAGGACACCCAGGTGCGTGTGTTCGCGGTGCCGCCGGGGGAGGACGCACCGCCCTCGGAGATCGTGCAGGGCTTCCTGGAGGCGCTCACCAGCGACGATCCGCACTACAAGACCGCGCGGCAGTACCTGACCGGCGAGGCCGCCAAGACGTGGCAGCCGGAGCGTTCCACCACCGTGCTGACGGAGGGGCCGGGTGCCAAGCCCGAGGTGGGGGGCGGCGGGGAGGACACCGGCGAGATCTCGTACACGCTCACCGGTACCAAGGTGGCCACCGTGGACGCGCAGCAGGCGTACGCGCCGGCCACCGGGGCGTACGGGCGCACCGTGCACCTGACGCAGGACGAGAAGAGCCGGCAGTGGCGGATCGACGCGCTGCCGCAGGGCGTCGTCATGGGCGAGTCGGACTTCCAGCGCAACTACATGTCCGTCAACAAGTACTACTTCGCTTCGAACACCACGGTGGCCGGGGCGGACACCCAGCCCACCACGGTCGCCGACCCCGTGTACGTCCGCCGGCGGGTGGACCCGATGACGCAGGTGGTGCGCTCCGTCCTGAGCGGGCCCACGCGGTGGCTGGGGCCCGTCGTCCGGTCGAGCTTCCCCACCGGCACGGCGCTGCCGAAGAACGCCGGTGCCCTGACGCCCGACGACCGGAACAAGCTGACCGTCCCGCTCAACGACAAGGCCGCGGGCGTCGGCACCAACCGGTGCGAGGAGATGGCGGCACAGCTGCTGTTCACGTTGCAGAGCCTCAGCCCCGCGGTGGAGGAGGTCGAGCTGCGGGTCGGCGGGGCGGAGCTGTGCTCGCTCGCGCAGGGCGCGGCCGATGCCGCCGCCTCCCGGAGCTCGGCGCGCCACCCCGACTACCTGTACTTCGTCGACGCCAAGGACCGGCTGGTGCGGATCCCGGCGGGCAGCAGCGACACCAAGCCGGACCCGGCGCCGGGGGCGCTGGGCGAGGGTGACACGGCACTGCGGTCGGTGGCGGTGTCGCGCGACGAGCACACCGCGGCCGGTGTCAGCCTCGACGGCAAGTCGCTGTACGTGGGGTCGCTGGTCTCGGGCGGCTCGCTGGGCGAGCCGGTACTGCGCAGCCACGGCCGGACCGAGGCCGACCGGCTGACGACTCCCAGCTGGGACGCGCACGACGGCCTGTGGGTGGCCGACCGAGACTCGGACAAGCCCCGGCTGCTCCTGCTGGAGGAGGGCAAGGGTGATCCGCTGGAGGTGCGCGTGCCGCACCTGGACGGGCGGGTCCAGGCTGTGCGGGTGGCCGCCGACGGAGTGCGGATCGCGCTCGTCGTGGAGAAGGGCGGCAAGAAGACCCTGCTCATCGGGCTGATCGAGCGGGAGGGGAAGCCGGGCGAACAGCCGACCGTCAGCGTGGTCGAACTGCGCTCGGCGACGCCGGAGTTGGAGGAGGTCACGGCCATGTCGTGGGCCGGGGACAGCCGGCTCGTGGTGGTCGGGCGTGAGCACGGTGGCGTGGAGCAGATGCGGTACGTCCAGGTCGACGGCTCCACGCCTGACGTTCCGGCGCCCGCGGCCCTGACCGGCGTGAAGGAGGTCACCGCCGCCGAGGACGAGCGGCTGCCGTTGGTGGCGTACTCGGTGGACGGCATCGTCCGGCTGCCGTCGGGCGCGCAGTGGCAGAAGGTGACGGAGGGGACGGCGCCGGTCTATCCGGGGTGAGGTGTGACGCCCCCGTGGCCGGTGCCCGGGGGCGCGTTTTCGGATCGGTCGCTTCTGCCGGGTGTCGCGTCGCTTGTCGCGTCGCGGGTCGCTCCCTGGGCCGCCTCAGGAGTCGCCCCACCGGGCCCCGACGGACTGTCCCACGGGCCGTCCCATCGCGCCGTCACCCGTGTGGGGGGCGAGTGGTTCGCCGGGCGGGGAGTCGTCCACAGGTCGTTGTCCACAGGGGTGGCAGGGCGGGGTCCGGGTGGGCACAGTGGTGGCCATGCGGGGGTGGTGGCAGGACCTCACCGACCTGGTGCTGCCGGCCGAGTGCGGGGGCTGTGGGAGGCCTCGTACGGTGCTCTGTCCGGAGTGCCGTGCGGTGCTGAGCGGAGTCGCGGCACGCCGGGTGCGGCCGGTGCCGGAGCCGCCCGGGCTGCCCGTGGTGCACGCGGCGGCTGGGTACGCGGACGAGGTGCGGGCGGCGCTGCTGGCCCACAAGGAACGGGGCGCCCTGGCGCTCGCCCGTCCGCTCGGGGTGGCCTTGGCGGAAGCCGTGCGGGCGGGACTTCCGGCGGCGTGGTGCGGTTCCTGGGCCGGGTCTGAGAGGGCGTGGTCCGGGGACGTCGGGGCTCCTGTGCTGCTCGTGCCCGTTCCGTCGGGGCGGCGGGCCGTGCGGGCCCGGGGGCATGATCCCGCGCGACGGATCGCGCTCGCGGCGGCGGGAGAGCTGCGGCGGTGCGGGGTTCCGGCCAGGGTGCTCGGCGCGCTGCGGCAGGTTCGGACCGTCGCCGACCAGTCGGGGCTCAACTCCCGGCAGCGGCTGGACAATCTCGCGGGCGCGCTGGCGGTGGTGCCCAAAGGCGCCCGGCTGCTGTCCGGCGGGCCGGTCGTCCTCGTCGACGACCTGATGACCACGGGGGCGTCCTTGGCGGAGGCCGCGCGGGCGGTGCGGGCGGCGGGGCCGGTTTCGAACGCTTCGGGGGCCGGGGCCGTGTACGGGGGTGAGACGTGGGAAAGCAGAGAGGAACAGAACGTCGGAACAAGGCGAGAGAGGACGGGCCGGTGGCCCGGCCGGCAGGGAATGACGGGCGCGGGCGGCGCCGGCGGAGTCGTCGACGTGGTGGGCGCGGCAGTGGTCGCGGCACCACCGGACTCTTTCGAAATAAACCGGAACTGACTGAGATCTTGCGTCGTTGCAGGTAACGAGAGGGCTTATTCACCTGAACGGAGGTACGCCGCAGTAGAGGGTGACGACATCCGTCCAGGCGAGATATGTTCGGTTGAGAGGGAAAGCCGCAGGCCACACCTCTCAAATCCGAATGCCGTGCCGCGGGTTTTTTCTTCATCACTCGCGACGGTGGAGTGGAGATCTCGCCCACGGGGGAGGAGGTGGAAGTCACCGAGTCCGAGGTTCCGGGGCACACCGGGACCTGGTGCAAAAGGGAGACGCTCCGCACCGAAGCGGAGCGATCCGGGAACGGAGTTCTGCGTGGACATCGTCGTCAAGGGCCGCAAGACCGAGGTGCCCGAGCGGTTCCGGAAGCACGTGGCCGAGAAGCTGAAGCTGGAGAAGATCCAGAAGCTCGATGGCAAGGTGATCAGCCTCGACGTCGAGGTGTCCAAGGAGCCGAACCCCAGGCAGGCCGACCGCTGTGACCGAGTGGAGATCACGCTCCGCTCCCGCGGTCCGGTGATCCGGGCGGAGGCAGCGGCGAGCGATCCGTACGCGGCGCTCGACCTGGCGGCGGAAAAGCTGGAAGCCCGGCTGCGCAGGCAACACGACAAGCGGTTCTCGCGCCGTGGCGCGCGCCGGATTTCGGCCGCGGAGGTCGCCGACCACGTCCCGGGTGTGGCGACGCTCAACGGAAACGGCCTGGTGCCGACTCCGGAGGAGGAGCCGGAAGAGGCCGTCCCCACGAAGAAGATCGGCTCGCTGGAAGTGCAGGGTGACGGCCCCATCGTCGTCCGCGAGAAGACCCACGTCGCAGCCCCGATGACCCTCGACCAGGCTCTCTACGAGATGGAACTGGTCGGGCACGACTTCTACCTGTTCGTCGACTCCGAGACCAAGGAACCGAGTGTCGTCTACCGACGGCACGCCTACGACTACGGCGTGATCCACCTCAGGACGGACACCATGGTCACACACGCGCACGCCCCCGAGGCAGGCGGTGCGCTCGGCGGCTGACCATGCCGGGTGACAGCGGAGCGGGTGCCCCTGGAGCGCGTGTGCGCCCCCAGGGGCACCCCCGTGCGACCACTCGACGCCCCGCTCCGTCACCCTGGTGTCGTCCGGGCATGAAATCATGGTTGGCCACGGCCCAACCGGTGGGTCGTTGCTCTGGGTTGGCGATGGCTCAGGACCACAGGCCACAGCCTTCAGGGGGAGGAACGATGGCGGACAGCTTCGGACCGATGCGTGACGAGGATGCCGACGACGGCGTCGTCGGCATGGGCCCGGACACGGACTCTCCACGCAAGGAACCGATCAGAGTCCTTGTGGTCGACGACCACGCCCTGTTCCGCCGTGGCCTGGAGATCGTGCTGGCGGCGGAGGAGGACATCCAGGTCATCGGGGAGGCGGGCGACGGCGCCGAGGCCGTCGAGAAGGCCGCCGACCTGCTGCCCGACATCGTCCTGATGGATGTGCGGATGCCCAAGCGCGGCGGGATCGAGGCGTGCACCTCCATCAAGGAGGTCGCCCCCAGCGCCAAGATCATCATGCTGACGATCAGCGACGAGGAAGCCGATCTCTACGACGCCATCAAGGCGGGCGCGACCGGCTATCTCCTCAAGGAGATCTCGACGGACGAGGTGGCCACCGCCATTCGCGCGGTGGCCGACGGGCAGTCGCAGATCAGCCCGTCCATGGCGTCGAAGCTGCTCACCGAGTTCAAGTCGATGATCCAGCGCACGGACGAACGCCGGCTGGTGCCCGCGCCGCGGCTGACGGACCGTGAACTGGAAGTCCTCAAACTCGTCGCGACGGGGATGAACAACCGCGATATCGCCAAGGAGTTGTTCATCTCCGAGAACACCGTGAAGAACCATGTGCGCAACATCCTGGAGAAGCTTCAGCTGCACTCCAGGATGGAAGCGGTGGTGTATGCGATGCGGGAGAAGATCCTCGAGATCCGGTGATCCGGTCTCCGGTGATCCTTTGATCCGGTGGGGCTCAGGCCAGGATGCGGGCGAGTTCCTTGACGAGGAGTTCGCGCAGGTCCGGTGCGTCGACCCGTTCCACGCGTACGTCCGTGCAGTCCACCCAGGTCGCCGCCTCGGCCAGGGCCTGGGCCACGGCCGGGACCGCCTTCGCGCCGTCGAGCGTGATCTGCTTGGCCACCAGCGTGCGGCCTTCGCGGGCCGGGTCCACGCGGCCGACGAGCCGGCCGCCGGCCAGGACGGGCATCGCGAAGTAGCCGTACACCCGCTTCTGCTTGGGGACGTAGGCCTCCAGGCGGTGGGTGAAGCCGAAGATCCGCTCCGTGCGCGCCCGTTCCCAGATCAGGGAGTCGAAGGGCGAGAGCAGCGTGGTGCGGTGGCGGCCACGCGGGGGTGTCTCCAGGGCCGCGGGGTCGGCCCAGGCCGGCTTGCCCCAGCCCTCGACCGTGACCGGGACGAGGCCTGAGTCGGCGATCACCGCGTCGACCTGCTCGCCCTTGAGGCGGTGGTAGTCGGCGATGTCCGCGCGCGTGCCGACGCCGAGGGACTGGCCCGCCAGGCGGACCAGGCGGCGCACGCACTCGGTGTCGTCCAGTTCGTCGTGCAGCAGGGCGTCCGGGATCGCGCGCTCGGCGAGGTCGTACACGCGCTTCCAGCCGCGGCGCTCCACGCAGACCACCTCGCCGTACATGAGCGCGCGTTCGACGGCGACCTTCGAGCCGGACCAGTCCCACCAGTCGTTCGTCTTCTTCGCGCCGCCCAACTCCGTCGCCGTGAGGGGGCCTTCATCACGGAGCTGCTTGATGACCTCGTCGTAGGCGCCGTCCGGGAGCTCGTGGTTCCAGTGCGGGCGGTTGCGGTAGGCGCGGCGGCGGAAGGCGAAGTGCGGCCACTCCTCGATGGGGAGGATGCAGGCCGCGTGGGACCAGTACTCGAAGGCGTGGGTGTCTTTCCAGTAGGCGTTCTCCACTGTCTTCCGGCCTACCGCGCCCAGGCGGGCGTACGGGACGAGTTCGTGGGAGCGGGCCAGGACCGAGATCGTGTCGAGCTGTATCGCCCCCAGGTGGCGGAGGATGCCGCGGACGCCGGAGCGGCGGTCGGGGGCACCGAGGAAGCCTTGGGCGCGGAGCGCGATTCTGCGGGCCTCGTCTGCGGAGAGCTCTGTTGCGGGGCGCGGGGTGGTCATGGTTTTGCACGATAGGGGGTGGGACTGACAGTGGGACTGGCGGTGGGGCGTGAGCCTGCGGGGTCGGGTGTGGGGTGCTGTGTGTTGGGGCTGGGGCCGGGTGGGTGCGCAGCCCGGCGTAGCGGGGTGCCGCTGCGCCCACTCATGCCGTCCTTTGCGGCACGATTGCCCGCATCTCAGCAGCTCAGCAGCTCAGCAGCTGATCAGCTAAGCGCGCGCCGGCAAGTAAGGGGCCGTCGACGGGAGGCTCAGGTCCGACGGGAGCAAGGAGCCGATCCAGGTGTCGCGGCGTACGCCCTTGTTGTTGGTCGCGGCGCGCAGCGTGCCTTCGATCGTGAAGCCGGCTCGTTCCGCCACCGCGCGGGAGGCGCGGTTGCCCACCTCGGCGCGCCATTCGACGCGGTCGATCGCGGCGTGGACGAAGGCCCAGCGGCAGGCCGTGAGGGCGGCCTCCGTGATGTAGCCGTTGGAGCGGTGCTGCTTGGCGGCCCAGAAGCCGATCTCGCCCACGCCCAGGGCACGCATGGTGATGCCGACCATGCCGGCGAGTTCTCCGGAGTGGAGGAAGACGCCGAAGGTGTACATGGATCCGTCCGCCCAGCCGTCGGGGACCAACTGTTCCGTGAAGGCCTCGGCGTTCTCGCGGAGGTACGGCGAGGGGATCGTGGTCCAGCGCTGGATGTCGGGATCCTGGCAGGCGTCGTACACCGCGTCGGTGTCCTGGGGGCCGACCGTGCGCAGCAGGAGGCGGTCCGTGGTGAGTGTGACGGGGTCCATCGGCCGATTGTGGGGGGCGGCCCTCGAAAAGCACCATCTGTTTGCTGTGGGTGAGGGTGTGATCACGCTTCGCGTAATTCGGGCGGAGGATGCGGCACCATCCGAGGTGCCCGGACGTTGTCCCCTTTGAAGCAGAGTGAAAGCGAAATGAAGCAGCGGACGGTCGCCGTCGCGGCAGGCCCTCCCGGCGCGGTGGGGTCCTCGCATACGATGGCCGTTGCTCAGTAAGTCAAGTGGTAACCGACCGTCCCAGGCCCGACCGGCAAGGAGACCAACCCCCGTGTCCGTCCTCTCGAAGATCATGCGTGCAGGCGAAGGCAAGATCCTGCGCAAGCTGCACCGCATCGCGGACCAGGTCAACTCCATCGAAGAGGACTTCGTCGACCTCTCCGACGCCGAGCTGCGGGCCCTCACCGATGAGTACAAGCAGCGCTACGCGGACGGCGAGACGCTCGACGACCTGCTGCCCGAGGCGTTCGCCACGGTCCGCGAGGCCGCCAAGCGCGTCCTGGGCCAGCGGCACTACGACGTGCAGATGATGGGCGGCGCCGCCCTGCACATGGGGTACGTCGCCGAGATGAAGACCGGTGAGGGCAAGACCCTCGTCGGCACGCTGCCGGCTTATCTGAACGCGTTGTCCGGTGAGGGCGTCCACATCATCACGGTGAACGACTACCTGGCCGAGCGCGACTCCGAGATGATGGGCCGCGTCCACCGCTTCCTGGGCCTGAGCGTCGGCTGCATCCTCGCCAACATGACGCCGGCTCAGCGCCGCGAGCAGTACGCGAGTGACATCACGTACGGCACGAACAACGAGTTCGGCTTCGACTACCTGCGCGACAACATGGCGTGGTCCAAGGACGAGCTCGTCCAGCGCGGCCACAACTTCGCCATCGTCGACGAGGTCGACTCCATCCTCATCGACGAGGCCCGTACGCCGCTGATCATCTCCGGCCCGGCCGACCAGGCCACCAAGTGGTACGGCGACTTCGCCAAGCTGGTCAAGCGCCTCAAGCGCGGCGAGGCCGGCCAGCCGCTCAAGGGCATCGAGGAGACCGGCGACTACGACGTCGACGAGAAGAAGCGCACGGTCGCCATCCACGAGTCCGGTGTCGCCAAGGTCGAGGACTGGCTGGGCATCGACAACCTCTACGAGTCGGTGAACACCCCGCTGGTGGGCTACCTGAACAACGCCATCAAGGCCAAGGAGCTCTTCAAGAAGGACAAGGACTACGTCATCATCGACGACGAGGTCATGATCGTCGACGAGCACACCGGACGTATCCTCGCGGGCCGCCGTTACAACGAGGGCATGCACCAGGCGATCGAGGCGAAGGAAGGGGTGCCGATCAAGGACGAGAACCAGACGCTCGCCACGATCACGCTCCAGAACTTCTTCCGCCTCTACAAGCGCCACGACCACAAGGGCAAGGAACTGCCCGGCCTGTGCGGCATGACCGGTACGGCCATGACCGAGGCCGCCGAGTTCCACCAGATCTACAAGCTCGGCGTGGTGCCGATCCCGACCAACCGGCCGATGGTCCGCAAGGACCAGTCGGACCTGATCTACCGGACCGAGGTCGCCAAGTTCGAGGCGGTCGTCGACGACATCGAGGAGAAGCACCGCAAGGGCCAGCCGATCCTCGTCGGCACCACCTCGGTCGAGAAGTCCGAGTACCTCTCGCAGCAGCTCAGCAAGCGCGGCATCCAGCACGAGGTGCTGAACGCCAAGCAGCACGACCGTGAGGCGCAGATCGTCGCCCAGGCCGGCCGCAAGGGCTCCGTCACGGTGGCCACGAACATGGCCGGCCGTGGTACGGACATCAAGCTCGGCGGCAACCCCGAGGACCTCGCCGAGGCGGAGCTGCGCCAGCGCGGCCTCGACCCCGAGGAGCACATCGAGGAGTGGGCGCAGGCCCTGCCCGAGGCGCTCCAGCGCGCCGAGAAGGCCGTCCAGGCAGAGAAGGAAGAGGTCGAGAAGCTCGGCGGCCTCTACGTGCTGGGCACCGAGCGGCACGAGTCGCGGCGGATCGACAACCAGCTGCGCGGTCGTTCCGGCCGTCAGGGCGACCCCGGCGAGTCCCGCTTCTACCTCTCCCTCGGTGACGACCTGATGCGGCTGTTCAAGGCCCAGATGGTCGAGCGCGTGATGTCGATGGCGAACGTCCCGGACGACGTGCCGATCGAGAACAAGATGGTCACCCGCGCGATCGCCTCCGCCCAGTCGCAGGTCGAGCAGCAGAACTTCGAGACCCGTAAGAACGTCCTGAAGTACGACGAGGTCCTCAACCGACAGCGTGAGGTCATCTACGGCGAGCGGCGTCGCGTCCTGGAGGGCGAGGACCTGCACGAGCAGGTGCAGCACTTCATGGACGACACGATCGACGCGTACGTCCAGGCCGAGACCGCCGAGGGCTTCCCCGAGGACTGGGACCTCGACCGGCTGTGGGGCGCCTTCAAGCAGCTCTACCCGTGCAACGTCACGATCGAGGAGCTGGAGGAGGCGGCCGGCGACCGGGCCGGGCTGACCGCCGAGTTCATCGGCGACTCCATCAAGGACGACATCCACGAGCAGTACGAGGCGCGCGAGGCGCAGCTCGGCTCCGAGATCATGCGTGAGCTGGAGCGCCGGGTCGTGCTGTCGGTCCTCGACCGCAAGTGGCGCGAGCACCTCTACGAGATGGACTACCTCCAGGAGGGCATCGGCCTGCGCGCCATGGCGCAGAAGGACCCGCTGGTCGAGTACCAGCGTGAGGGCTTCGACATGTTCACCGCCATGATGGAGGGCATCAAGGAGGAGTCCGTCGGCTACCTGTTCAACCTGGAGGTCCAGGTCGAGCAGCAGGTCGAGGAGGTCCCGGTCGAGGACACCAAGCCGGTGGCCGACCTGGAGAAGCACGACACGGTGCCGGCGCAGGCCGGTGCCCGCCCGGAGATCCGCGCCAAGGGGCTCGACGCCCCGCAGCGGCGCAACCTCCACTTCTCCGCGCCGACGGTCGACGGTGAGGGCGGCACCATCGAGGGTGACTTCGCCACCGACGACGAGCCGGTGCGTTCCGAGGCCGACGGCCTCACGCGCGCGGAGCGCCGCAAGCAGGCGCGGAGCCGGGGCCGTCGCAAGAAGTGACGGTCGCCGAGGCACCGTAGAGGCTTGAAGGGCCGGACACCCGAGGGTGTCCGGCCCTTCGGTTCGGTGGGATCGGCGGCTCTGCTGCCTACCGCGATGGCTCAGTCGGCCTCCGCGCGGGGCGGGCGGGGGCCGCCGAGTTCCACCGCCGTGCAGCGCCAGCGGAGGTCCTGGCCGAGTTCCAGGCGGAACGCCATGGCGCGCAGTTGGTCGCCGGCGCCGATGCGGGCGAAGGCCTCGATGGCGCCGGGGCGGGGTTCGAAGTAGCCGATGTCGCGGACGACCGGGCGGGTGCCGCGGGTGCGCAGGGGGCCGCGCTCGGCGAGCCAGGTCAGTTCGTCGTAGGCGCGGCCCCGGGTGTGGCGGAGCATCGAGTGGACGGGGCGGTGGCCGCTGAGGACGGCGAGCAGGAGGTCGGCGAAGAGGTCGGTGGGGAGGCGGTGGGGGGCCGGAGCCGGGCGGTGGGGGTGCTGGGCCGGGACGCGCGATGCGGTGGCCAGGGAGGTCGGGACGGGTGTGGTGTTCCGGGTGGCCGGGGCGGTGGTTCCCGTCGCCCTGCGGGGTGCCGTGGGGGTGGCGGAGGGTGTCGGTGGGCGGGTGTCCGTGGGACGGGTGCGGGGGCTCGCGGTGCGGGCGGAGCCCGGGGGTCGGCCGTCGGCTGCCGGGGTGCGGGCGGGGCCTCCGCCGGGCGTGCGGGGTGGGGCGGTGCCGCCGGGTGTGCGGGGAGTGGGGCTCCCGGGGGTGCGCGGGGTGGTGCCGCCGGGGGTGCGTGCGCCGGCGCTGCCGCCGGGGCGGCGCGGGTCGCGGCGGGCTGGTGGGCGGGTGGCCGGGCGCTGCTGTGCCCTCGTCATGACCTTGTACATGGGGGGTCCCCGTTTCGTGGGCCCGGTTGATACCGGGGAGTAACTTCGGGTTGGTGATCTTGTACGGGGCCGGCGGGGGCAGGGGCAAGGAAGCGGACCCCGGGTGGCGGGGGCCGGAAATGTTCACCTATCCGGGTGATGTGGAGGGCGTGAAGCCAGTCGGTGCGGGGGTGGACCGGGTGAATGACGGGCCCGGAGTTGCCGCGTCCGGCGTCACAGGGCGGAACTCGAAAGGGGACGCGCCGCACGTATCCTGAAGGCCCTCCGGAGCCCTCCGACCGCGACAGCGACCACGAAACGACCACGAAAGAAGCGGCCAGCCATGCGTGTCTACGTGCCCCTGACCCTCCCCGGTCTCTCCGAGGCGTACAAGACGGGTGAGCTGGGAGCCGGGCCGTTCGTCGCGTACGCCGTGACGCCCGGGCTGCGCGAGTGGTACCTCTCCGACGACATCGAGGAACTGGAGTACGCGGCGCTGAGCCGGGCCGCCCTGGCCTCGCTGCGGCTGCTGGCCGCCGATCCGGAGGCGCCGCGGCGGCGGGTCGTGGTGGCCCTGGACGTGCCCGACCGGGCCGCGAGCGCGGACCCCGACCGGGGGCTCGACCCTGCGGCGCTGGGGGAGGTGCGGGTCGCCGGCCCCGTCGCGCTGGCCAAGGCGGCGTCCGTGCATGTCGACGCGGCGGACGCGGAGGCGGACGTGACGGCGGCGGCCGAGGCCCTGCCGACGGCGGACGGTGGGGACGACGACGCGCAGTTCGTCGTGGACGGGGCGGAGGACCACGAGCTGCTGTGGTTCGCCACGCAGGAGATTCCGAACCTGGTGGGGCGCGGGAACTGAGCCCCCGGGCGGGTGCTCTCGGGGTTCAGGGGGGCGCGTTGAGTTGCCGTTCTCTTGATTGTCAGTGGGGGCGGGTACGTTTTGGGGCATGGGGAAGCAGACGGGCGCGCACATTGTCTGGGACTGGAACGGGACGCTGTTCCATGACATCGACGCGATCATCGGGGCGACGAACGCGGCGTTCGCCGAGCTGGGGCTGGAGCCGCTGACGCTGGAGAAGTACCGGGAGCTGTACTGCGTACCGGTGCCGAAGTTCTATGAGCGGCTGATCGGGCGGCTGCCGTCGGAGGCCGAGTGGGAGATCATGGACGAGATCTTCCATCGGTACTACGCCGAGCACCGGGTGACGTGCGGGCTGACCGTGGGGGCCGCGGAGCTGTTGGCGGGGTGGCGGTCGGCCGGGCGCAGTCAGTCGATTCTCAGCATGTACGTGCATGAGGAGCTCGTGCCGTTGGTGCGGGGGTTCGGGATCGAGTCGCACTTCATACGCGTGGACGGGCGGACCGGGCCGTCGGGGGGTAGCAAGGCCGAGCACATGGTGCGGCATCTGGGGTCCCTGGGTGGGGTGGATCCGGAGCGCACCGTTGTGATCGGGGATGCGGCGGATGATGCGGTGGCTGCGCGGCATGTGGGGGCTCGGGCCGTGCTGTACACCGGCGGGTCGCACAGTCGGGCGAGTCTGGAGGCGGTCGGGGTGCCGGTGGTGGACACGCTGGAGGAGGCTGTCGCGGAGGCGGAGCGGCTGGCGGCGTA
This sequence comes from Streptomyces chartreusis NRRL 3882, assembly GCF_900236475.1. GTDB lineage: Bacteria > Actinomycetota > Actinomycetes > Streptomycetales > Streptomycetaceae > Streptomyces > Streptomyces chartreusis_D. The sequence continues at coordinate 5,484,820 of NZ_LT963352.1, forward strand.
GTCCTGTTCTCGGCGTTGTCCCTGAGGCCGGGTGGGTGCGCAGCCCGGCGCGACGGGGTGCCGCTGCGCCCACCCGTGCCGCCCTTGGCGGCACGATTGCCCGCAGCCAGGTGTAGCGGCACTGTGCAGAACGTCAAACTTCCAGGCCGGGTTTTGTACACATACGGCTCATGACGGGCCCCCTGTAATGAGCGATAGCCTTGGTGGCGTGATCAGCGCGATAGTTCGCGGGGACGTCGTCGTCCCTGCCCTGCGCCCGGAGAGCACGGACTACATCCGTGACCGGGCGGCGGTCGCTGGTCTTCGCGGGCGGGACGGGGCTTCGAGGACTCCCGGGACGCCGAGCACCACCCGGACCGAGGCGTCGCAGAGAGCAGCCTCACACCCGTGGAGCAGCTCAAGATTGGCTCAGACACCCCCGCTCATCTCACCTTGCGGCATAGCGTCGGAACAGACCGGATACCCCGTGTCACGGCGTGACGTCGTAAGCGCAGAGGCCGTACTTCCTTCTACGTCACGCAACGGCGCGCGACAGGAGCCAGAGGACAATGCAGACCAAGCTGGACGAAGCCAAGGCCGAGTTGCTCGAGAGGGCCGCCCGGGTAGCTGAGAACAGCCCGGTCGGGGGGCACCTACCGACCGGGTCGACGGGCGAGGAGACCCCAGACGCCCAGGAAGCCCCGGATCGCGAGTCCCTGCTCTCGTTCCTCCAGCGTTACTACCTGCACACGGCCCCGGAGGACCTCACCGACCGCGACCCGGTCGATGTCTTCGGAGCCGCCGTCTCGCACTACCGGCTGGCCGAGAACCGCCCCCAGGGCACGGCCAACGTGCGGGTGCACACCCCCACGGTCGAAGAGAACGGGTGGACGTGCAGCCACTCCGTCGTCGAGGTCGTCACCGACGACATGCCCTTCCTCGTCGACTCCGTCACCAATGAGCTGACGCGGCAGGGGCGCGGGATCCACGTCGTCATCCACCCGCAGTTCGTCGTGCGGCGCGATGTCACCGGCAAGCTCATCGAAGTGCTGCCCACGACCTCGACCGGCTTCGGCGACCTTCCGCACGACGCGCACATCGAGTCCTGGATCCATGTCGAGATCGACCGCGAGACCGACCGGGCCGACCTGAAGCAGATCACCGCCGATTTGCTGCGGGTGCTGTCCGACGCCCGTGAGGCCGTCGAGGACTGGGGCAAGATGCGGGAAGCGGCGACCCGGCTGGCGGAGGGGCTGCCGGACGAGCCCACCCCCGCCGACCTGCCCGGACCCCAGGTCGAGGAGGCCCGCGAGCTGCTGCGCTGGCTGGCCGACGACCACTTCACCTTCCTCGGCTACCGCGAGTACCAGCTGCGCGGGGACGACTCACTGGCCGCCGTGCCCGGCACCGGCCTCGGCATCCTGCGTGCCGACCCGCACCACTCCGACCAGGAGAGCCACCCGGTCAGCCCGTCCTTCGAGCGGCTGCCCGCCGACGCCCGGGCCAAGGCCCGCGAGCACAAGCTGCTCGTCCTGACCAAGGCGAACAGCCGGGCGACCGTGCACCGGCCGTCGTACCTGGACTACATCGGGGTCAAGAAGTTCGACGCCGAGGGCAATGTCGTCGGCGAGCGGCGGTTCCTCGGACTGTTCTCCTCCGCCGCCTACACCGAGTCCGTGCGCCGCGTCCCGGTCATCCGGCGCAAGGTCGAGGAGGTCCTCGAACAGGCCGGGTTCTCGCCCAACAGCCACGACGGACGCGACCTGCTCCAGATCCTGGAGACGTACCCGCGCGACGAGCTGTTCCAGACCCCGGTCGACGAGCTGCGGTCCATCGTCACCTCCGTCCTCTACCTCCAGGAGCGCAGGCGGCTGAGGCTCTACCTGCGCCAGGACGAGTACGGGCGCTACTACTCCGCCCTCGTCTACCTCCCGCGCGACCGCTACACCACGGCCGTCCGCCTGCGGATCATCGAGATCCTCAAGGAGGAACTGGGCGGCATCAGCGTCGACTTCACGGCCTGGAACACCGAGTCGATCCTGTCCCGGCTGCACTTCGTGGTCCGGGTCCCGCAGGGCACCGAGCTGCCCGAGCTGTCCGACGCCGACAAGGAGCGCATCGAGGCCCGGCTGGTGGAGGCCGCCCGCTCCTGGGAGGACGCCTTCTCCGAGGCGCTCAACGCCGAGCTCGGCGAGGAACACGCGGCGGAACTGATGCGCCGGTACGCGCACGCCTTCCCCGAGGGCTACAAGGCCGACCACAACCCGCGCGCCGCGGTCGCCGACCTCGTCCACCTCGAACAGCTGAACGCCGAGGAGGGCAAGGACTTCGCGCTCAGCCTCTACGAGCCGGTGGGCGCCGCCCCCGAGGAGCGCCGCTTCAAGATCTACCGCACGGGCGACGCCATCTCCCTGTCGGCGGTGCTGCCGGTCCTCAACCGGCTCGGCGTCGAGGTCGTCGACGAGCGGCCGTACGAGCTGCGCTGCTCGGACCGGAGCGTGGCCTGGATCTACGACTTCGGCCTGCGCATGCCCCGCTCCCGCAACGGCGGGGACTACCTCGGCGACGACGCCCGCGAGCGGTTCCAGGACGCCTTCGCCGCCACGTGGACCGGCAAGGCGGAGAACGACGGCTTCAACGCCCTGGTGCTGAGCGCCGGACTGACCTGGCGCCAGGCGATGGTGCTGCGGGCGTACGCGAAGTACCTGCGGCAGGCGGCGTCGACGTTCAGCCAGGACTACATGGAGGACACCCTCCGCAACAACGTCCACACCACCCGCCTGCTCGTCTCCCTGTTCGAGGCGCGGATGTCGCCCGACCGGCAGCGCGCGGGGCACGAGATCGTGGACGCGCTGCTGGAGGAGGTCGACGCGGCCCTCGACCAGGTGGCCTCGCTCGACGAGGACCGGATCCTGCGGTCCTTCCTCACGGTCATCAAGGCGACGCTGCGGACCAACTTCTTCCAGGAGGCGGCGGGCGGCAAGCCGCACGACTACGTCTCCATGAAGTTCGACCCGCAGGCCATCCCCGACCTGCCGGCGCCACGCCCGGCGTTCGAGATCTGGGTGTACTCGCCGCGCGTCGAGGGCGTGCACCTGCGCTTCGGCAAGGTCGCGCGCGGCGGCCTGCGCTGGTCCGACCGCCGTGAGGACTTCCGTACGGAGATCCTCGGCCTGGTCAAGGCGCAGATGGTGAAGAACACCGTCATCGTGCCGGTCGGCGCCAAGGGCGGCTTCGTCGCCAAGCAGCTGCCCGACCCGAGCCTCGACCGCGACGCGTGGATGGCCGAGGGCATCGCCAGCTACAAGACGTTCATCTCGGCGCTGCTCGACATCACCGACAACATGGTGGCCGGTGAGGTCGTGCCCCCGGCGGACGTCGTCCGGCACGACGAGGACGACACCTACCTCGTCGTCGCCGCCGACAAGGGCACCGCGACCTTCTCCGATATCGCCAACGAGGTCGCCGAGCAGTACAACTTCTGGCTCGGCGACGCCTTCGCCTCCGGTGGCTCGGCCGGCTACGACCACAAGGGCATGGGCATCACCGCCCGCGGCGCCTGGGAGTCCGTCAAGCGGCACTTCCGGGAGCTGGGCGTGGACACCCAGACCGAGGACTTCACGGTCGTCGGCATCGGCGACATGTCCGGTGACGTGTTCGGCAACGGCATGCTGCTCTCCGAGCACATCCGGCTGGTGGCCGCCTTCGACCACCGGCACATCTTCATCGACCCGAACCCGGACGCCGCCACCTCCTACGCCGAGCGCCGCCGCCTGTTCGAGCTGCCGCGTTCCAGCTGGGAGGACTACGACAAGGAGCTGCTGTCGGCCGGCGGCGGCATCTTCCCGCGCACGGCCAAGGCGATCCCGGTCAACGCGCACATCCGCGAGGCCCTCGGCATCGAGTCCAAGGTCACCAAGCTGACCCCGGCCGACCTGATGAAGGCGATCCTCCAGGCGCCGGTGGACCTGCTCTGGAACGGCGGCATCGGCACGTACGTCAAGTCCTCCGTCGAGTCCAACGCGGACGTCGGCGACAAGGCCAACGACGCCATCCGCGTCGACGGCAAGGACCTGCGCGTCAAGGTCGTCGGCGAGGGCGGCAACCTGGGTCTGACCCAGCTCGGCCGGATCGAGTTCGCGCGGCACGGCGGCCGGATCAACACCGACGCCATCGACAACAGCGCGGGCGTGGACACCTCCGACCACGAGGTGAACATCAAGATCCTGCTCAACGGCCTGGTCGCGGACGGCGACATGACCGTCAAGCAGCGCAACAAGCTGCTCGCCGAGATGACCGACGAGGTCGGCCACCTGGTGCTGCGCAACAACTACGCGCAGAACACGGCGATCGCCAACGCTCTCGCCCAGTCCAAGGACATGCTCCACGCCCAGCAGCGCTTCATGAAGCACCTGGTCAGGGAGGGCCACCTCGACCGGGCGCTGGAGTTCCTGCCCACCGACCGGCAGATCCGCGAGCGGCTCGCCCAGGGGCAGGGCCTGACCAGCCCGGAGACGGCCGTCCTGCTGGCGTACACGAAGATCACGGTCGCCGAGGAGCTGCTGCACACCTCACTGCCCGACGACCCGTACCTGCGGGGCCTGCTGCACTGCTACTTCCCGACCGCGCTGCGCGAGCAGTTCGCCGAGCGCATCGACGGCCACCCGCTGCGCCGTGAGATCACCACGACCGTCCTGGTCAACGACACGGTCAACACCGGCGGTACGACGTACCTGCACCGCCTGCGGGAGGAGACCGGCGCGTCCCTGGAGGAGATCGTCCGGGCCCAGACCGCGGCCCGCGCGATCTTCCGCTCCGCCGAGGTGTGGGACGGGGTGGAGGCGCTCGACAACAAGGTCGAGGCCGACGTCCAGACCCGCATCCGGCTGCACTCGCGGCGCCTCGTGGAGCGCGGCACGCGCTGGCTGCTCAACAACCGGCCGCAGCCGCTCCAGCTCGCCGAGACCGTCGACTTCTTCGCCGACCGGGTCGAGCAGGTCTGGGGGCAGCTGCCGAAGCTGCTGCGCGGCGCGGATCTGGAGTGGTACCAGAAGATCTACGACGAGCTGACGGACGCCGGCGTTCCGGACGAACTCGCCACCCGCGTGGCCGGGTTCTCCTCCGCCTTCCCGACGCTCGACATCGTCTCGGTCGGCGACCGCATGGGCCGGGAGCCGCTGGACGTCGCCGAGGTCTACTACGACCTCGCCGACCGGCTGCGGATCACCCAGCTCATGGACCGCATCATCGAGCTGCCCCGCGCCGACCGCTGGCAGTCCATGGCCCGCGCGGCGATCCGCGAGGACCTGTACGCGGCGCACGCGGCGCTGACCGCCGACGTCCTGGCGGTGGGCAACGGCACCTCGACGCCCGAGCAGCGCTACAAGGCGTGGGAGCAGAAGAACGCGGCGATCCTCGGCCGGGCCCGCACCACACTGGAGGAGATCCAGAGCTCCGAGGCGTTCGACCTCGCGAACCTGTCGGTGGCGATGCGGACGATGAGGACGCTGCTGCGGACGCATTCGTAGCGGAATTCGTAGGACTGCTCGCAGGAGCAGGAGCAGGAGCAGGAGCACGGTTTGCTGGGCGCCCCGGGCCGATTCCGGCCCGGGGCGCTTTCTTCTTGGCGTGTCTTAGGGCGGTTCGAGTGGAGGACTTACCGTTTCCGGCTAAGGCTTGGGGCGTGACAGTGAACCTCTCCGGGGAGCGAGCGGCCGCTCCCACCCCGTCGGTGAAGCGCGTCGTGGTCGAAGTGGTGAACTTCGCGCTGGTCGGCGGGAGCGGCGTCGCGGTGAACTTCCTGGTGTTCAACGTGCTCCTGCACGGGCTGCACCGGGCCGCCATGCCGGCGACCGTCCTGGCCAGCCTGATCGCCATGGGCACCAATTACCTCGGATTCCGGTATTTCACCTACCGCGACAGGGCGTCCCGGACCCGGCGCCAGATCGCGCTGTTCTTCGTCTTCAGCGGAATCGGCGTGGCCATGGAGAGCGGGCTGTTCTACGCCGGATATCACGGGCTCGGCCTGACCGGTCCCTTCGAGTCCAACGCGGTCAAGGCGGCTTCCATCGTGCTGGCCTCCGCCTTCCGCTTCCTCGTCTACCGCACCTGGGTGTTCCAGTCCGATGCGCACCGCGCCTAGACCGGCGGCCCTCGCCGCGCAGGCGGCCGCCGCGGTGGTCGTGCTGCTTCTGGTCCTCGTGATCGTCCGGCTGCCGTGGGCCGGGGACCTCGGCATGCACGCCGCGACCATCCAGCGGCTGCGGCACGACCTCGTCGACCCGGGCAATCCGCTCGTCGACGCGGACACGCCGAGCCCCTACTACTCGCCCTGGATGCTGGTGCTCGGCTGTGTCGCCCGGGTGAGCGGTCTGTCGGTCTTCGTGGTGCTGCGGCTGGGGGCGCTGGCCGGGCTCGCGCTGCTGCTGTCGGGGGTGTGGCGGTACGTGCGGACGCTGAGCGGCCATCGTGCCGCGCCCGCACTGGCCGTACTGAGCCTGCTGTTCCTGTGGGGGACGGCCCTGTTCAACTGGAGCGGCTTCTACGGGCTCAACTCGCTCGCGCTGACGGTGTCGTATCCGAGTGTGTTCGCGCTGGGGCTCGCCTTCCACCTCTGGGCGTGGCTCGGGCGGGCGGTGCGCGGTGACGGTGACGCGGGGTGGGGCGTGTGGCTCGGGCTGGGGGCGCTGTGGGCGGTGATCCTGCTGTGCCATCAGTTCTCTGGGGTGGTGGCCACGCTGGGGGCGATCGCGACGGTGGTCGCCGCGCGGCCGGGCCGGGTGGTGTGGCTCCGGCTCGGCGGTGGACTGGGGCTGGGGCTGGTCGTGCTGTTGCTGTGGCCGTACTACGACTTCTTCGCGCTGTTCGGGGCCGGGGGTGATCTGGAGTCGGTGCACCGGCCGCTGTACGAGGACCTGGTCGGGCGGTACTGGCTGGTGCTGCTCGGGGTGGTGGCGCTGGGGATGCGGTGGTGGCGGGACCGGTGGGATCCGCTGGTGCTGTTCTTCGTGCTGGGGGTCGTTGTCGTGGCGGCGGGTGGGGTGAGCGGGCACTGGTCGTGGGGGCGGGCGTTGCCGGCGGCGTTGATTCCGGCGCAGGTGGCGGTGGCGGTTGAGGTGGGGGAAGCCGGGCGGCGGGGGGCCCGGGTGGGGTGGGCGTGCGTGCTGGGGGTGGCGTTGGCGGTGGGGGCTTGGACACAGGTGGGGACGGTCGGGTACGTGGTGAAGCGGGGGGATCTGCCGGAGGTCGTCGCGGAGAAGTACCGGCGGCCGTGGACGGGGTACTACTGGATGACGCCGTGGGTGAAGTACGGGGATGTGGTGATGGCTCGGGAGGGGCGGCCGGCTCGGCAGATCCCCGCGTACGGGGCGTACACCGTGGCGCCTGGGTATCCCGACTTTTTCCTGGCGGGGGAGGGGCGGCGGGAAGCGGCTGTGCGGCGGTATTTCGCGGAGGGGACGTCGGGGAGGGAGCGGGGGGAGATTCTGCGGGAGTACGGGGTGCGGTGGGTTGTGGATACGGGGGGCGACGGCGGGCGTGATGCGGGGGCGCGGCTGCGGGAGGTGACTCGGGGACCGGAGGGGCAGGTGCTGTACGCCGTGGTGCGGTGACTGGTGCTCGGGGTTGGTGCTCTGCGTTGGTGCTGGGGCCGGGTGGGTCCGCAGCCCGGCGGAGCGGGGTGCCGCTGCGCCCACCCGTGCCGCCCCAAGCGGCACGACTGCCCGCAGCGGCGGACTGTGGTGGTGGGTGCCGCTGCGCTCGCCTGTGCCGCCCCAAGCGGCACGACTGCCCGCAGCGGTGGCCTGTGGTGGTGGGTGCCGCTGCGCTCGCCTGTGCCGCCCCAAGCGGCACGACTGCCCGCAGCTCACGGGACGGGGCCTGCAGCTCCGTTACTTCAGGGCGCTTGCCACCAAGTGTGCTGCCCTCTTCACCCGGGGCCTTGCCACCCGTCGCGCCACCGGGCCGATCAGCCTCGCCGTCAGGCCCACCGGTTCCCAGCGGACCTGCAAGCGGCCCGGGCCGTGGCCCTCTGGTTCGAGGGTCAGGCGGTGGTGGGGGACCCGGGTCGTCAACGTCGGGAATGCCAGGGGCGCCAGGAGCAGGCCCGTGTGGGTCAAGCCCTGGTGCTGCAGGCGCAGCAAGGGGTGCCGGACTCCGGCGAAGCCCTGGAAGGGGAGGGGTGCCGCTGCCAGGTCCAGGTGGACGTGGCCCTCGAAGATCCCGGGGCGGACGGGGGAGAGGCGGAACGGGACGCTGAGACGGCGCCGGCCCGGGGCGATGAGGAGGGTCGCGCGTTGGGGGCCGACGGGGAGGCGCAGGGCCGGGTCGTACGTGCGGACGGTGAGGTCGACCGAGGCGCCCGGGCCCCGGGTGATCTCCGTGATCTCGTGGCGGAACTGGGCGCTCGGGAAGGGGCGCGTCTCCAGGTCCAGGTCGGTGATGTCGAGTTCGCGGCGGGCCCGTTCGGTCGAGGGGACCCGGTCGCCCCAGTAGGTGCGGCCCTGTTCGTCCGCCGTCACCTGCCTCGGGGCCACGCCGTGGCCCAGGCCCCGGGCCGCCAGCCCGGCCTCCGGCAGGCGGCGGTCGCGGACCAGCTGGAGGACCACTCGCTCGGCGCGGGGGAGCCGGGCGAACGCGCCCGGCGTGAGCGTGTCCAGGTACGGCGTGACGATGTCCGCGGATGAGGACAGCCACTCCTCGTCCCGGTAGGGCAGGTCACCGGCGTACATCCGGAAGTCGTGCTTGAGGAACTTGTGGTCCTTGTCCTCCCGCAGCGACTCGTGCCCGCTCTCGGCCAGGAACGTGTCGATGAGGTGCTGGACATGGATGCGGTCGCGCACGTTGGCGAGTTTGTGCCGCTGGTTGGATATCGAGGCCGCCTCCGAGGCCGCGAAGGGTGCCACGTACCAGCGGTAGACCGGCTCCGGGATGATCGTGAACGCCTTGGCCAGGCAGTACGCCTGCGCCGAGAACAGCTGGTCCTCGTAGTGGATGCCCTCCGGGAAGCGCAGGCCGTGCCGGTCGAGGAAGGCGCGGGCGTACATCTTGCTGGTGGAGAGGTGCTCGAAGAGCAGACGCGGGTCGGCCTCGATGCCGTCGAGGGTGCGGCGCTCGGCGACCAGGTGCGGCATCCACGTCGAGCGGCGGCCGTTGTCGACCCGGACGCGCTGCACCGCGCCCATCGCGAAGTCGATCTCGCGTTCGCGGTGCGCGGCGAGGAGCAGTGCGACGGCGTCCTCGGGGAGTTCGTCGTCGCTGTCGAGGAACATCAGGTACGGCGCCCGGGCGATCTCCAGGGCGCGGTTGCGCGGTGCGCTGCAACCGCCGCTGTTCCGCTCCAGGCGGAGGTGGCGGATGCGGGGGTCCTCGGCCGCCAGACGCCGTGCGACCTCCGGGGTCTCGTCCGTCGAGTGGTCGTCACTGATGACGATCTCCACGTTCGCGTGGGTCTGCCGGCGGACCGAGTCGACCGCGCGGGTGAGGCGTTCGGCGTCGTTGTAGACGATGACCGTCACGGTGACGTCGGGGGTGCTCATGCGGTCGCCTCCTGCGGGGTCGGAGCCGGGGTGCGTTCCTCGATCGGCAGCACCGGCGGCAGGGACCGCTCGTCCTGGCCGAGGAAGACCCGGCGGACGACGCGTTCGGCGGCGCGTCCGTCGTCGTACTCGCAGAACCGGCGCCGGAAGACGGCCCGGGCCTTCGCCGCGCCCTCGTCGCGCCAGGCCTCGGTGGTGAGGATCTCCGTCAACTGCTCCTGGGTGCGGGCGACGGGGCCCGGGGCCTCGGCCATCAGGTCGAAGTAGACGCCGCGGGTGGTGCGGTACGTCTCCCAGTCGTCGGCGTGGATGACGATCGGCCGGTCGAGGTTGGCGTAGTCGAACATGATCGAGGAGTAGTCCGTGACCAGGGCGTCCGCCGCCAGGCACAGCTCCTCCACCGGGTCGTAGGAGGAGACGTCGATGATCCGGCCGGTGCGGCGCAGGTTGGTGAGCGGGGAGGCGGCGCCGCCGTAGAAGTAGTGGCCGCGGACGAGGAGGACCGTGTCCTCGCCGAGGCGGTCGGCGAGGGCGGCGAGGTCCAGGCGCGGCGTCCAGCCGGCCTCGTAGTCGCGGTGGGTGGGCGCGTAGAGCACGGCGCGGCGGCCCGGCGCGATGCCGAGCCTGTCCCGGACGGCGCGGATGTCCTCGGAGCCGGCCGTGTAGTAGACGTCGTTGCGCGGATAGCCGTGGTCGAGGGAGACGTAGTGCGACGGGTACGCGCGCTCCCACATGCGGGTGGTGTGGCTGTTGGCGGAGACGCTGTAGTCCCACTTGTCGATGCGCTCCAGCAGCGCCTGGAAGTCCAGGCCCTGGGCGGCGGCCGGGTACGCCATCTGGTCGATGCCCATCCGCTTCAGGGGCGTGCCGTGGTGGGTCTGGAGGTGGATGGCGTCGGGGCGTTTGACCACCGCGTTGGGGAAGTTGACGTTGTTGACGAGGTACTTGGCGGTCGCCAGCACCTCCCAGTAGCGGCGGCTGCCGGGCACGACATGGTCGGTGCCGGGCGGCAGGAGGGCCGCGTTCTCCCCGGTCACCACCCACACCGGGTGGATCTGCGGGGCGAGTTCGGCGAGCTTCGCGGCGATCGCGGCGGGGTTGCAGGCGACGCCGCGGTTCCAGTACGCGGAGAACACCGCCAGGTGGGGATTGACGGGGCGGCCGAGCGCCCTGCGGTACTGGTGGTCGCGGAGCTTGGCGCCGGCCTGCCGCTTCCGGGCCCGTACGGCCGACTTGGCGGTGCGGCGGGTGCGGTTGACGGCCTGGAAGGCCCGGTACCTGCCGTAGGCGCCCTCTTCGAGCAGGGAGCGGCGGACGCCTTCCAGACCGGCCGGGCGCCGGTAGCCATCGGGGCGGCGGCGCAGGGCCGCCAGGGACGCCCGGCGGAAGAACTCCCGCGCGACCTCCTCCGGCATGTCCCCGCGCGCGAAGGTGCGCAGGCAGTCGCGGACCATGACGTCGTAGAGCACGGCGTGGGCGGCGCGGCGCTCCCGGGTCAGGTCGAGGAGCGACTCGTAGCGCTCGACGAGGCCGTAGCGCTGCTGGGGAGTGACCGGGGGCAGGCTCGCGGGGCGCAGCCGGCGGTCCTCGTAGGCGATGTGCGGGAGGCAGGCGACACGGTCGGCGAGCAGCAGGGCGGCCAGGGCGGCGTACGGCTCGTCGTCGGTGGTGAGCCGCTGCTCGTGCGCCCGCCAGAAGTCCGTGCGCAGCACGCGCGTGCCGAGCAGCGGGGTCAGGCGCAGCAGGGGCGCGCAGTCGTCGAGGGCGACGTCGGCACGGCCCGCCCCGGCCAGCAGGGATCCGTCCCGGGAGGGCATGCCGGAGGTGTGCCAGGTGCTGCGGACGTGGTCGAGGAGCAGGACGTCCACTTCGCCGGGCAGCTCGGCCACCCGCTCGGCGACCGTGCGCGGGGCGCCGGCGGGCAGGCCGTCCTTGGCGTGGACGAAGTGCAGCCAGCGCCCGGAGGCCCGCGCCGCGCCCGCCGCCCGGGCCGCGGCGTCACCCGTGCCCTCCGGCAGCGGGACCACGTCGACCGGACCGCCGTCCGCGGCGTGCCGGTCGGCCGTCTCCCGGGCCCAGTCGCCGACCGCGGCCACGATCAGCTCGGCGTCCGGCAGCGGATGGGCGGCGAGGGAGTCGAGGAGCTCCGTCAGATGATCCTGAACGTTCGGCCCGTGGACGATGACGCTGAGCTCGGCCATCACCAGGACTCCTTCATCTCGTCGCGTTCACGCCGCGCCGGACGCACCGTATTCGGTCATGGTGCCATCTTTGTGACAAAAGGGCCGACCGGGGTGCGCCTCACGAGGGAACGGGCACCTCGGGCTTCGGCTTGGCCTTGGGGGACTTGTCGCCGGTGAACGACTCGTACTCCTTCAGGACGTCCTCCGTCGGCCCGTCCATGCGCAGTTCCCCGCGCTCCAGCCACAGCACGCGGTCGCAGGTGTCGCGGATCGACTTGTTGTTGTGGCTGACCAGGAACACCGTCCCGGCGTGCTTGCGCAGCTCGCGGATGCGGTCCTCGGAGCGCTTCTGGAAGGAGCGGTCGCCGGTGGCCAGCGCCTCGTCGATCAGCAGGACGTCGTGGTCCTTGGCGGCGGCGATGGAGAACCGCAGCCGCGCCGCCATGCCGGAGGAGTACGTGCGCATCGGCAGCGTGATGAAGTCGCCCTTCTCGTTGATGCCCGAGAAGTCGACGATCTCCTGGTAGCGGTCCCTGACCTGCTCGCGGGACATGCCCATGGCCAGGCCGCCGAGGTACACGTTGCGCTCGCCGGTCAGGTCGTTCATCAGGGCCGCGTTGACGCCGAGCAGGGAGGGCTGGCCGTCGGTGTAGATCCGGCCGTTCTCCACGGGGAGGAGCCCGGCGACGGCCTTCAGCAGGGTCGACTTGCCGGAACCGTTGGTGCCGATCAGGCCGATCGCCTCGCCCCGGTACGCGACGAAGGACACGTTCTTCACGGCGTGCACCCGGCGCACGCCCGACGCCTTCTCCGTCTGCTTGCGGCGCACGATGCGGTTGAGGGCCGCCGTCGCGGAGCCGCGCCCGGCGCCGGTGCCGTTGACGCGGTAGACGATGTCCACGCCGTCGGCGACGACGGTGGGGATCCTGTCGTTGGTGAGGTCAGCCACGGCCGTACGTCTCCTCAGCCTTCCAGAAGTAGATGAAGCCGCCGACGCCGGCGACCAGCGCCCAGCCGGCGGCGAGCGCCCACACATGGGCCGGGAGCTGGCTCGCGTGGAAGCTGTCGATGAGGGCGAAGCGCATCAGGTCGATGTAGACGGCGGCCGGGTTGGCCGCCAGCGCCACGGTCACCACGTGCGGGAGGCTGTCCTTCTGCGCCAGCTTGTCGATGCTCCACATGACGCCCGAGACGTACATCCAGGTGCGCAGCACGAACGGCATCAGCTGCGCGATGTCCGGTGTCTTGGCGCCCATCCGGGCCATGACCATGGAGACGCCCGCGTTGAAAGTGAACTGCAGGAACAGCGCCGGCACCGCCAGCAGCCAGGACACGCGGACCGGCACGCCGAAGCAGAGCAGGATGACGACCAGGGCGCCCATGGAGAACAGCAGCTGCTGGAGCTGCTGGAGACAGAACGACAGGGGCAGCGCGGCGCGCGGGAAGTGCAGGGCGCGCACCAGGCCGAGGTTGCCGGAGATGGCGCGGGTGCCCGCCATGATCGAGCTCTGCGTGAACGTCCAGATGAACACGCCCGTGACCAGGAACGGGATGTAGTCCGGCACGCCGTGCTTGGTGCCGAGCAGCACGCCGAAGATGAAGTAGTAGACCGCCGCGTTCAGCAGCGGGGTCATCACCTGCCAGACCTGGCCGAGCTTCGCCTGGCTGTACTGGGCGGTGAGCTTGGCGGTGGCGAACGCGGTGATGAAGTGGCGGCGGGCCCACAGCTGGCGGACGTACTCGGGCAGGGAGGGGCGGGCGCCGCTGACGGAGAGGCCGTGGCGGGCGGCGAGGGCCGCGAGGTCGTCGTCGGCGGGGGCCGGTGCTTGGGGCGGTGTGTGGAGGACCTGGCTCACATCCGCTGCTTTCGTTCGGGGGGTGTGGGACCTATGGAGTCGTGAAGAGCGGTGCCGTGGGGCGGTTCTTACCGGACTCTTCATGGCTTCTTACGTCGGGACGGGACCGTATCGTCGCAACGCGAGCGTATGCCGTCCGAGCGTCGGAACGCAACCGTTTCGTCGTGACGCCCTATGCTGTCGGCATGACGACGAAGCCCGACGAGCCCCAGCAGCCCCCGCGCCGCCGGGCCCCCGCGGGGGCCGCCGTACTGCGGGAGGACGTGACGGAAGCCATCCGGGCAGCCGTCTTCGAGGAGCTCGCGGCCGTCGGCTACGCGCGGATGTCCATCGAGGGGATCGCCCGCCGGGCGGGGGTGGGGAAGACGGCGGTGTACCGCCGCTGGCGCTCCAAGCTGCACCTGGTCCTCGACATCGTCTCGGCACTCGCCGTGCAGGGCCTGCCGGCGCCGGACACCGGCTCCCTGGAGGGCGACCTGCGGCTGCTGTACGAGGTGACGTCCCGCGCCCTGCGCCACCCCGTCGCCTCGCAGATCATCCCCGACCTCCAGGCCGAGGCGGCCCGCAACCCGGACATCGCCGAGGCCCTCCAGAAGGCGCTGCGCGAGGGCCAGCACGGCGTGGCGACCGGAATCGTCACGGCGGCCGAAGCCCGCGGTGAAGTCCGCCCGGGCCTCGACCACGACCTCGCCCTCGACCTGATCTCCGGCCCGCTCTACTGGCGCTCGGTGGTGATCCGCAGCCCGAAGCTGCCCAAGGGGTATCTGGGGGCGCTGGCCCGGGCCACGGCGGGGGCGCTGAAGGCGTTGTAGGGGCGTTCTTGCCGGGTGCGGAGGGTCAGCCCCGGGCCGCCTCCGGATGCAGGCGTACCCAGCCCTCCCACGCCGACGTGATCATGTCCTGGACGTCGTGCCGGGCCTTCCAGCCCAGCTCGGCGGCGGCGCGGTCGGCCGAGGCGACGACGCGGGCCGGGTCGCCCGGGCGGCGGGGCGTGACCGTGGGCGGCCGGTCGTAGCCGGTCACCGCGTTGATGCGGTCGATCATCTCGCGGACGGAGACGCCCTCGCCCCGGCCGATGTTGAGCGTGAGGTCGCGGCCGGGGGCGGAGCGCAGGACCCGGGCAGCGGCGACATGGGCCTCGGCCAGGTCCACGACGTGGATGTAGTCGCGTACGCAGGTGCCGTCCGGGGTCGGATAGTCGTCGCCGAAGACGCGCGGCGGCGCGTCCTCCGTGAGCTTCTCGAAGACCATGGGGACCAGATTGAACACGCCGACGTCCGCGAGCTCCGGGCTCGCCGCGCCGGCCACGTTGAAGTAGCGCAGGGACGCGGTCGACAGCCCGGTCGCCCGGCCCGTCGCGCGGACCAGCCACTCACCCGCCAGCTTCGTCTCGCCGTACGGCGACATGGGCACGCACGGGGTCTCCTCGGTGACCAGGTCCACGTCGGGCATGCCGTAGACCGCCGCCGAGGACGAGAAGACGAAGGACCGCACCTTCGCGGCCGTCACCGCCTCCAGCAGGACCCGCAGGCCCTCGACGTTCTCCCGGTAGTAGTGCAGCGGCTGCTCGACCGACTCGCCCACCTGCTTCTTCGCCGCGAGGTGGACCACGCCCGTGACCGAGTGGTCCGCGAGGACGCGCGCGAGCCGTTCGGCGTCCAGGGTCGAGCCCACCACCAGCGGCACCCCGTCGGGCACCCGCTCGGCGATTCCGGTGGACAGGTCGTCGTACACCACCGCCTGCTCCCCCGCCGCGGTCATCGCCCGTACGACGTGCGCTCCGATGTAGCCGGCGCCGCCGGTGATCAACCAGGTCATGTGCGGCTGTCCCCTCGTCAGTTGGCCCATGGTGGTGGTGCTCTGTGCGGATACGTCGTCGTGCTCTCAGTGAAGCAGGCGACGCAGCCTTCCGCGTGCGACGGACAGCACACCGCGTACGCCGGGCGCCACGCGCAGCGCCAGCGCGCCCGAGTGGGTGGCGTACGGCTGTACGAGTACCACGCCGTGCCGGGCGCTCGGGACGGCGCTGCGGCGCAGCAGACCGGCGCCCGTGAGGGCGTGCGCCGTGACCTCGCGACTCACGCCGTCGCGGAAGCGGATCCGAAGGCGCAGGTCCCAAGTGCCCACGCCGGGCGCGGCCAGCGCGGCCAGGGCCACGGTCGTCTCCGCAGACCAGCCGCCGGCCGACGGCACCAGCACGGCCGTACGGCGGACCACCTCGTCCCCGTCGTCCCGGTGCCGCCATTCCACCTCCACCGCCTCCGGGCCCGCCTGCGCCAGCCGGCCGTACAGCTCGTGCAGGCGCAGCCGGAGCCGGGCGCCCCGCGCGCGTGGCCGCAGGTCCGCGTCGACGGCGAGGGGCAGCACGTGCACGGGCCGGGTGAGCAGGGGCTCCAGGGAGACCTGCGGGAGGTCTACCGACCAGACGGGCGTGCCGTCCGCGGCCCGGGCGTACGGCGGGTACAACCGGGCCGGGCGGGCCGCCAGCTCCCGCAGCCGGGGCAGGTCGCGCGGCTCCTGGGACGCCAGGACGACCCGCCCCACCAGCCGGCCGGGAGCGGCCGGGTTGCGGGCCCAGTCGTCCGCGTCGTACTCGGCGAGATGCGCCCGCGTGAGCTCCCACCACGCGCGCTGGTAGGCGGCGTCGCGCAACCCCAGTTCCCGCAGGTACATCCGCAGATCGTGGTCGAGGAACTTGGCGCGCGCGACCCGGGCGAGTTCCTTCTGCCCGGCGCCCAGCAGGACCTCGTACGCCTGCCGGCACGCCTCGGTGCGGGCCCGCCAGTTCTCGACGCCGGCCCGGTCCAGCGAGATCGACAGCCGCTCGGCGGACCGGCGCACGTGCCAGACGTACACCCGGTCCGGGACCAGGGCGATGCGCGGGGCCGCGGCCAGCACGCGCGCGGCGAAGACGACGTCCTCGTACGGGAAGCGGCCCTCGGGGAAGCGGATGCGGTGCTCGCGCAGGAAGCCGGTGCGGTAGAGCTTGTTGACGCAGAGCGTGTCGTGGACCAGGAGCGGGCGCTGCGCGGGGTGCGGTACCACGGCGTGCAGCGCGTACAGGCGCGCCTGCCAGGGCACTTCGCGCCCCGACGGCAGTTCCCGGCGTACGCACAGGCCGCTCGCCACCTCAGCGTGCGTGCCCGTCGCCGCGTCGAGCAGCGCGTCGACCGCGCCGGGCGGCAGGACGTCGTCGCTGTCCAGGAACATCACGTACGGCGACGTCACCGCGTCGAGCCCGGTGTTGCGCGGGGTGCCGCAGCCGCCGCTGTTGGCCCGGCGGCGGATGACCTTCAGACGGGGCTCCGACGCGGCGAGCCGGTCGAGCAGGTCGGCGCTGCCGTCCGTCGAGCAGTCGTCGACGGCCACGACCTCGCGCACGGCCGGCCCCTGGGCGAGCGCCGAGCGCACGGCGTCCGTCACATGGGCGGCGTCGTCGTAGCCGATGACCACGACGGCGACCTGGGGGAGAGGCCTCCCGGGGTTCTGTACGGCATTCATCACGGCGGATCGTAAGCCGGGCGAATGACATGAAAGTGGTAACACACCATCAAGGGTCACCAAAACCTGTGCAACAGCACAGAATCGGGCCGTGACGATCGGACAGTCGAGGGGGAGCGGCCGGTTGGGTACGGGCGTGGTGCCCGTGGCGGTTCCCATGGCGGTGATGCCGGGGATCGGACTGTGGGGCCTGGACCGCGGTGGCATGTGGGGTGACGAGAGCGTCACCTTCCAGGTCGCGCAGCGCACGGTGCCGCAGATCTGGCGGCTGCTGCACGACGTGGACGCGGTGCACGGCCTGTACTACCTGTTCATGCACGCCGTCCTCACCGTCCACCCGAGCGAGGTCGTGCTGCGCCTGCCGTCGGTGTGCGCGGCGACGGCGACCGCCGGCCTGGTCGCGGCCCTCGGCGTCCGGCTGGCCGGGCCGAGGGTCGGCCTGTGGGCCGGTCTCCTCTACGCGATCACGCCGATGACCGGCCACTACGCCCAGGAGGGACGGTCGTACGCGCTCGTCGCGGCGGGTGTGGCGGGGGCGACGCTGCTGTTGCTCAGGGCGGTGGAGGCGGCGACCGCCCGGGCCTGGTGGCCGTACGGGACCGTCGTCGCCCTGACCTGTCTGCTGCACGAGCTGGCGGTGCCGGTGCTCTGCGCGCACGCGCTGACGCTTGCCCTGCTGCGGGTGCCGAGGGAGGTGTGGTCGGGGTGGGGGCGTGCGGCCGGGGCGGCGGTGCTGGTCATGCTGCCGCTGGTGTGGGTGTCGCAGGGGCAGTCCGGGCAGGTGGCGTGGCTGGTGACGCCCGGGTGGGACAGGGCCGAGAGGCTGGTGCGGAACTTCTCTCCCGGCCCGGCCGGGGTGGCCTTCTGGGGGGCGCTGCTGCTGATGGCCGTCGGGCTCCGGGCGCGGCGACTGACGGCGGTCGCGCTCCCGCTGCTGGTCGTGCCGCCGGGGATCCTGATGACCGTGTCGCAGGTGCGGCCGCTCTTCCACGACCGGTACGTGCTCTACTCCCTGGCGGGAGCGTCCCTGCTGGTGGCCGCCGGGGCCGGGCGGGTGGCCGGAGCGCTGGGGCGGGTGCGGTTCGACGGGCGGCGGGTGCGGGTCGGTGGCCGGCGGGTGCGGGCCGTGCTGGGCGTCGCCGGCGTCCTCGCCCTGATCGGCACCTTCCTCCACCAGCTCCCCGTCCACCGTCAGGACCGGTCCGCCGCCCACCGCCCGGACAACCTCGCCGCCGTCTCCGCACTCGCCCTCCGCCGGCTGCGCCCCGGCGACCCGGTGCTGTTCGTGCCGTCCGTCGGGAGGCTCGCCGCGCTGGCCTACCCGAAGGGGTTCCGACAGGTCCGGGACATCGCGCTGCGGGAGTCGGCGCCCCGGTCCGGGACGCTGTGGGGCCGGGAGGCGACCCCCGGGCAGCTGCGGCACAGGCTCTCCTCGGTGGACCGCGTCTGGGTCGTCGCCGAGGCGTACGCGCTGGACCCGGGCTGGTCTCCACGCGATCCGGTCGAGCGCGCGAAACTGGCCGTCCTGGCGGAGGAGTTCACCGTCCGGGAGGAACACGCCCGGGACGGGGTGGTCCTGCGCCTTCATGTCCGGCGGGAGGCCGCGGAGGTGCCGCCGAGCGTGTCCCATGTGCCGCCCGGCTCCGCTACGACCGCTCGTCTGCCCGCGAACCACCCCGCGGCTCCGCGAGCGCGGCCGCGTCCAGGGCCGTGGTGAGCTCGTCGAGGCGGGCGCGCAGGGCGCGCACCTCGTCGGGGCCGAACCCGGTCGAGGCGGCGATCCGGCGCGGCACCTGAAGCGCCCGCCGCCGCAGCGCGGTGCCCTCCTCGGTCAGCCGCACCTCCACCGACCGCTCGTCCCGCGTGCTGCGCTCCCGGCGCACGAGCCCCGCCGCCTCCAGCCGCTTCAGCAGCGGCGACAGCGTGCCGGAGTCCAGGCGCAGATGCTCCCCGAGCTTCTTGACGGGCAGCTCGCCGTGCTCCCACAGCACCAGCATCACCAGGTACTGCGGGTACGTGAGCCCGAGGTCCTTGAGGAGCACGCGGTAGACGCCGTTGAAGGCGCGGGATGCCGCGTGCAGGGAGAAGCAGATCTGCTGGTCCAGGCGGAGCCAGTCGTCGTCCGGCGTGTTCATGCTCCCAGGGTAGCTCGTGCCCGCCATTCAATTGCGTACAACTTAATTGTGTGCTCTAATTCCGGGTGTCAGGCGGCCCGGAAGCGGGCCGCCGAACGTTGACGTGTGAGAGGGAAGGACTTCCATGGACGCGCTCTACACCGCTGTCGCCACCGCCACCCACGGCCGCGAGGGCCGCGCCGTCAGCTCCGACGGCGTGCTGGACCTCGCGCTGGGCATGCCCCAGGCGCTGGGCGGCAACGGCCAGGGCACCAACCCCGAGCAGCTCTTCGCCGCCGGGTACGCCGCCTGCTTCGGCAGCGCGCTCGGCCTCGTCGGTCGCCAGGCCAAGGTCGACGTCAGCGACGCCGCCGTGACCGCCGAGGTCTCCATAGGCAAGCAGGGCGAGGGCTTCGGGCTCGCCGTCACCCTCCGCGTGGAGCTCCCCGACAGCGTGGACGAGGCGACCGGCCGCAAGCTGGTCGAGCAGGCCCACCAGGTCTGCCCGTACTCCAACGCCACCCGCGGCAACATCGAGGTCGACCTCGTCATCGAGTAGCCACCGGCACCTCAGCCCCCGACCCGCGCCAGCACCTCCCCCGTCCGTCTGCTCCACGCCACCACCACGGCCTCCTCGGGCACCGGGTGCCAGCGCGTCAGCAGCAGCCAGCGCACGTGGTAGCGGCGGACGACGGCGGCACGCTCGGCGCGGGTCGAATCCGGGGCCAGATAGGCGCGGACGTCGGCCGCCCGGCGTTTGCGTTCCCGTTCGTCCAGGGCCGGGTCGGGCCAGATGGGCGCGGCGAGGTTCGGCCCGTACCCGGCGATGGAGTGGCCGGCCAGATACCCGTCGGTGATCACCACCTCGCCCGGCCCGATGTGCCGAGCCGCCCAGTCGTACGACGGCCAGCGCGTCGGCTGCGTGAACCCCACCGGGTCGACCGAGCGCGGCACGACCGCCCCGGCGTGCACGGTGACGAACCCGACGCACACCCCGGCAGCCGCCACCCCGCCCAGCACCCTCCTGGCCCACCGCCACGGCCGGGGCGCCGCCAGCTCCACCGCCAGCGCGAACTGCAGCGGCACCAGCACGGCCCACAGGGCCCTGGCGTACGTGTAGTGCCCGCTCACCCAGCCGTACGCCACCAGCAGGCACTCCGCCAGGAACATCAGCACCAGCGGGTCCCGCACCGATCCGCGGGCCCGCGCCCACAGGGCGGGCAGGCCCAGCAGCGCCAGCCAGGAGTTGGCGAACATCCGCTCGTACAGCTGCCGGTGCATCGCGTCCATGCCGGTGTCGCCCACCAGCGCCAGGACGTCGTAGTACGGCCAGGACACGGCGACCGCCGCGCCGGCCGCACCGGCGAGGGTCCAGCGCGCCACGACCGGCCGGCGCCACCCCCGCTGCCGCGACGCCACGATCGCCACCGCCCCGACCAGCGCCGAGGCCGCCGTGACGGGGTGGGTGAGCAGGATCAGCCCGTACAGGACGCCGATCCCGGCGTACCCCCACCAGCCGCCGAGCCCGCTCGGGCCGACGAACCGCACGGAGGGGGCGTCGTCCCGCGCGCGCACGCAGGTCCAGGCCCACGCCCAGAACGTCAGCCCGATCGCGATCGCGGACGGATACCCCAGGTTCGTCGTCATCGACATCAGCCCGAGGTAGCCGCTCCACAGGATCCGCGCGGTGCCCCACAGCAGCGTCATGAACAGCAGCGCCAGGACCGGCGCCCACGGGCGCGGGGTGAGGGCCCGGACGAAACGGCCGATCCCCGTCAGCAGCACCAGCAGATGCACCGGCCCGGCGAGCTTCACGACCGCCCAGCCGGACAGCCCCGTCAGCCGCGCCAGGACGCCCTGGGCGACGGCGTAGGGCCCGTAGTACGGGCTGTTCTCACCCGGCAGATCGGCCATGGTGTGGGCCGGATGGAGCAGATCGGCCTTGAGACGCTCGACGACCGCCGCGTGCTGACCCGCGTCGCAGCACAGCGGGACGCGCCAGTACGCCAGCGTCATCACCAGCCAGAACAGGGCGCCGAAGAACTGGTACGGGGTCGGCCGCCCCACGCGGCCGCCGCGCAGCGCCGTCGCGCCGCGGACGTTCCGCCGGAGGAGGACTCCGGCGCTCACAGGACTGTCGGGAAGGGGAGGGACTGGGGCATGCGCCGAATGTTCCCGCCGGTGCCGGAGGCCTGACCCCGGGTCACTTCATCGGGTGAGGCGACTGCACCCACCTGCCGACGTCAGTCGCACAGCGCCCGCTCCGCCGCGGCCGGCCAGCGCGCGAACCGGAACCGCGTCCGCTCGAAGGAGCCCGTGAGGTTCTGCCAGAACCGCTCGGCGGTGAGCGGCGCGCGCACCGACTCCCTCAGCTCGGCCAGCTCGCCGCAGCCCAGCGCCGCCCGGGCCGCCTTAACCGCCTCCCGGGAGGCCCCGGCCCGCAGCAGGTCCCGCTGCGGCGGGTGTTCCACCGCCCACTCCGCGAAGACCCAGTAGTTGCGCAGGAACTTCTCGTGCCCGGGCCAGCTCCACCGCTCCAGCGCGAGATGCGCGCCGACGGGACTGGCCAGCCCCCAGGCGTCGTTCACATAGGCGTCGAGCGGCGCCGCGGCTCCCGTGACACCGAGATGACGCCCCACGATCACCACGTGGTACGGGGAGTCCTCCCGCATCGGCGTGGCGTGCAGCCGGCGCGCGGCGTCGAAGTACAGCAGCGTCGGCCGGGGCGCCCGCGCGGCCCGTGCCAGCATGCCGCGCCCCTCCGGCAGGGCCGGCCAGTTGGCCACCCAGGTGGCGGTGCGCACCGGGTTGTGGTCGCCGAGGCCCTCCACGTCGGAGCTGCGCACGTTGAACGAGCCGGGCGTGCTGCGCACGTCGAACGGCGCCCGCAGCGGGCTGACCGCCGCGCACAGCCACACCAGCAGCAGCGCGCTCGCGACCCCCGTGAACCTGGTCGCCGGCACGACCAGGACCGGCAGGAGCAGCAGCAGGAGGGCGGGCAGGATCATCCGGGCGTGCATGTAGTCGCCGCCGACGCGGACGACGTACCCGGCCAGCAGCGCACCCGCCGCGAGCGGCGCCAGCAGCACTGCGAGCGAGGCCCGGCCCGGGGCGCGGTCCCGCCGCTCCCGGCGGATGCGCCGCACCAGCAGGACGGCCGTCGCGGCGAGCACGGGCACGACGGGCCACAGCCAGTACGGCCCGAGCGTCTCCTGCACATAGCCGGCGCCCCGGCCCCAGTCGCTGGCGCTCGCCTCCTTGGCGATGGCGGGCAGCGGCACCAGGATCCCGTAGTACCCCGCGCGGAACACCTCGTACGCCAGCGGCAGCGCCACCGCCGAGGCCGCCACGGCCGCGGTACCCCGCCGGGACGGGCGCAGCACCCACCACTGCGCCGTCAGGAAGCACACCGTGACCACCGCGAGATCGGGCCGGACCAGCGGCCCCAGCCCGAACACGAAGGCGGCGGCGTACGTCACCCGCGCCTGCTGACCGCGCCGGGTGCCCGTCAGCAGCCACCACGACAGGCCCGTCCAGAAGGAGCCGAGGCCGCTCTCCAGGCCCGAGGTCATGTACGACCAGAACGGCGGCACGGCCAGCAGCACGAACACCCCCGCCGGGAGCAGCAGCCCCGCGCCCCGGTGCAGCCGGCCCGTGGCGTACAGGGCGAGCCCGAACCCGGCCGTGCTCAGCAGCAGCCCCAGCCCGACCGCGAGGAACGCCGGGTCCTCGCCGGTGACCCAGGTGCCGAGCGCGAGCAGCCACTGCCACAGGGTGCCGGTCGAACTCTCCGCCCGTTCCCCCACGTTGAACACGGGCCCGTTGCCCGCCAGGATCTGCCGGACCGGACGCAGATAGATCAGCCCGTCGTCGCAGATCCAGCGCCGCCGGTAGCCCAGCACGAACAGGGCCGCGGTCGGTACGGCGACCAGGGCCGCGTGCCACCAGCGCACCGGCCGCAGCCGCTCGACGGCGCCCGGCGGCCGGGCCGATGAGGCACGCTGGCCGGGCAGGGAGGGCACGGCCTCGGGGGTGGCGGGAGTCGTCATCGCTCGACCAGCGTCCCGGACCGGGCCGGCAACCCCGGGGTGCGGCGGGCCGCGGGCAGCGGCGCACCGCCCCGCTCGCCCAGCATCAGCAGGCGTACGACCCGCTCGGCGGCCTGCCCGTCCTCGAACTCGCAGTACCGCTCCCTGAAGCCCGCCCGCAGCCGCGCCGACTCCGCGTCCTGCCAGGTGCCGGACACGAACAGCCAGGCCAGTTCCCGGTACGAGCGCGACACGTGCCCCGGCGCGTCGGCCGTGATGTCGAAGTAGGCGCCCCGGCTCGCCGTGAACGCGCCCCAGTCGTCGGCGTGCACCACGACCGGCCGGTCGAGGAGGACGTAGTCGAACATCAGGGCGGAGTAGTCGGTGACCAGCGCGTCGGCGGCGAGCAGCACGTCCTCGACGTGCGGCTCGTCGGTCGCGTCCACCACCACGCCCCGCCGGTGCAGGTCGGCGAGGCCCAGGCCGCGCGCCACGCCCCCGGCGAGCGACGGGTGCAGGCGGACGACGAGCGTGTGGCCGGGGCCGAGGTCCGCGGCGAACCGGGCCAGGTCGAACCGGTCCACGTGCCCGCCCCGCCGGTAGTCGCGACGGGTCGGCGCGTACAGCACGACCGTGTGGCCGGCGGGGATGCCGAGCCGCTCGCGCACGGCCCGGCCCCGCTCCGGGCCGGCGCCGACCAGCACGTCGTTGCGCGGGCTGCCCGTGCGCAGCGAGGTGAAGTGGCACGGGTACGCCCGCTCCCAGGCCCGCTCCGCGTGCCGGCCCGCGACCAGGCTGTAGTCCCAGCGGTCGGCGCGGTACAGCATCTGCGGCACGTCGAACCCGTGCCGGGCACCCGGCTTGGTCAGCAGGTCCGCGCCCATGTACTTGAGCGGGGTGCCCTGGTGGGTGTGGATGTGGACGCTGCCGGGGCGCTTGGCCAGGGTGCCGGGCCAGTTGACGTTGTTCACCCAGTACGTGGCCCGCGCCATGACCTCGTGGTAGCGCCGCGAGCCCGGCGTCACGTGGTCGATGCCGGGCGGCAGCGCGTCCACGGCGTCCTCCCGGACCACCCACACGCCCCGGATGTGCGGGGCGAGCTCGCGCGCCTTGGCGTGGATCGCGGCCGGGTCGCCGGACACGCCCCGGTGGTGGGTCGCCGAGTAGACCGCGAGATGCGGATCGAGGGGCCGCTTCGACTGGGCCCGGTACCAGGTGCGCACGGCGACGTCCGACGCCTTCCGCGCCACCCGCCGCCGCCCTCCCAGGGCGGCCGCGCGTACGTCCCGCAGCCCCCGCACCACCGCGTACGACGCGTAGGGCGCCGACGCCAGCAGCCGCATCTCGACCCCGCGCCAGCCGGCCGGCTCCGGGAAGCCGCCCTCGGGGAGGTGGCGGCGGTGGAATGAGCGGATCTCACGGTAGAAGTCGCCCCGGTCGGCGGGCCGCACCCGGTCCTCCCGGGACAGCACGAACAGCATGTGGTCCAGGGCCCGCTCCAGCAGCAGCGGCCGGGCCCAGTCGAGGTCGGGGCGCTGCTCCAGGAACGCGAACAGGCCCTCGTACTGCGGGAAGATCTCGAAGTGCCGGCGCCCCGGCGTCTTGGTGATCGCGCCCTGCCGGCGCTGCCGGTACTCCACCCCGATCCGGTCCAGGCAGGCGATGCGGTCCGCCAGCACCATCGACCGGTAGGTGACCGGCGCGTCCTCGTACAGCCCCGGCGCGTACCGAAGGCCGTGCTCCTGGAAGAAGGACCGGCGGTACGCCTTGTTCCAGGCGACCAGGAAGAGGTTCAGGTACTGCGGGCTCTCCCGGATGCCGAAGGTGTCCGTGCCCGCGGCGGCCAGCAGGTCGGCCGCCTCACTGCGCCCGCCCCGGCCCCACCAGTAGGTGCGCACGTGGTCGAAGACCAGGATGTCCGGCTCGCCGGTCGTTTCGAGGCGGGCGGCGACGGCCGCCAGCAGGCCCGGCGTGTAGTGGTCGTCGCTGTCGAGGAAGAGGACGTAGTCGCCGGCCGCCTGCTCCAGACCGGCGTTGCGGGCCCGGCCCAGGCCGACGTTCTCGGGCAGGTGCAGCACCCGCACCCGGGCGTCGCGGCCCGCGTACTCGTCGAGGATCGCACCGCTGCCGTCCGGCGAGCGGTCGTCCACGGCGATCACCTCGAAGTCGCCGTACGACTGGCCGAGCACCGAGTCGAGACACTCGCGCAGGAAACCCTGCACCTTGTAGACGGGGACGATGATGCTGAAGCGGGGCACTTCTTCGGTCAGCTCCTTACGAGGGTGGCTGCGGCGGGGGCCGGGACGCGCTCCGCGAGCGGGATCACGGGCGGGATCGACTCGGGCGGCTCGCCCAGGAGCACCCGGCGTACGACGCGCTCGGCGGCCCGCCCGTCGTCGAACTGGCAGAAGCGCTCCCGGAACGCGGCGCGCAGGGCCGTGGCGGACTCGTCCGCGTAAGTGCCGTCGCGGAAGACGGCCGCCAGTTCCTCGGGCGTGCGGGCGACCCGGCCGGGCGGGAACCGCATCAGGTCGAAGTAGACGCCCCGGATCTCCCGGTAGACCTCCCAGTCGTCGGCGTACACGACGATCGGCCGGTCCAGGTTGGCGTAGTCGAACATGATCGACGAGTAGTCGGTGATCAGCGCGTCGGCGGCCAGGCACACGTCCTCGGAGGAGCGGTGCCCGGTGACGTCGATGATCCGGCCGCCGCCCCGGCTCGCCCCCTGGTCGTAGAAGTAGTGGGCGCGCAGCAGCACCACGTGGTCGTCGCCGATCGCCTCGCAGAACTCCGCCAGGTCCAGGCCCGACTCGAAGCCGGTGGCGTAGTCGCGGTGCGTGGGCGCGTAGAGCAGGGCCTTCTTGCCGTCCGGGATGCCCAGCTCCTTGCGGACGCGGGCGACGTCCTCGGCGGACGCCGTGCAGTAGACGTCGTTGCGCGGATAGCCGTACTCGAGGGTCTCGTGCGCGCCCGGGAACGCCCTCTCCCACATCTCGGTGGAGTGCCGGTTGGAGGTGAGGTTGTAGTCCCAGCGGTCGACCCGGGCCAGCAGCTTGGCGAAGCTCCCGGTCGCCGCGGCCACCACGGGGTACGTCGCCTGGTCGGCGCCCATCTTCTTCAGCGGTGTGCCGTGCTGGGTCTGCAGGTGCACGCTGCCGGGGCGTTTGACGACGGCGTCCGCGAAGTTGGCGTTGTTGACGAGGTACTTGGCGCGGGCCAGCACCTGCCAGTACTTCCGGCTGCCGATCACCGCGTACTCCACGCCGGGCGGCACGGCGTCCACCGCCCCCGGCTCCACCAGGAACACCGAGCGCAGGTGCGGGGCGAGCTCGCGGGCCTTGGCGTGGATCGCGGCCGGGTTGCAGGCGTAGCCGCGGCCCCAGTACGCGCAGTACACGACGAGGTTCTCGTCGAGGGGGAGACGCAGGCCCACCGCGTACCGCAGGCGGGTGCGCAGCCCCGTGGGGCGCGGCAGCAGCGCGGCGGCCCGCACGGCCCGCCGGTTGGCGGCGCGCAGGGTACGGAACGCGGCGTACGACCCGGACGCCAGCAGCCGGTGCTGGACGCCGAGGCTGCCGCCGGGCGGCTGGTAGTCCGCGGGGCGGTGCCGGCGGTAGAGCGTGCTCGCCCGGCGGAAGAAGGCGCGCCGCCCGGCCGGCAGTCGCCGGGGACGCGCGGCCGTCTTCAGGACGGCGGCGAAGAGCTGCTCGAACAGCGGCTCCAGCCGGTCCGCGGGCAGCCCCTGCTCGACGGCCCGCGTCAGTACCAGCTCGGTCTGGTCGAGAAGCTCGGCGTGGTGCCCTCCGGGCAGGTTGAGGCGGTTGCCCTGCCGGCGCAGCAGATGCCGGACGACGACCGCGCGCAGGGTCGCCACCCGCTCCGCCCGCAGGGTGACCAGCCCGCCGAATCCGGTGTCGGTGAAGTGGTCCCCGGGGAAGGCGATGCCCTGCTCGGTGAGGAAGGCCCGGCGGTAGGCCGCGCTCCACGCCGGCAGCGCCACGCCCGTCAGCCGCGGGACCCGGCCGGGCGAGAAGGCCCCGTCCGGTGTGCCGGCCAGCAGGGGCGCCGCCGGGTTGACCGGCTCGCCCTCCCACCAGGGGGTGCGCTCGTGCTCGAAGTACAGGACGTCG
Organism: Streptomyces chartreusis NRRL 3882; assembly: GCF_900236475.1. GTDB lineage: Bacteria > Actinomycetota > Actinomycetes > Streptomycetales > Streptomycetaceae > Streptomyces > Streptomyces chartreusis_D. The sequence goes on from NZ_LT963352.1 coordinate 5,512,147, forward strand.
ACGTCGCCCACCTCGCCCAGCCGGGCGTCCAGCGCCGCCAGCGCCCCCGGCACCAGGACGTCGTCGCCGTCGAGGAAGAGCACATGGCCGCCGACCGCCGACCGCAGCCCGGTGTTGCGCGCCCCGGCCAGACCGGCCGACGGCGGCGAGTGCACCGGCGTCACCCGGGAGTCCCGCTCGGCGTACCCGGCGACGACGTCCGCCGCGGGTGAGTCGGGCGCGTCGCACACCGGGATCAGCTCGAAGTCGCCGAACGACTGGGCGAGGACCGAGTCCAGCGCCTGGGACAGCCGGCCCGCGACCCCATGGGACGGGACGACGATGCTGAAGCGGGGCATTCTGCTCTTTCTGTCGAGGGTCGAGGGACTACGGAAGCGGGGTCGCGTCAGACGACGCGACGGCGTACCGGCCTCCCGGACGGGCGCCAGGAGGGCGGCCGGCTCGGTGTCGGCCGCGACGGGCTGGAGGGCATGTGAACTCCCACGCGTGAGAACGGCTTCAGAGGACGTCGGTGACGACGGGCGGACCGGCCGGCTGCGGCACCGTGGCGAGCGGCTCGCGCGCCAGCGCGGCCGCCGCCGACGGCACCGGCCTGCGCTCGTCGAGCGGTACGACCGGCGGCAGGTCCGACTCCCCGAGGACGACCCGGCGGACGACCCGCTCGGCGGCCCGGCCGTCGTCGTACGTGCAGAACCGCTCCCGGAACGCCGAGCGCAGCTGGGCCGACCGGGACCCGCGCCAGTGGCCGGTGGCGAAGATGTCGATCAGTTCGTCCTCACCGCGCGCCACCGCGCCCGGCGGGAAGGAGCGCAGGTCGAAGTAGGTGCCGCGGGCAGCGTCGTACGCCTCCCAGTCGTCGGCGTGGATCACGATCGGACGGTCCAGGTTGGCGTAGTCGAACATCAGCGAGGAGTAGTCCGTGACCAGGGCGTCCGAGGCCAGGCACAGCGACTCGACACTCGGGTGGTCACTGACGTCGACGACCCGGCCGCAGGTGCTGGTCAGCGGGGCGTCGTAGGAGTGGTGGGCGCGGGCCAGCACGAGGAAGCGCGGGCCCAGGCGGCGCACGATCCGCTGGAGGTCGAGGGCGTGGAGCTGGGAGCGGCGGTAGTCGCGGCGGGTCGGCGCGTAGAGGATCGCCACCGTGCCCTTGGGGATGCCGAGGGAGGCGCGCAGCCGGGCCACGTCCGCCGTGGTCGCCGTGCGGAACACGTCGTTGCGGGGGTAGCCGTACTCCAGCGTGGTGTAGCGGCCGGGGTGGACCCGCTCGTGGGTGAGGGTGGTGTGGCGGTTGGCGGACAGCACGTAGTCCCACTGGTCGAGGCCCTTGAGCAGCCGGGCGAAGTCCCTGCCCCGGGCCGCCGCCGGGCGCTCCTGGAGGTCGAGGCCGATGTGCCCCAGCGGGGTGCCCTGCCCGGTCTGGATCAGGGTCTGGCCCCGGCGCTTGACCAGACGGTGGTCGAAGTCGGTGTTGCTGACCAGGTAGGCGGAGCGGGCGAGTGCCGTCCAGTAGGCGGCCGTGCCGGGGGCGAGGCGGCGCGGGCCCGGCGGGATCGTGTGGTGGTGCTCGGGACGGGCGATCCACGCCGTGCGGATGTGCGGCGCGAGATCGCGGAACGCGGACTCCAGCGCGCCCGGGTTGCAGCTGTGGCCCCGGCCGTCGTAGGCGGTGAAGACGGCCCGGTCGGCGCGCAGCGGGAGACAGCGCTGGACGCGGTAGTGGAGCCCGAGGGCGGTGGACCGCACACCGCGCAGCAGCTTCCCGGTGGTCCGCGCGACGCGGCGGTGCAGGGCCGACGCCAGCCGGAGCGTGCGGTAGGTGCGGTGCAGGCCGAAGCGGATCAGGGTGTGGTGGACCCGGCAGCGCAGGGGGACGCGGACACCGGGGGTGCGGTAACGGCGGTAGTGGGCGCGGGCCCGGCGCATGAAGTCGGCGTGCGAGCCGCGGGGCAACCGGTCCGGCCGGGAGTACACGATCGCCAGGTGATGGACCATGCGGCGGAACAACACCGGCCGCCACCGCGCCAGTTCGGGCCGCTCCTGCAAATACGCGAACACCCGGTCGTACTGGTCGAAGACATCGAAGTGCCGCTCGCTGGTGGTGCGCAGGATGCTGCCCTGCCGGCGCTGCCGGTAGTGCACGCAGACGCGGTCGAGGGTCGCGATCGACTCCGCGGTCATCAGCACCGGGTACGTCCACGGCGTGTCCTCGTAGTAGCCGGGCGGGAAGGCGAACCCCTTCTCCTCGACGAACTCCCGCCGGTAGGCCTTGTTCCAGGCGACCATCAGCAGCCTCAGCAGGCCCGGTCGGTCCTCCAGGCGGAACGGGGCCGGGCCCTGCTCGGTGAGCTGGAGGGCCGCCTGGTTGCGGACCGCCTCACCCGTCCAGTACGTGCGCGCGTAGTCGAAGACCAGGACGTCCGGATCGCCCGTCTCCTTCAGCCGGTCCGCGATGGCGCGCAGCGCGTCGGGCGTGAGGGTGTCGTCGCTGTCGAGGAACAGCAGGTAGTCGCCGCTCGCGTGGGCCGCGCCGGCGTTTCTCGCGCGGCCCAGGCCGACGTTCTCCGGCAGGTGGACGGGGTGGACGCGCGCGTCGCGGGCGGCGAACTCGTCGATGATCGCGCCGCACGCGTCCGGCGAGCAGTCGTCGACGGCGATCAGTTCCAGATCGGGACAGGACTGGGTGAGCACCGATTCGAGGCACTCGTGCAGGTACGCCTGAACCTGGTACGCGGGGACAATGACACTGAACCTGGGCAAGAGGCCATCCATCGGTCGGCGCGGGCGTTCGGCCCGGGAACGGCCGGTGGGCCGAGTTGGTTACGGCGGCTACGGCATCCGGGGGAACGCGCAAGGGGCGGACCGCGACCGGTCCGCCCCTCCAACTGCCTTGCACTGAACGCTACTTGACGGCTCCTGCCATCACGCCGGACACGAACTGCCGCTGGAACGCGAAGAAGACGGCCAGCGGGACCACCATCGAGATGAACGCGCCGGGCGCCAGCACGTCGATGTTGTTGCCGAACTGCCGTACCTGCGTCTGGAGTGCGACCGTGATCGGCTGGCTCCCGGAGTCCGAGAAGATCAGCGCGACCAGCATGTCGTTCCACACCCACAGGAACTGGAAGATGCCGAGCGAGGCGATCGCCGGACCGCCGAGCGGCATCACGACACGGAAGAACAGGCGCAGTTCACCCGCCCCGTCCAGACGCGCCGCCTCCAGCAGCTCCCGAGGGATCTCCGCGAAGAAGTTCCGCAGCAGGAACACCGCGAAGGGCAGACCGAAGCCGACGTGGAAGAGCACCACGCCGATCACCGAGCCGAAGATGCCGATGTTGCCGAAGAGTTCGGCGATCGGGATCAGCGCGACCTGCACGGGCACGACCAACAGGCCGACCACACCCAGGAACCACCAGTCCCGGCCCGGGAACTCCATCCAGGCGAAGGCGTAACCCGCCAGCGAGCCGATGATCACGACCAGCAGCGTCGCCGGGACGGTGATCCACACCGTGTTGATCAGGCTGCTGGTGATGTCGTCGTTCTCCAGCAGTTTCGAGTAGCTGTCGAAGGTGATCTGGGACGGCTCGGTGAACACCTTCCACCAGCCGCTCGCCGCGATGTCCTCCGGCGAACGGAGACTGGCCAGCAGCAGACCGATCGTCGGCACCAGCCAGAACAGGCCGACGACGATGAGGAACACCCGCACCAGCCCGCCGCTGACCCCCTCGGCCAGCCGGGACCCCAGCGACTGCTTCGTCTTCATCGCCGCACCTCCCGCCTCAGCCGACGCACGTTGAACCACATCACCGGGATCACGAGCAGCAGCAGGAACACCGAGATGGCGCTGGCGATGCCCGGCTGGTCCTCGGAGAAGCCCTTGCGGTACAGCTCCAGGGCGAGGACGTTCGCGTCGTCCTGCGCGGAGCCGGGGGCGATGATGAAGACCAGGTCGAAGATCTTCAGCACGTTGATCATGAGGGTGACGGTGACGACCGCGAGGACCGGCGCCAGCAGCGGCACCGTGACCCGTCGGAACACCTGCCACTCGGTCGCGCCGTCGACCCTGGCCGCCTCCAGGAGTTCACGCGGCACGCCCGCGAGCCCGGCCGCGATCAGCACCATCGCGAAGCCCGCCCACATCCAGATGTACGCGCCGATGATGGCCGGGGTGACCAGGGACGGGCCGAGCCAGTCCAGGCCGTTGTACGGCTCCTTGAAGTTGCTCGCGGGCAGGCGGAGTTGGGCCCCGTCGGCCGAGGCCGGCAGCGTGAAGGTGCCGTCGTCGGCGGCCGTCGCCGAGGCCACGACCCTGCCGTCCTTCACGGCCTCGACCTTCATGCCGGCGTAACCCAGTTCGGACGAGTCGACCCGGTTGAGCGTCCCCACGCCCTTGCCCCGCGTGAAGTCCTGCCAGGTCGTACCGGTGATCTTGTCCGGCTCGGGCTTCGCCGCCACGGCGGGCTTCGCGCCGTCCGGCATCAGGTCCGGCGCGACACCCACCAGGGGCAGTGAGACGGTCTCGCCCGCGCGGACGGGCGATTTGGTGATGAACGCGCCCCCGCCCGCCGGCTCCAGCGGCGACTCCCGGCCCGGGTGGGCCTTCGGGAAGGCCGACGCCTGGGCGAACGTGTCGTGCACGCCCACCCACACCGCGTTCGCGACGCCCTTGTCCGGGTCCTGGTCGTACACCAGGCGGAAGATGATGCCCGCCGCCAGCATCGAGATCGCCATCGGCATGAAGACGACCAGCTTGAAGGCCGTGCCCCAGCGCACCCGTTCGGTCAGCACCGCGAAGATCAGGCCGAGCGCCGTCGCGACCGTCGGCGCGAACACCACCCAGATGATGTTGTTCTTCAGCGCGGTGCGGATGCCCTCGTCGGTGAAGAGGGCCTTGTAGTTGTCTATTCCGGCGAAGCCGTCGCCGGACTGGTCGTAGAAGCTGCGGACCACCGAGTACCCGATCGGGTACACCACGAGCGCGCCGAGCAGGACGAGCGCGGGCAGCAGGAACAGCGCCGCGACGGTCCTGCGGGTGCCGGTCACACTCTTGCGCGACTTGGGAGCGGCAGGGGGCTTGACGCCCCCTGCCGCCGTGGCCGACGTCATGCCGTCAGCCTCCGTAGGCCGCGGCCGCTTCGGCCTCCAGCTTCGCTTGCGTGCCCGCGATGTCCTTCGGGTTCTTCAGGAAGTCCTGGAGGATCTTCCACTCGCCCTTGCCGGGGGTGCCGCCGAAGGCCTGCGGGGCCTGGTCGGACATGTCGAAGCGGAAGTCGTCACCGGCGTCGATGAGCGCCTTGGCGATCCTCTGCTGCACCGCGTTCGGGTACGCGGAGTTCGGCACGTTCTTGTTGGGCGACAGGTAACCGCCGAGCTTCGCCTGAATCTGCGCGGCGTCCGGCGAGGCCAGCCAGGTGGCCAGCGCCTGTGCTCCCTTCGAGTCCTCCAGGATCACGGCCGCGTCACCGCCCGAGACCACCGGCCCGTTGTCCCCGACCGCCGGGAACGGGAACACCTTCGCGTCCGTCCCGACCTTCATGCTCTTCGGGATGTTGACCTGTGCGAAGTCGCCCGCGGCGACCATGGCGGCCTTGGGCTGGTCCCCGCCGGTGAAGACCTGTGTGACGGAGGCCGGGAAGTCGGTCTGCAAGGCCCCGTTCGCGATGTAGTCGGGCTTGCCCCAGACCTGCGCGAGGGTGGTCAGCGCGTCCTTCACGGACGGGTCCGTCCACTTGATCTCGTGCTTGGCCAGCTGGTCGTACTTCTCCGGGCCGGCCTGCGAGAGGTACACGTTCTCGAACCAGTCGGTCAGCGTCCAGCCCTCGGCGCCGCCGACGGAGAACGGGGTGACGCCGGAGTCGTAGACGGTCTGCGCGGTGTTGAGCAGATCCGGCCAGGTCTCGGGCTCACTCGCCCCGGCGTTCTCGAAGACCTGGTTGTTGTACCAGATCAGGGACTTGTTGGCGGCCTTGTAGTAGACGCCGTACTGCTTGCCGCCCACCTTGCCGATGTCCTGCCAGCCCTGCGAGTAGTTCTCGCCGAGCTCCTTGAGCGCCTCCGAGCCGAGCGGCTTGGCCCAGCCCCGGTCGACGGCCTGTTTGATGGCGCCCGGCTGCGGCAGCATCGCGATGTCCGGCGGCTGCCCGCCGGCCACCTTCGAGCCGATGAAGTTGATGATCGGGTCCTGGGCGGGCACGAACGTGACCTTGGCGCCCGTGCGCTTCTCGAACTCCGCCAGGACCTTCTTGAAGTTGGCCTGTTCGGCGCCGGTCCACACGGCGGCGATCTCCAGGCTCGTCCCGTCGAGCTTCGGAAGGGTGACGTTGCTGGCGGCCTCCTCGGTGTTGCCCGGGCTTCCGCTGCTGTTGTTGTCGTCGCCTCCGCAGGCGGTGAGCGAGAGCGCGAGCGCTCCCGCGGCGACGGCGGCCGCGGCCTTGGCGGCTCTGCGGTGCTGGGGGGTCGCCTTGTCCCGCTGCGGCGACCAGCGTGTCCGGATGGTGCTGCTCGTCATGCGCATGACTGCCCCGTTCTTCGTTCCCTCGTCGAACGTCGAGCGCGCTCCCGTGCGATCTGGTCTACGCCCGGGTGTGCGGGGGCGGCAAGATGGCATCGGCTGTCAAGCGGGGGATCGTGACCCCCTCGTGACCAGCGACTCGTCCCTGATCAACGGACGGGGTCGGCATCCAGCCAGTGCCACGGACGAGTGCTACAGAAGCGACGGCACCTGAGCCGCCGAGACCTCCCGCGCCGCCCTTTCCAGCGCGCTGGCCAACAGTGCCAGGTCGGTCGGGCCGTTTCCGAGCTCCCGCACCGGACGCCGGGCCGGAGGGTCACCCATGCGGTGCCATTCCAGCGGTACGACCGTGGGACGCAGCGTCGCCGTCCGGGGGATACGGCCGGTGACCCGCCCGCCCTGGAACGGTGTGACCCGCCCGTCCGCACAGGTCAGCCTGCCCCGGCCGGGTGCGGGCTCCTCCGGCCCCGGGGCGGGGGTGTCGAGCGCGACGCGGAGGGTGGCCCGGCGCGCCGGTTCCGTCTCGGCCGTACGGGCGCACGGGCCGGTGGCGGCCACCAGGTGGACGCCCAGCCGCTCGCCCTCCCGGGCCACGGCCTCCAGCGCCCGCATCACCGACCCGGCCGCGGGCCGTCCGGTCGAGCCGAGGGCGGGTGAGACCAGCGCGTCCAGGTCGTCCACGACCACGACGAGCCGGGGCAGCGGCGGCGCCGCCTCCGTCCGCCGCCGGGCCGCCCCGGGCCGCAGCCGCATCGTCGAACTGGGCGGGGAGTCGAGATCCCCGGCCCCGGCGGCCGTCCCGGCGGTCGCCTCGGCCGGAGCGCCGCCCCGGGCCGTCGCCGTGCGCTGGGCGACCATACGGCCCGACAGCTCGCGCCCGGTGTGCCACTCGGCGAAGTCGGACCGCCCCAGCAGCTCGGCGCGCCGTTTCAGCTCGGCGCTCAGGGACTGCGCGAACTCGCGCATCCGGACCGGGTCGTGGGCCGTGAGGTACGTGGTGACATGCGGGACGTCCGTACACACGCGCAGTCCCTCGCCGGCCCCGCCGCCCGCGCCGGGGCCGCCCCGGCCGTCGACCAGCACGATGCCCAGCCGGTCCGGCCGCTCGGCGGCGGCCAGGGATGCGACGACCGCCCGCAGCAGCTCCGTACGGCCGCTGCCCGGCGGGCCCTCGACCAGCAGATGCGGTCCCTGGGCCGCGAGGTCCGCGCAGACCGGGCCGCGCGGCCCGGCGCCCAGCACCGCGCGCACCCGCCCGCCCAGCGCCTCGGTGTCGTCGGCCGCGTCCGCCCAGCGCGCCATCAACGACGCCGGGGTGGCACGGGCCAGGCCCAGCTCGTCCAGCAGCCGTGCCGCCTGGGGCAGCGGCGCCGAGACGCGCGGCTGCCGCTCACTCGCCGAGCCGTCCGTACGCAGCGGCGCCAGCGCCCGCGCGAACCGCTCGGCCCACGCGGGGGAGACGGCGTCGACGGTGGCGATGGTGCCGTGCCCGACGGGTCCGGCCGGTGAGTCCTCGCTCCCCACCCGGGCCACACGCATCAGCCGCAGGGCCGTCGCCACGTCCCCGCTGAGCAGCGCGACGGCACCGCACTGCCGGAACGTCGGCGCCACCGAGCAGGCCGCCTCGTAGGTCTCCGTCACGGGTGAGGCCGGGGAGGCTGCCGCGGTCTCGGCCAGGCAGACGACATGGATCCCGGCCCGGGGGCCTTCCAGCGCCAGCCGCGCGACGGCCGCACGCAGGTCGGCGCCGCCGGGATCGCCGTCCACGACGAGGACGGTGTACGGGCCGGCGAAGCCGGTGGCCGGCGCGGGGACGGGGGCGTCGTCCCGGGCCCACGAGGGGCGGCGGGGCACGGGTTTGGCGGTGCTGCTCGCCGGACCCTCACTGCCGTGAGCATCGGGGCCCGGCGCGTCGCCGCTCGGGCCGTCGGTCGCCCGGGCTCTGGAATAGCGCACGTTGCCCAGCAGCCCGTCGGCCCCCGGCGCGCCGCCTCCCGCGTCCGCCAGCTGGTCCTCCAGGCGGCGCAGGAGCTCGTCGGTGCGGGCGGCGGCCTGCTCCCGGTCGTAGGCGAGCAGCAGGCGGCAGTCCTGTCCGTGTCCGGGACGGACATGCGGCAGCCAGCCCAGCCAGGACCACTCGGCGGTGCGCTCCGCCAGGGGGCGGGAGCGGTCCGCGGCGATCAGGACGATCTCCAGTGTGTCGGGGGAGTGCAGCGCGGTGAGCTGCGCCAGCACGGCACGGGCCAGCCCGGCGAGCCGCGCCCGGGGCCCGGCCAGTCCCAGTGCGCCGACCTCGCGCAGCCCGGCGGTCACCGGCACCGCGGGCAGCAGCCCGGAGCCGTCCGGCGCGGCCCGGTCGGCCGTGCCGAGGCGGACCGCCAGCGCCTCCGGGTGCCCCGGCCCGCGCTCCCACAGCCGGGGCCCCGGCCCCAGCGCCGTCAGCAGCAGCGTGGCCGGATCCGGCCAGGTCTCCGGCACCGCCGGCCCGACGGTCGCCGAGTGCTCCGCCGCCACGTCGGCCGGCTCGTCCTCGTACGCCCCGCCCGCGGGAGCCCCCTGCTCGCCACGCCCGCCGGCCAGCCGCCGCGCCCACGCGCCGAGCCCGCCCCGCCTGCGCGTCCCCGGCGGAACGTCGGTGCCCCGCACAGGAGTGCCCTTGCGCCCGCGCCCGGACCGCTCGTCCGGGGCGCTCGCCGGGCCGCCGTCGTCCCCGGGGCGACCGCCGCTGACCGGGGCATGAGGGCCTACGCCCGTGCCGCCGCCGTCGTCGCCGTGGCGATCGCCTGCGCCCGGACCGGCTCCCTGGCCGGAACCGCCCAGCGCCCCGGCCCCGAATCGCCCCGCGTGTGTGTCCCCGGCGCCGAGCCCGTGCCGCGTCGCACCCTGCTGCCGGGGTGTGCTGGTGACGCCGTCGGGGGAGACCGCCGCCGATGAGCCCCCGGCGGCGCCGCGCTGCCGCGGAGCCCGGACCACGCCTTCCGGCGACGCCGTACGCGCCCCATCCCGTGACGGGGACGCAGGGTGCGCCGAGTCTCCGCCGGGGCCGGCGGGCCCCGAGCCCCCCTGGCCCCTGGCGATGCCCTGCTCCGACACACCGCCAGCCGGCCGCGAAGCCTCCGCGGCAGCTCCCGCACCCCTGCCCTCGGCCCGAGGTGCCCCGCCCTGCCCCGGCACCACCGCCGAGTCCTCCGAGCCGTGCCCCGCGGTACCCGGCGTGCCCCAGGCCGCCGAGCCGTAAGCGTGACGGGTCGGCGCGTCAGGGCCGGAGGGCGCGGCAGCCCCGGAGGATCTGCCCAGGTCGGCCGGACTCCCAGGGCCCGAAGACCTGGCGGCCCCGGCAGGGATGGAATGCGGCGCGCGCGTGCCCGCCCCCGCCCCGCCGACGGCACCCGGCACGCGCACGTGCCCCTCCCCGTCCGGCGTCGTGTCCACCCGGCCCCCCGGCCCCCCGGCGGGAGCCAGTCGCAGGGCCGATTCGCCGATCCGCAGCAGCGCCCCGGGGGCGAAACGGAGCGCCCGGCCGCCGACACGCGTGCCGTCCAGCGTCGTGCCGTTCGTGGAGTCGAGGTCGGCCACCGAGACGCGGCCGTCGGCGCTCACCGTCACCGCGCAGTGCAGCCGGGAGACGTCCGGGTCGTCCAGCGGCACGTCGGCGTCGGCGGAGCGGCCGATGCGGATCTCGCCGCCGTGCAGCAGGTGGACGCCACCGGCGTCGGGCCCGGCGACCACCTGGAGCTGGGCCGGGGCGTCGTCCAGCTCGGGATGCGGCTCCGGCTCGCCCGGCGCGCCCACGGACAGCACGGCACCGTCGGTCAGCGGTGGCTCGCCGAGCGTGCAGCGCTGGGCGTCGAGCCGCTGCTCCCCGGCGTACAGCACCGGGGAACCCGAGCCGTCACCGCCGAGGACCACCTGGGCGAGCCCCGAGGCCACCGCCGCGAGCGCCGTGCCGGCGGGCGCAGTGACCAGCACGTCGCAGCGCGCGGCGCGGTCCCGGGCCGGAGCCGCCAGGCCCAGCGGGTCTACGACGGTCAGCCGGATCTGCATCGCCGTCAGCGGTCCCTTCTGCCCGGGCGCGGAGTCCCCAACCCGCCCCCAGCACGTCGGCCAGTACTGCACGCATCCTCGCACCTGCCACTGACAGCGCGCCCCTCGCTCCGGAACAAGTGATCTTGATTGGTCGGCTCTGCCCGCAAAAGTGCCTGAGAGATGACCCACTCGCGATCAGTTGAGATCGGTCACGCTCACTCTCGGCAACCTCGAGACCGAGGTGAGCGTCTTTCCTTCGAACGCGTGTGAGAACGCATACGTAAGACCCACAGAATGACGACACCCCGGTCCCCGGCGGCACGGCACTACAGTGGGTCGGACAGGCCAGCAGGCAAGGCAAGCACCAGGGAGCGCATGACGTGCGGCCGGTAGGCAGCAAGTACCTGCTCGAGGAGCCGCTCGGACGCGGCGCCACGGGCACCGTCTGGCGAGCCCGCCAGCGCGAGACCGCGGGCGCCGAGGCGGCCGTGCCGGGACAGCCCGGCGAGACCGTCGCGATCAAGGTCCTCAAGGAGGAGCTGGCCGGCGACCCGGACATCGTCATGCGGTTTCTCCGGGAGCGCTCCGTCCTGCTCCGGCTGACCCACCCGAACATCGTCCGGGTCCGCGACCTGGTCGTCGAGGGCGAGCTGCTGGCGCTGGTCATGGACCTCGTCGAGGGCCCCGACCTGCACCGCTACCTGCGCGAGAACGGGCCTTTCAGCCCCGTCGCCGCGGCACTGCTCACCGCCCAGATCGCCGACGCGCTCGCCGCCAGCCACGCCGACGGCGTGGTCCACCGCGACCTCAAGCCGGCGAACGTCCTGCTCCAGCAGTACGACGGGCAGATGCACCCGCTGCTGACCGACTTCGGCATCGCCCGCCTGGCCGACTCCCCGGGCCTGACCCGCACCCAGGAGTTCGTCGGCACGCCCGCGTACGTCGCGCCCGAGTCCGCCGAGGGCCGCCCGCAGACCTCCGCCGTCGACATCTACGGCGCCGGCATCCTGCTGTACGAGCTGGTCACCGGCCGTCCGCCGTTCTCCGGCGGCTCCGCCCTGGAAGTGCTGCACCAGCACCTGAGCGCCGAGCCGCGCCGTCCCTCCACGGTCCCCGACCCGCTGTGGACGATCATCGAGCGCTGCCTGCGCAAGAACCCGGACGAGCGGCCCAGCGCCGAGAACCTCGCCCGTGGCCTGCGCGTCGTCGCCGAGGGCATCGGTGTGCACGCGAACTCCGCGCAGATCGCCGCCGCCGAGGGCGTCGGCGCGCTCCTGGCGCCCGACCCGGCGCCCGCACCCGTGCCGGACACGCCCGGCGCGGGCGACGCCGACCCCACCCAAATCCTCCCGCAGGGCGCCGGCTCGTACGACCCGAACGCCGCGACCAACGTCATGCCGCACACCGGCGGCCCGGCCGGCGCCGCCGACCCCACCGCCGTCCTGCCCGCCGGGCCGGGCCGGGGCGCGGCCGACCCGACCGCCGTCATGCCGCCGGTCCCGCCGGGCTCGCCCGGCCACCCCGGTCAGCAGGGCGGGCCCGAGGACCCGCACCCCTGGCAGAACCAGCTGCGGGCGGCCCGCGACCGCAACGAACAGACGCAGGTCCAGTACCTCGACCCGAACGAGGACCCGCTGCGCCGCCGCCCCCAGCGGCAGGTCGCCCGGCCCCAGCAGCAGCCTCCGCGCCGCCAGGCACCCCCGCCGGGGCCCGGCTACGGCCACCCGCAGCAGCAGCCCCAGCAGTACGCCCCCCAGCCCCAGCGGCCCCAGCCGCCGCAGCGGTATGCCCCGCCGGCGCCGCCGCCCCAGCAGCCGCAGCGGCCCCAGCGCGAGCCCCGGCAGCCGCGGCAGCGCAGCGCCAACCCGATGCGGATCCCCGGGCTCGGCTGCCTGAAGGGCTGTCTCTTCACGATCGTCATCCTGTTCGTCGCGGGCTGGCTGATCTGGGAGCTGAGCCCGCTCCAGGAGTGGATCGGCACCACCAAGGGCTACTGGGACCAGCTCACCGACTGGTTCAACACCGTGACCGGCTGGTTCGAGAAGCTCGGCGGTAGCAGTTCGGGCACGAACTGACCGGAACCACCCTGCGGGGTTGGTGATTTGTCGACACCTGGCGGGTGATTTCTGCCTCCGCAGTGAAGGTTGGCTCTCCGGACGCGTAGTTTTAACGACAACACGCGTCGGTAGGAGCAGCCTTGGCACGGAAGATCGGCAGCCGGTACACCGCCCACCAGATCCTGGGGCGGGGCAGCGCCGGCACGGTGTGGCTGGGCGAGGGTCCCGAAGGCCCCGTCGCCATCAAGCTGCTGCGCGAGGACCTCGCGTCCGACCAGGAACTCGTCGGGCGGTTCGTGCAGGAGCGCACGGCGCTGCTCGGCCTGGAGCACCCGCACGTGGTGTCGGTGCGCGACCTGGTCGTCGACGGCAACGACCTGGCGCTGGTCATGGACCTCGTCCGGGGCACCGACCTGCGGACCCGGCTGGAGCGGGACCGCCGCCTCGCGCCCGAGGCGGCCGTCGCGATCTCGGCCGACATCGCCGACGGGCTGGCGGCCGCGCACGCCGCGGGCGTCGTGCACCGGGACGTGAAGCCGGAGAACGTCCTCCTGGACATGCAGGGCCCCCTGGGCCCGGGCGGCTCCCACCGCGCCCTGCTGACCGACTTCGGCGTGGCGAAACTCATCGACACCCCGCGCCGGACCAAGGCCACGAAGATCATCGGCACGCCGGACTACCTCGCCCCGGAGATCGTCGAGGGGCTGCCGCCCCGCGCCTCCGTCGACATCTACGCCCTCGCCACGGTCCTCTACGAGCTGCTCGCGGGCTTCACCCCGTTCGGCGGCGGCCACCCGGGCGCGGTCCTGCGCCGCCACGTCACGGAGACGGTCGTCCCGCTGCCCGGCATCCCCGACGAGCTGTGGCAGCTGCTCGTCCAGTGCCTCGCCAAGGCCCCGGCCTCGCGGCTGCGGGCCTCGGAGCTCGGGGCCCGGCTGCGGGAGCTGCTGCCGATGCTGGCGGGCATGCCGCCGCTGGAGGTGGACGAGCCGGACACGGAGTCCGCCGAGGAGGCAGACCGGGAGGAGCAGCCCGCCGGACCGGCACCGGCCGAGCGGGTCCGGCGGCGGGGCGCGGTCCCTCTGGTGCCGGGCGCGAAACCGGCGGACTCCAACCGGGACACCCACACCTCGATGCGCGTACCGGCCCCCGACGAGCTGGCCGGGGGCGCCCACGGCACGGCCCGGGCCCCGCGCGCGTCGGGCACGCCCCGGCCGGGGTCGGCCCGCAACCGCGCCCTGGCCCGGCGCCGCCGCGTGGCCCTCGGCGCGGGCGCGGTCGTCCTGGCGGCGGCGGTCGGCGTCGGGGCGTGGCTGTCCACCTCGGGCGACGACGCGAGCGCACCTCCCCAGGACACGAAGAACTCGGCCCCGCAGTCCCCCTGACCTCCCAGCCGGCACCGGCCGGCCAGGACCGCCCGGCGATGGCCGCCGGGCGGAGCCGTTACGCTGGAGGGCGTGGCAGTCGTCGATGTATCCGAAGAGCTCAAGTCCCTCTCCTCGACCATGGAGTCGATCGAGGCCGTTCTGGACCTCGACAAGCTGAGGGCAGACATCGCCGTGCTCGAGGAGCAGGCGGCCGCGCCGTCCCTGTGGGACAACCCCGATGAGGCGCAGAAGATCACCAGCAAGCTGTCCCACCTCCAGGCCGAGGTGCGCAAGGCGGAGGCCCTGCGCGGTCGTATCGACGACCTCGCGGTTCTCTTCGAGATGGCCGAGGAGGAGGACGACCCGGACACCCGTGCCGAGGCGGAGTCCGAGCTCGTCGCCGTGAAGAAGGCGCTGGACGAGATGGAGGTCCGCACGCTCCTGTCCGGCGAGTACGACGCCCGGGAGGCCCTGGTGAACATCCGGGCCGAGGCCGGCGGCGTCGACGCCGCCGACTTCGCCGAGAAGCTCCAGCGCATGTACCTGCGGTGGGCCGAGCAGCGCGGCTACAAGACCGAGATCTACGAGACGTCGTACGCGGAGGAGGCCGGCATCAAGTCGACCACCTTCGCCGTCCAGGCGCCCTACGCGTACGGCACGCTCTCCGTCGAGCAGGGCACGCACCGGCTGGTGCGCATCTCGCCCTTCGACAACCAGGGCCGGCGGCAGACCTCCTTCGCGGGCGTGGAGATCCTGCCCGTGGTGGAGCAGTCCGACCACGTCGACATCGACGAGAGCGAGCTGCGGGTCGACGTCTACCGGTCCTCGGGCCCCGGTGGTCAGGGCGTGAACACCACGGACTCCGCGGTGCGCATCACCCACATCCCCACCGGCATCGTCGTCTCCTGCCAGAACGAGCGCTCGCAGATCCAGAACCGGGCGACGGCCATGAACGTGCTCCAGGCCAAGCTGCTGGAGCGGCGCCGCCAGGAGGAGCAGGCCAAGATGGACGCCCTCAAGGGCGACGGCGGCAACTCCTGGGGCAACCAGATGCGTTCGTACGTGCTGCACCCGTACCAGATGGTCAAGGACCTGCGCACCGAGTTCGAGGTCGGTAACCCCGAGGCCGTTTTCAACGGGGAGATCCAAGGATTCCTCGAAGCCGGAATTCGCTGGCGCAAGCAGCAGGAGAAGTAAGTTTGTCGACAAGGCAACTGCCGACGTCAGGGCGGCAGTTGCCTTTTCTGTGCCCGCATGTCTGGGTTTTACATCACACTCACAGAGTCAGACTCCCGGCATTGCCCCCGTAGTTGGACATGGCGCCCGCAAACGCCCTTGACGTGCCTTTGAAAAATGGGAAGGGTAAAGCGCGGCATGCGTATCTCTGGGGCGCATGTGAACCGGGGGGCTCCACACCGCAGCTACCCCCGTCGAGCACAGCTCCAAACGCTGCCTAATGACGATGAGCTACTGGGGGTAGCAACCACATGACGAAGAAGACGCGGATCCGTGTCGCGCGGATAGCGGCCGGTGCCGTGATCGCCGCCGGTGCCTCGCTGACCGCCGCCGGTGCCGCATCCGCCGCGGAGTCCGAGGACTGCCTGCTCGGCATCCTGTGCGCCGAGGAGTCGCCGGTCCCGACGCCGCCGACCACCCCGCCGGTCCCGACCGACATCCCCACCGACGTCCCGACGGACCTCCCGACCGACCCGCCGTCGACCGAGGACCCGACCGACGAGCCGACCGAGCCCACGGACGAGCCCACCGAGCCGACCGAGGACCCGACGTCCCAGCCGACCGACCCGGGCAACGGCAACGGCAACGGCGGCGGGAACGGCAACGCCAACGGTGGCGGGAACGGCGGTGGCAACGCCGCCGACCCCGACGGCGGCGCCGCCCCGCAGGAGGAGGGCTCCTCGTCCCTCACCGACACCGGCTCGGACGCCACCCCGGCGCCGCAGGCCCAGGGCAACGGCCAGGAGCTCGCCGAGACGGGTGCCGCGCAGACCACCTTCCTGGTGATCGGCGCCGCCACGATGATCGCCGGCGGTGTCGGCTTCCGCGTCCTGCCGCGCCTCATGGGCGGCCGCGGCGGGGCTGCCGCCTGACGGTAGCCGCGTCCGTACGGACGGTAGGCGCAGCGCACAGCGCCGAGGGCCCGGAGCGTTCCGCTCCGGGCCCTCGGCCGTGTCTTAAGGGGTCTTTCGAGCCGCTGAGCGCGCCGCTAGGCGGTCTGGTGCGCCAGCAGCGCGACCGCGGCGATCAGCACGGTCAGCAGTGCGATCAGGGTCATCGGGTTCAGACCCGCGAGGAAGTTCTCCTGCTGCATCCGCTCGCGGTTCGCACGGCACACAGGGCACCGGCCCTCGCTCACGGGCGCCGCGCAGTTCGCGCACACCAGCCGGTCGTACGTCATGCGCTCGCCCTCCTTGCGCCGGTTCCTTGTGTGTAACGCTCGCGGGGGCGCGAACGTTCCCTCTCCACTGTGCCAGGTTCCTCCGGAGGGTGCGCGGTCCGCTGCAGTTCCCCGCACCCCTTGAGGTCGGCACAAAACAGCACATCCACGGCGCAACCACAGCGGGTGACTGCGGTCTGCTGCCCGGTTCGCGTATGGTCACGCTCATCTACCCCCGGCGACCCGTGGTGCATCCGTGATCCGATTCGACAATGTCTCCAAGGTCTACCCCAAGCAGACCCGCCCCGCCCTCAGGGATGTCTCCCTGGAGGTCGAGAAGGGCGAGTTCGTCTTCCTCGTGGGGTCCTCCGGCTCCGGAAAGTCCACCTTCCTGCGGCTGATCCTCCGCGAGGAGCGGTGCAGTCACGGGCAGGTGCACGTTCTCGGCAAGGACCTCGCGCGCCTGTCCAACTGGAAGGTGCCGCAGATGCGGCGCCAGCTGGGGACGGTCTTCCAGGACTTCCGCCTGCTGCCGAACAAGACGGTCGGCGAGAACGTCGCCTTCGCGCAGGAGGTCATCGGCAAGTCGCGCGGCGAGATCCGCAAGTCCGTGCCGCAGGTGCTCGACCTCGTCGGGCTCGGCGGCAAGGAGGACCGGATGCCCGGCGAGCTGTCCGGTGGTGAGCAGCAGCGTGTGGCCATCGCCAGGGCCTTCGTCAACCGGCCCAAGCTGCTCATCGCCGACGAGCCCACCGGCAACCTCGACCCGCAGACCTCCGTCGGCATCATGAAGCTGCTCGACCGCATCAACCGGACGGGCACGACCGTGGTGATGGCCACGCACGACCAGAACATCGTGGACCAGATGCGCAAGCGCGTCATCGAACTGGAGAAGGGCCGCCTCGTCCGCGACCAGGCCCGCGGTGTCTACGGCTACCAGCACTGAGACCGCACCAGAGAGTCACGGAAAGGCATAACCAGTCGCCATGCGCGCCCAGTTCGTCCTGTCGGAGATCGGCGTCGGTCTCCGCCGCAATCTGACGATGACCTTCGCCGTCGTCGTCTCCGTCGCCCTGTCGCTCGCCCTGTTCGGCGGGTCGCTCCTGATGAGCGACCAGGTCAACACCATGAAGGGCTACTGGTACGACAAGGTCAACGTCTCGATCTTCCTCTGCAACAAGAGCGACGCCGAGTCCGACCCCAACTGCGCCAAGGGCGCGGTGACGGACGACCAGAAGAAGCAGATCAAGGCCGACCTCGACAAGATGGACGTCGTCCAGACGGTCACCTACGAGTCGCAGGACCAGGCGTACAAGCACTACAAGGAGCAGTTCGGCGACTCCCCGCTGGCCAGCTCCCTCACGCCGGACCAGATGCAGGAGTCGTACCGCATCAAGCTGAAGGACCCGCAGAAGTACCAGGTGATCGCCACCGCCTTCAACGGCCGGGACGGCGTGCAGTCCGTGCAGGACCAGAAGGGCATCCTGGACAACCTCTTCAAGCTGCTGAACGGCATGAACTGGGCCGCGCGCGCGGTGATGGCGCTGATGCTGGTCGTCGCGCTGATGCTGATCGTCAACACCGTGCGCGTCTCGGCGTTCAGCCGCCGGCGCGAGACCGGCATCATGCGCCTGGTCGGCGCCTCGGGCTTCTACATCCAGGCGCCGTTCATCATGGAGGCCGCGGTCGCCGGGCTCATCGGCGGCACGCTCGCGTGCGCCTTCCTGCTGATCGCCCGGTACTTCCTCATCGACCACGGACTGGCCCTGGCCGACCAGCTGACACTGATCAACTTCATCGGCTGGGACGCCGTCCTGACGAAGCTGCCGCTCATCCTCGCCACGAGCCTGCTGATGCCCGCGTTGGCCGCGTTCTTCGCGTTGCGCAAGTACTTGAAGGTGTGACGCATACCAAGAGGGGCCGTACGGTCAACCAGCCGTACGGCCCTTCCCCTTGTCCTAGACTCACCGCCATGTCAGGTCGTGACCCGTTCTGTCAGCCCCGTCGCATCCGCCGCGGGGCCGCCCTGACATTGATGTTCGCCAGCGTGCTCGTCGCCGGCGCGGCCACGGGATCCCTCCCGCAGGCCGAGCGGAAGTCCGCGCCGGACGAGGCCCGTTCGGCCGTCCCGGCCGGGCACCACGCGGACGTCACCAGGGCGGCCGAGGAGGCCATGGCCGTCGGCAAGTCGCCGATGGAGGCCGCGAAGCGTGCCGTCAGCCGCAGCGGGGACCGCTGGGGAGCCGTCTACTCCCGGGGCGAATACGAGGAGTTCGAGGAAAGCCTCGACGGCCAGTACACCGGCGTCGGCCTGTGGGCGCGCAGCGAACGTGACGGCCGCATCGAGGTGACGAAGGTGCGCGCCGGGTCGCCCGCGGCCACCGCCGGGATCCGCCCCGGAGACCTGCTGCGCAGCGTCGACGGCGAGAAGACCGACGGGCGGCCCGTCACCGAGATCGTCTCCTTACTGCGCGGGGACGCCACCGACGCCCCCGCCGGCACCACCGTCCGACTCGGCCTGGAGCGCGGTACGCGCGCGTGGACCGAGACCCTGCGCCGGGCCCAGCTGTCCACGGACTCGGTCGATGTTCGAAAAGCCGCCGGCCCGGTCACCGTCATCCGGGTCGACACCTTCACCAAGGGCTCCGGCGACCAGGTCCGCGAGGCCGTCCGGCAGGCCCCGCCCCGCGCCGGGATCGTCCTCGACCTGCGCGGCAACTCCGGCGGCCTGGTCACCGAGGCGGTCACCGCCGCCTCCGCCTTCCTCGACGGCGGTCTGGTCGCCACGTACGACGTCGACGGCCGGCAGCGCGCCCTGCACGCCGAGCCCGGTGGCGACACGACGAGACCCCTGGTCGCGCTCGTCGACGGCGGGACGATGAGCGCGGCCGAACTCCTCACCGGCGCTGTCCAGGATCGCGGACGGGCGCTCGTCGTGGGCTCCCGGACCTTCGGCAAGGGCTCGGTCCAGATGCCGAGCCGGCTGCCCGACGGCTCCGTCGCGGAGCTGACCGTCGGGCACTACCGCACCCCTTCCGGCCGAGCGGTCGACGGCCGGGGCATCACGCCCGACCTGGAGGCCGACGAGGGAGCCCTCCAGCGGGCCGAGACCGTGCTGCGCGGCCTGGCCGGTCCCTCGTAATCCACTTCCCGCGGGCCCCCTCCGTAGTGCGAAAATGGGCGGCACTATGGCTAAGGAAAAAGGGCGCAAGCTGATCGCGCAGAACAAGAAGGCGCGGCACGACTACCTCATCATCGACACCTACGAGGCCGGTCTGGTCCTCACCGGCACCGAGGTGAAGTCGCTGCGCCAGGGACGGGCGTCGCTGGTCGACGGCTTCGTGCAGATGGACGGGCACGAGGCGTGGCTGTACAACGTGCACGTGCCGGAGTACAGCCAGGGCACGTGGACCAACCACAGCGCGCGGCGCAAGCGGAAGCTGCTGCTGCACCGCGAGGAGATCGACAAGCTGGAGTCGAAGTCGCAGGAGACGGGTCACACCATCGTGCCCCTCGCCCTGTACTTCAAGGACGGCCGCGCCAAGGTCGAGATCGCGCTGGCGAAGGGCAAGAAGGAGTACGACAAGCGTCAGACGCTCCGCGAGAAGCAGGACCGGCGCGAGGCCGAGCGGGTGATCTCGGCGGTGCGGCGGAAGCAGCGGGCGTAGGCCCTCCGGGGTGCGTGGGAATACGCTGGCATCGACCTGCGTTGGTCACGTACGATGGCACCTGCACCTCACAGCGGGTGCGAGTCCCCTCTCGCGGGGGACGACGATTGAAAAATCAACATGGGGATGATCGGTTTCGACAGCGGCTGTCGAAGCAGGGGAAGCGTGTCGAGGAAGCGGCCATGATCTCGTAAACCACAGGCCGAAAAAAATAATCGCCAATTCCAAGCGATCCATCTCCCAGGGCGAGCTCGCCCTCGCTGCCTGATCTTCAGGTAGCGAGCAGCGGCTCCCCTACTTAAGGGAGTGTCAGCCCGGGGGTGTTCCCGACCCGGATCCTGGCATCATCTAGGGAACTAAACCTCGATCCCGGTCACGGGGTGAAGAGGGAAACCACACAGTGACTGGGCCCGTCGGAGACTTGTCGGCGTGATCTCCGGGGCCGAGAAAAGCACAGCCGACTGCACACGGAGAAGCCCTGGTTCCACACCGTTGGACGCGGGTTCGATTCCCGCCATCTCCACTCATCCCATGTGGGCACAGGCCCCGTCGCTCACGAGCGGCGGGGCCTTTGTCATGCGTGACGCGTACTCGCCCGCTCCGTCAGCCGCGGCGCCAGCAGCGTCGTCTCCGGTACGGGCGTGCCGTGCAGTTTCTCCATCAGCAGTTCCACCGCTCGGGTGCCCAGCTCCGTCGCCGGCAGGGTGACCGACGTGGTCGTCGCGGGGTCGTCGGGGCAGACGGCCGTGATCGACAGGTCCTCGGGGATGCGCAGGCCGAGCTGCTGGAAGGCCGTGATCAGGGGCTCCAGGAGGGGCGCGTTGTGGACGACCAGGGCCGTCAGCGCGGGGTGATCGCGCAGCAGTCGGTCCGCGAGGTGGTGGGCCGTGGCCGGGGCCGATCCGGCGGGGTGCACCGAGGAGGCCAGCCCGTGGCGGTCGGCTGCGGCCGTGAAGCCCTCGACCAGGCGGTGGGCCGAGGCGGTCCCGCGGAGGTGGACCTCCGGCGGCGAGCTGACCAGGGCCACGGTGCGGTGGCCGAGGCGGGCCAGGTGGTGCACGCACGCCTCGCCCGCTGCCCGGTAGTCCAGGTCCACGCAGGTCAGACCGTGCGGGTCGGCGGGCAGGCCGAGCAGGACGGAGGGGCGGTTCAGGGAGCGGAGCAGGGGGAGACGTGGGTCGTGGAGGCCGATGTCCATGACCAGTAACGCGTCCACCAGCGCCGATTCCCTGACGCGGGTCAGGCCCTCCTCATGGGTGAGGAGCAGGACGTCGTGGTCGTACCCGCGTGCCGCTGTCACCACGGACTGCGTCAGACGCATCATCGCCGGTACGTGGACGCCGGCGCGCAGCGGGGCTGCCACGCCCAGGACCTTCGGCGTGCCGTGCGCCGGTGCGCCCGGCTGCGGGCGGTAGCCCAGCTCCCGGACCGCCGCCTCGACCCTGCGCCGGGTCTCGTCGGAGATCGGGCGCTTGCCGCTCAGCGCGTACGACACGGTGCTGGGGGAGACCCCGGCCCGTCGCGCCACGTCCGTGATCCTGACCATCAGGACGGCTCCAGCCCCAGCGTCAGGGAGCCGGTTCCGGCCCGTGCCCGGGCCTCGTGGCCGGCGGCGGCGAGCGCCCAGGGGGCCGCCGGGTCGCTGCATGTGGCCCGCAGGGTGTCTGCCTCGCGTACCACGGTGAAGGTGACGTCCCCGACCCGTACCGTCGTCTGGTCACCGGGCCGGAGGCCGTAGGCCCGCAGCGTCACCCCGTCGGCGTGGTCGTAGTCCGGACGGTCGTCCACCGCGCCCACCGGGATCACCGCACCCGGCCTGACCAGCAGCGGCACGCTCAGGAAGGGGTGCCGCTCGCGCACCCAGCGCGGGCCGGTCACCGGCTCGCCGGTGAGGAAGTGGGTCCAGGCGCCTTCGGGGACGTAGTACGTGACGTCGCCCTCGTCGCTGAACACCGGTGCCACGAGGAGGTCCGGGCCGAGCATGTACTGCCGTTCCAGGTGAGCGCAGCCCGGGTCGTCCGGGAACTCCAGCACCATCGCCCGCATCATCGGTACGCCCTCGGTGTGGGCGGCCCGGGCCGTCTCGTACAGGTAGGGCATGAGGCGCAGCTTCAGCCGGATGAAGTGGTGCGCGACCTCCACCGACTCCTCGTCGAACAGCCAGGGGACGCGGTAGGAGCTGCTGCCGTGCAGGCGGCTGTGCGAGGAGAGCAGGCCGAAGGCCAGCCAGCGTTTGAACACGGCCGGTGTCGGCGTGCCCTCGAAACCGCCGATGTCATGGCTCCAGAAGCCGAAGCCGGACAGGCCCAGGGACAGGCCGCCGCGCAGCGACTCCGCCATCGACTCGTACGTCGCCTCGCAGTCGCCGCCCCAGTGCACCGGGAACTGCTGGCTCCCCGCCGTCGCCGAGCGGGCGAAGAGGACGGCCTCCGCCTCGCCGCGGTGCTTGCGCAGCACCTCGAAGACCGTGCGGTTGTACAGGTACGTGTAGTAGTTGTGCATCCGCTCCGGGTCGGAGCCGTCCGACCAGGTCACATCCAGCGGCACCCGTTCGCCGAAGTCGGTCTTGAAGCAGTCGACGCCCTGGGCGAGCAGCGCCTCCAGCTTGGCGGCGTACCAGTCGCGGGCGGCCGGTGACGTGAAGTCGACCAGGGCCATGCCGGGCTGCCACAGGTCCCACTGCCAGACGCTGCCGTCCGGGCGCTTCAGCAGATGCCCGAGTGCCTTGCCCTCGGCGAACAGCGGGGAGCGCTGGGCGATGTACGGATTGATCCAGACGGAGACGCGCAGGTCACGGGCCTTGAGCCGGGCCAGCATGCCCTCCGGGTCGGGGAAGACCCGTGCATCCCACTGGAAGTCGCACCAGTGGTGCTCGCGCATCCAGAAGCAGTCGAAGTGGAAGACGGACAGGGGGAGTTCGCGTTCCCGCATGCCCTCGATGAAGGACGTCACCGTCTCCTCGTCGTAGGACGTCGTGAAGGACGTCGACAGCCACAGGCCGAACGACCAGGCGGGCGGCAGCGCCGGGCGGCCGGTCAGGGCCGTGTACTTGCGCAGGATGTCCTTCGGGGTCGGGCCGTGGACGACGTAGTACGTCAGCTCCTGCGTCTCGGCGCTGAACTGCACCCGCGACACGACCTCCGAGGCGACCTCGAAGGACACCTTGCCCGGGTGGTCGACGAAGACGCCGTAGCCCGCGTCCGTGAGGTAGAAGGGCACGTTCTTGTAGGCCTGTTCGCTGCAGGTGCCGCCGTCCGCCTGCCAGACGTCGACGACCTGGCCGTTCTTGACCAGCGGGCCGAAGCGCTCGCCCAGGCCGTAGACGGACGTGCCGACCTGGAGGACCAGCTGTTCGCGCAGGTGGTGCGCGCCGGTCGCGTCCCGCATGATGCCCATGCTCTTGTGGCCGCTGCTGGTCAGGGTGCGGCCGTGCGAGAGGAACTCGACGTGCCAGGGGCCGCCGCGGGCCACCCGCACCGACAGGTCGCCCGAGGTCAGGGTCGCGTACTCGTCGTCGTACGAGACCTGCGGGGTGGCTCCCGACCCGGTCAGCTCGAACTCGGGCCCCCGCCGCTCCCCTCCCGTGAAGTGCGTCAGCGTCAGGCCGATCACGTCGGGCATGGGCGTGTGCGCGCGGAGCGCCAGGACGGGGCCCTTCAACAGGTCCCCGCGGGTGCGGACGGGCCGGGTCGGCGCGTGGATCTCCAGCGTGCCGTCCGACTCGGTGACGTCGAGCACCTCGGCCGGGTACGCCGCGGTGACGCCCTCCCGGAGCAGCCAGTAGCCGTCGGTGAACTTCATGGTGGGGGGTCCTTCTTCCCGTGCCCGCAGGGGGTGGCACGTGACGTCGAAGCGCTTCGACGAATGAACGTATGTGGGGGTGCGTGAGGGCGTCAATGGGGCGTGCATGGTTCGGTGAAGCGATTCGACGCCCCGTACCGGGACAACGCCAGGGCCACGGCCGCCGCCGTCACCGGGATGGCGTATCCCGCCGTCGCCGACATGTGCTCCACGGTCCAGCCGCCGAGCGCGCTGCCGCAGGCGATGCCGCCGAGCAGCCCGGTCACCGCCAGGGTCATGCCCTCGTTCAGCCGGCCCTCGGGGGTGCGCTGCTGCACCAGCGTCATGGTGGTGACCATCGTCGGAGCCGTCGCCATCCCGGCGATCAGCAGCGCACCGGCCAGGAGCGGCAGCGAGCCGATGAGGGCGGCCGCGAGCAGCGGCAGGGTCAGCAGCGCCGTCATCGCGGCCACACACCACGGCAGCCGGGACGCGGCCGGCCCGGCGGGCTTCGCGGCCCCGTACAGCAGACCCGCCGCGCACGAGCCCGCCGCCTGGAGCGCCAGCACGACACCGGCCGCCGACCGGTGCCCCAGCGCGTCCGCGAACGCCAGCGTGACGACCTCCGTCGAGCCGAACACCGCGCCCATCGCCAGGCAGACCGCGAGCAGCGGCGGCATCCCGGGGGCGCGCAGCGGCGCCTTCGCGGGTATGTGCGCGCGGACCGGTGGCTCCGTGGCACGCCGGGTCGTGAACAGGACCATGCCGGTCAGCAGCAGCACCGCCCCGACGAGCGTGCCCGCCTCCGGGAAGAACGCCCCGCACAGGAAGGCCGCGAGCACCGGGCCCAGCATGAAGCACAGCTCGTCCGCGGCCTGCTCGAAGGAGTTGGCGGTGTGCAGGCCCTTGGTGTCACCGGCCAGCAGGTGCGCCCAGCGGGCCCGGGACATGCCGCCGGTGTTGGGGGTCGTGGCGGTGGCGGCGTAGGAGGCGAACAGGGTCCAGTCGGGGGCGTCGTAGCGGACGCACAGCAGCAGGGCGAGCGAGCCGAGGACGGCGAACACCGTGGCGGGCAGGGCCACCCGGGCCTGGCCGTGCCGGTCGACGAGGCGCGCGGTCCACGGCGCGACCACCGCGGTCGCCGCGAGCCCCGTCGCCGTGACGGCACCGGCGAGGGCGTACGAGCCCCGCGTTGCGGCGATCATGACGACCGCGCTGACGCTGAACATGCCCATCGGCAGCCGGGCGATCAGGTTCCCGGCGGTGAACGCACGGGCGCCGGGCAGCCCGAAGAGGCGGCGGTACGGGGTGAGTTGCGGCATCCGCCCACCGTCACCCGGAGACGACCGGGCGGTCCAACACCTGTTCCGTGCGGAATCACGCACCTGGGTTGTAGGACTGGCGGGAAATATTCGCCGCCTGTTCTTCATACAGAGATATGGAGAGCCCTTAATGGCGCATGGAAAAGATGCTCAACGGGGAAATCCTTCACTCTTTTGCCGCGCATCCGCCGAAGTGGGCCGACGGTTAGTCGGTACATGACCGAGGCGACCAGGAAAGAAGGCTGGGCGGTAACGCTCGGCCCCTACACCTACATTCCCGCTCCAGCCCACTCGTCGGCCACCGTCAAAGGCACGCTCACCAAGGGCGGTTGCCCGGTCGCGCTCCAGGTGACCGAGCCGGTTCTGCGCGATTTCATCGATGCCATGAGCGTGCTGGAAAAGGATCTCGCCCGGCGGTGGATCAGTGCGACGGAATGGCCCGCTTTCGCGCTCGCTGAATAGTCGGGCCGCGCTATGTACGACAAAGGAAATGAGGGCACCGGCCGGCACCGGGCGCCCACACGGGATTTCGTGACCCCGCTGACGCCCCCGGATCCGACCTGGGACCCGGCGGAGGAACTGGCGTTCATCCTCGAGGAGGCGCTCGGGGAGCAGGGGCCGAGGATCCCCGTCCCACGTGACGTGGCACCGGCCGCCCCCGCGGACCCGGCCCCGGCCCCGGCCCCGGCCGAGCGCATGCAGCGGCTCCAGGACATCACCGAGGAACTGCCGCCCGTGCGGGAGGTCCCCCGGCGGCACCGCAAGGTCCGGGCCCGCCGAGCACCGGGCGTGCTCCGCTGGACCAGCTTCCTC
Organism: Streptomyces chartreusis NRRL 3882; assembly: GCF_900236475.1. Lineage (GTDB taxonomy): Bacteria > Actinomycetota > Actinomycetes > Streptomycetales > Streptomycetaceae > Streptomyces > Streptomyces chartreusis_D. The sequence continues at coordinate 5,538,086 of NZ_LT963352.1, forward strand.
ATCGCCGTCCTGACGGCCGTCATCGCCTCCGCGGTGGGCCTCCTGAGCGGCATGGTCGCCTACGACCCGCTGCGCCTGGTCGCCGCGTCCCCAGCGGAGCGCACCCTCCGCACCTGGTGGCCCCTGCTGGTGTACGGGCCCTGGCTGGTGGCCTCCCTGTCCGTCCTGCGGGCCGCGCTGCACCAGCGCCGTGCCGTGCACTCCTGGTGTGTGGTGCTGGTCTTCTCGTGCGTCGCCGTGCTGCTGTGCGTCGCCCAGGCGCCGAGGACCGTCCTCGGTACCGCGGCCGCGGCCCTGCCCGGGCTGGCGGCGCTGGCGTGCTTTCAGCAAGTCGTCCGGCAGATCACGCTGACGCGTCCGCCCGTGCGCACGGTGCCTCGGCACCGGCTGGGGCAGGTTCCGTCGAGGGAATGCCCTGGTGGGGAGGGCCCGGATGGCCAGGTGCCGGGCGTCGGTGCCGGTTCGGGGGCGGCCGCGGGTGAGTGCGTGGGTGAGGGCGAGGGGCCCGAGAAGACCGCCGGGGGCTGATCGGGCAGGCCGCCGTTGTAGGTTCACGGCATGTCCGGCCACCTCGATCCCCGACTCCTGCGTGCCTTCGTCACCGTCGCCGAGGAACTGCACTTCACCCGTGCCGCGGTGCGCCTGCACACGGCCCAGCAGGCGCTGAGCCGGGACGTGCGGCGGCTGGAGCGGGAGCTGGGCGCCGAGTTGTTCGTCCGGACCACCCGGCAGGTGGCGCTCACGCCCGACGGAGGGCGGCTGCTGCCGTACGCCCGCCGCGTGCTCCGGGCGCAGGAGGAACTGCTCGCCGCCTTCGACCGGGCCCGGCCCCTGCTGGTGGACCTCAACTCCCCGGGCCTGGTCACACCGCGGCGCGTGCTGCACCGGGCGCGTGAACTCTCCCCCGGGCACGAGCTGATGGCCCGCTACGAGAGCGGACTGACCGGAGCCGCCGGGGAGTTGCTCGCGGGCCGGCTGGACGCGTCGTTCGGACGGTTCGCCGGGCTGGACCCGGCGCTGCGGGCCGGGCTGGACCACCAGCCCGTGCGGTACGAGCCGATGGCGATCGTGCTGCCCGAGGACCACCGGCTGGCCCCGCTGGCTCAGGTGCCGCTCGCCGAGCTGGTCGGCGAGGCCGTCTACGCGGGCGCCGGCAATCCCCGCACGCCGGAGTGGACCGGCCTCGCGCGGCTGCTGTTCGAGGGACGGGGCATCGAGATCGCGCCACCGGCGCCACTGGCCGTCGGGGAGGAGGAGTTCCAGCGGATCATGGCCCGTACGCGCCACCCGGTCCTGGCCGTCGTGGGGTTCCCGGCCATGCCGGCGACGGTGTCACGTCCCCTGGTCGATCCCGTTCCGCTCTCTCCCGTGTCGCTGGTGTGGCGCAAGGGCCTGACGCACCCCGCGCTCGATGCGCTGCGGCGGGCGGCGGCGCGGCTCGCGGCGGAGGAGGGGTGGCTGCGCAGGCCCGCCGGAGGGTGGGTTCCCGCCACCGACGATGTCCTCATGGCGTCTCACGGCTGACACGATTCGGCACGCCGTCCACACACAACCTCCGCGTGCGCTACATTCGACGCCTGAGCACGGTGTGGTAATAGGGGGCGCTCTGGACGGGTTGGGGACCCGGTCCGGACGACGGGTGCTCAGGTCGCAAGCGCACCTGAACCATCCCGTGGGGGGAAGTGCGTGCGCGTGACACAGTGGCGAGAAGACGCCCAACCCGAATGGCCCGAGGCCGCAGCGAGGACCAGTGAACTCCCCGCGGACGGCAGAGCCCGGGACCGGAGAGCCACGCAGGTCTTCTCCGGCGGCGACGTCCAGGTGACGGGCGCTCGCCCGTCCGCCGGGACGGACGTGACGGAGATACTGCGCGGCATTCCCCGGCAGAGCGAGGGCGAGGCCGACTCGTTCGCCGCGGGCACCGCGGCGCGGCCGGCCGTCCGCGACCCCTGGCAGGAGGACGCCGACGCGGCCGGGCACGGTGCCGGTTCCGCCGGGCACGGTCTCGATTCCGCCCCGCACGGTCCTGAATCCGCCGGGCACACCCACGATCCGCACGAGGTGACCGTCCAGCTCGACGCCGTTCAGCTCGGGGACGGATTCGTACGGCAGGCCAAGGAAGGCATCGGCGCGGTCACCGCCGCCGACCGGCCCGTCTTCGTGGACGAGTCCGGCCGCCGCAGCAGGCGTCTCCGCCGGATCGGCATGGCCGTCGCCGTGGCCTGCGGGGTCTACGCCGTCGTCATCGTCGCCACGGTGCTGTCGGGCAACTCCAACGCGCCCTGGCTGCCCGTGCCCGGTCAGGAGGAGGGCCGGCCGGCCGGGCAGGTCGACACACCGTCGCTGCCCGCGGAGTCGGCACCGACCGGTGACACCGGCGCCACCGCCCCGGGCAGCGCGCCGACGACGGACGAGGCCACGGCACCCTCGCCCGGCCCCGGCGCCCTCGAACCCGCGGCCTCCCCGGGCCCGGGCCGTGCCGGTGCGACCGCCAAGCCCTCACCGACCGCGACCCGGACCACACCGGCCCCGGGCACGGGCGTGACCGACCCGACCCCGACGCAACCGTCGGCCCCGCCGAGTTCGCCCGCCCCCGACCCGACGCCGACGAGCAACCCCACGCCCGGGCCGACCCAGACCACCGGCACCGTCGACGACGGCGACACGGGCACCGTCGCCGACGGCCCGCCCGAGCCCCAGCCGACCCCCGAACCACCAGCTGCGTAGCGGCTCCGCCGGTTCGGCGGGAGTCGCCGGGGCTGTCGGGCCTCGCTGATCAGCCGGGCTGTCGGGTCTGCCGAGTCGTGGCCGGAGCGCCGAGCCCGCGGTCTGCTGACCTGTTGGCCATCGGGCCTGCCGAGTCGGCCTGTCGGGCGGAGTCGACGGGCTTGCCGGGTCCTGCTGGTCAGCCGGGTCACCGGGCGCGCCGGGTCGGTCCATCGGCAGGGGCCGCCGGGCCTGCCGATGAGCCGGAGCGCCGGACGCCGAGTCGGTCGATCGACCCGGGTCGTCGAGCCTGCGGCCTGCTGACCAGCCAGGTCCTTGGGCCGGCCGGGCCAACCGTCTGGCCGGGCCCTGCCCGTCGATCGGCTCGGGCGGGGCCGTGGTGGCCGGCCGACTGGCCGGCTTCCGTAGGCCGGGCCTGGCTGAGCGGCCTCAGCTCCGCCGGGCCGGTTGACAGGCAGGGGAGGGCTCCCCGGGCCGCCGCACCTCCGCCCGCCTGGCAGGCCGTCCGCCGTCCGGCCGCCCGGCACACCCACCGCCGAACCCGACCGCCCGATCCGCCCCGACCGGGCCCGTCACCCCTCCCCACATCACCCCGTCCCCGCACCACCCCGGAGTACCACCCAAATGGCAACCCGTTCTCATCGCCCCGGCACCGCGACCGGTGCCCCTGGCGGTTCCCGTGGGCGTTTGCGTCGGCGGCTGCCCATGCGGCTGCTGCTGCCGCTGCTCGTGCTGGTCGCTCTGCTGGCGATGCTCATGCTGCGCGGCTACGTGCACAGCGAGATCCTGGCCGACCACCGGGTCGGCCCGCCCGCGGCCAACGACCAGGTCCCGAAAGAGATCCTCAAGGGCGGGCCCGTCATCGACACCCGTGAAGGGCGGCCCACCAGTCTGGAACTCCCGGACCACGAGCTGGTGCTGACCTTCGACGACGGGCCCGACCCGAAGTGGACGCCCAAGGTCCTCGACGTGCTGAAGAAGCACGACGCCCGGGCCGTCTTCTTCATCACCGGCACGATGGCGTCCCGCTACCCGGACCTCGTCCAGCGCATGGTCGACGAGGGACACGAGATCGGGCTGCACACCTTCAACCACCCCGACCTGTCGTTGCAGAGCAAGAGCCGGGTCGACTGGGAACTGTCCCAGAACCAGCTCGCGCTGGCCGGTGCGGCCGGCATCCGCACCTCGCTGTTCCGCCCGCCCTACTCGTCGTTCGTCCAGAACATGGACAACAGGTCCTGGCCGGTCACCGAATACATCGGCAGCAAGGGCTACATCACCATCGTCAACAACACCGACAGCGAGGACTGGCGCAGGCCCGGCGTCCGGCAGATCATCCGCAACGCCACGCCGAAGGGCGGCAAGGGCGCCATCGTGCTGATGCACGACTCCGGCGGCGACCGCTCCCAGACCGTCGCCGCGCTCGACCGGTACATCACCGGGCTGAAGGACCAGGGCTACCGCTTCCACACCCTCACCGCCGCCCTGGACGCCCCCAGCGCGCACACCCCGGTCGCGGGACTGGAGGCGGTCAAGGGCGAGGCGTGGGTCTTCCTGGTGCAGGCCTCCGAGAAGACGACCGGCGTTCTGGTCACGGGTCTCGCCGTCGTCGGCGTGCTGGTCTTCGGGCGTCTCGGGCTGATGCTGATCCTGTCCGTCGCGCACGCCCGGCGGGTCCGCCGGCGCGGCTTCCGCTGGGGCGCGACCGTCACCGAACCCGTGTCCGTCCTCGTGCCCGCCTACAACGAGGCCAAGTGCATCGAGCAGACGGTCCGTTCCCTCGTCGCCAGCGACCATCCCATCGAGGTGCTGGTCATCGACGACGGCTCGACCGACGGCACCGCCCGCATCGTCGAGAACCTCGGGCTGCCCGGCGTACGCGTCATCCGGCAGCTCAACGCGGGCAAGCCCGCCGCCCTCAACCGGGGCATCGCCAACGCCCGCCACGACCTGATCGTGATGATGGACGGCGACACCGTCTTCGAACCGACCACCGTCCGCGAACTGGTGCAGCCCTTCGGCGACCCGCGCGTGGGCGCCGTCGCGGGCAACGCCAAGGTCGGCAATCGGGACTCGCTCATCGGCGCGTGGCAGCACATCGAGTACGTCATGGGCTTCAACCTCGACCGCCGCATGTACGACGTGCTGCGCTGCATGCCGACGATCCCCGGCGCGGTCGGCGCGTTCCGGCGCAGCGCCCTGGAACGCGTCGGCGGCATGAGCGACGACACGCTCGCCGAGGACACCGACATCACCATGGCCCTGCACCGCGACGGCTGGCACGTGGTGTACGCGGAGAAGGCCATCGCCTGGACCGAGGCCCCGGAGTCCGTCCAGCAGTTGTGGTCCCAGCGCTACCGCTGGTCGTACGGCACGATGCAGGCGATCTGGAAGCACCGCCGCTCCCTCGTCGAGCGGGGCCCCTCGGGCCGCTTCGGCCGCGTGGGCATGCCGCTGGTGTCGATGTTCATGGTCGTGGCGCCCCTGCTGGCCCCGCTCATCGACGTGTTCCTGCTGTACGGGCTGGTGTTCGGCCCGACCGAGAAGACCATCGGCGCCTGGCTGGGCGTCCTCGCCGTACAAGGGGTGTGCGCGGCCTACGCGTTCCACCTGGACAAGGAACGCATGACCCACCTGATCTCGCTCCCGCTCCAGCAGCTCCTGTACCGCCAGCTCATGTACGTCGTCCTCCTCCAGTCCTGGATCACCGCCCTCACCGGCGGCCGGCTGCGCTGGCAGAAGCTCCGGCGTACGGGCGCGGTGGGCCTGCCCGGGGGCGGAACCGTGCCCCAGCAGCAGATGGACGGGAGGCCGGTCGCATGACCACGGCTTCCGTGACCGAGGCTCCGCAGAAGGAGCAGACCCCTTCCGGACGGCCCGTCCGCGACCGTTATTTCGACCTGTTGCGAGCCCTCGCGCTGTTCCGCGTCGTGCTGTACCACCTCACCGGCTGGGCCTGGCTGCCGCTGGTGTTCCCGTCGATGGGCGTGATGTTCGCCCTCGCCGGCAACCTCATGGCCCGCTCGCTGAAGCGCCCGCCCGTCCAGGTGATCCGCGGCCGGATGCGCCGCCTGCTGCCCCCGCTGTGGCTGCTGGGCGTCGTGGGCGTCACCGGCATGGTCCTCCAGGGCTGGGGGCCGGACGCCGACGGGCATCCCGGCTGGTGGTTGCTCCACCTCACGTTCTGGATCGTCCCGCTGAGCGACCCGCCCTACGCGGAGGGCCTGCCCGGGCTCCACGGTTACGTCGGCGAGAACTGGGCCGCCGACCTCGCGGGCCCGCTGTGGTACATCCGCGCCTACCTCTGGTACGTCCTGCTGTCCCCGCTGCTCCTCAAGGCCCTGCGCGCGATGCCGGTGGTCACGCTCGCCATGCCGATCGCCCTGGCGGTGGCCTTCGAGCGGGGCTACCTCGATCTGCCCGGCGAGCGGATCCCCTCGGCGCTCACCGACTTCTCCACCTTCGGCGCCTGCTGGATCCTCGGCATGGCCCACCAGGAGGGCATCCTGCGGCGGCTGCCGCGCTACCTCGTCCCCTCCGTGGCGCCCGCCATCGCGCTGGCCGGCCTCTGGTACGCCCTGCACCACGGCTTCGGCCCGGGCAACGACCTGGACAGCATGCCCCTGGCGCAGGCCCTGTGGTCCTTCGGCACGGTGCTCCTGCTGCTGCACGTCAGCCCGTCCTGGTCCGAGTGGCCGCGCCGGCTGCGCCGCTGGGCGGGGCCGATCGGCCTGCTCAACTCCCGGGCGGTGACGATCTACCTCTGGCACAACATCTGCATCCTGGTCGCCGTGACCCTGTGGGACCGGCTGTGGAGTGTCACCGTGCTGGAGCAGAACGTCCCCGGGCTGCTGGAGAGTCCGTGGCCGGTGCTGCTCCTGGTGTGGGTGCTGATCGGCGGCTGCGTCATGGCGTTCGGCTGGGTCGAGGACCTGGCGGCGAAGCAGAAGCCCCGGTTGTGGCCGGCAAGTGAGCCTCGGGTGAGGGTTCGAGGGAGCCGGAGGCGCCGGGCAAGCGGCGGTTAGGGCCTGCCGCCCGGATCGCGTCCCGGTGTGGAAAACTGCCCGGGTTGCGCATGTGAACAACTGTGCCCAGTGAGTGGCCGGGGGAGCGGTGGGATGAGTAAGCGGCAGACACAGAAGATGCTGCGGCTGATGGCGAGCGGAGAACCGGTCGAGCTCACCAGCCCGATGGCGTCCGTGAAGAAGCTCGCCCGGCTGGCCTTCGTCGCCCAGCAGTTCGGCTACGAGTACGCGGACGTCCGGCAGAGCAGCGGCCGCAACGGCGCGCTCACCATGCTGATCCTGCCCGACCCCAGCCCGCAGGCCCGGGCCCGGGCCGCACAGAACTGGGCGCAGTACCCGGGCGCCGGTGACGGCGTCTCCCTCCCGCCGCTCGTGCCGGACGCCTTCGAGCTCCTCAAGGCCCGCATCAACTTCGACCTCACCGGCAAGAGCGCCGAGAAGCGCATGGGCTACGGGGCCCTCGGCGCCACCGCGGGCTGCGTGATCCTCGCCTTCCGCGCCGGCGGTGAGTCCTTCGACTTCATCGCGGCGGGTGTGGTGTGGCTGCTGGTCATGGCGATCCTCGGCATCGGGCTGCTGGTCACGCGGCGGCGCAACGCGAAGTTCGCCGCGCGCTTGCAGGCGGCCGGCTTCCTGCCGGTGACCGATGAGAACGGGCGGCTGCGGTACCTGCCGCCCGGGGCGCAGATGCCGGGGCACGGCAATCCCTTCGGGGGAGGGCCGTACGGCGGCGGGCAGGTGCCCGGGGTGCCGGGTCAGCCCGGCGGGATGCCCGCTCCGACCGGAGGCGCCCCCGCGGGTCACGGACAGCAGGCGCCGGGACCGTATGCCCAGCCGGCACCGGGCCCCTACCCCGCCCAGCCGGCACCGGGCCCCTACCCCGCCCAGCCGGCACCGGGCCCCTACCCCGCCCAGCCGGCACCGGGCCCCTACCCCGCCCAGCCGGCACCGGGTGCGTACCCCGCCCAGCCCGGGCCGGGTCCGTACGGTGGCCGGCCCGCGCCCGGCCCGTACCCCGCCCCGCCCGCGCCCGGCCCGTACGGTGCTCAGCCCCCCGGCCCTTACAGTCAGCCGTATTCGCAGCCGTATCCCCAGCAGAACCCCCACGGGCAGCCCCCGCAACGCTGACCCGACGCCACCGGACCTCTCATCCCGCCCCGGCCCGGGGTGAGAGCAAAGTTCCCTTGCGGTCACCCGATGGCACAGCCACGAAACGCGTCCTCCCTACCTTCGGGATCAGCACTCATGGAACGACCGAGTCCCGGAGCAAGTGGAGGCGTCATGACAGGCCCTGGCACGGCACCCGCACCCCCGAGCAGGGGCGGACGCTGGATCCAGCACTGGGATCCGGAGAACGAGACCTTCTGGAAGGAGACCGGCGAGAAGATCGCCCGCCGGAACCTCTTCTTCTCCGTGCTCTCCGAGCACATCGGATTCTCGATCTGGACCCTGTGGTCCGTTCTGGTCCTCTTCATGGGCCCGGAGTACGGACTGACCCCGGCCGACAAGTTCATGCTGACCTCGATGGTCACGCTCGTCGGCGCCGTCGTCCGAGTCCCCTACACCTTCGCCGTCGCGATCTTCGGCGGCCGGAACTGGACGATCATCTCCGCCGGCCTCCTCCTCGTCCCGACCGTCGCCGCGTTCACCGTGATGGAACCGGGCACCTCCTTCTCCACCTTCCTCCTCGTCGGCCTGCTCGCCGGCATCGGCGGCGGCAACTTCGCCTCCTCCATGACCAACATCAACGCCTTCTTCCCGCTGCGGAAGAAGGGCTGGGCCCTCGGCCTGAACGCGGGCGGCGGCAACATCGGCGTACCGGTGATCCAGCTGGCCGCCCTCGCGATCATCGGCGCCGGCGGCGGGCCGCGCGTGCTGCTCGGGATCTACATCCCGCTGATCCTCGTGGCCGCCGTCATGGCCGCGCTCTTCATGGACAACCTCGAGAACGTGAAGAACGACACCGGCGCCGCCAAGGACGCCGCGCGGGACGCCCACACGTGGATCATGTCCTTCCTCTACATCGGCACGTTCGGGTCCTTCATCGGCTACAGCTTCGCCTTCGGGCAGGTCCTCCAGAACCAGTTCGGACGCACCCCGCTGGAGGCGGCGTACGTCACCTTCATCGGTCCGCTCCTCGGCTCGCTGATCCGGCCGCTGGGCGGCTGGATGGCCGACAAGTACGGCGGCGCGAAGATCAGCCTGTGGAACTACGTCGCCATGGGAGTCGCCACGTCGGTGCTGATCGGTGCCTCCATGGAGAAGTCGCTGGCGCTGTTCACCGCCGCGTTCGTGGTGCTGTTCGTGCTCAGCGGGCTCGGCAACGGCTCGACGTTCAAGATGATCCCGGGCATCTTCCAGAACAAGGCCCTCGCCAAGGGACTGGAGGGCGAGGCTGCCGCGGCCTACGGGCGCCGGCTCTCCGGGGCATCCATGGGCCTCATCGGCGCGGTGGGCGCGCTCGGCGGCGTCGGCATCAACCTCGCCTTCCGCCAGTCCTTCCTCTCCTACGGCTCCGGCACCGGGGCGTTCGTCGCCTTCCTCGCCTTCTACGCGGTGTGCTTCGCGGTCACCTGGGCCGTATACCTTCGCCGTACGGCTCCCCGGGTACCCGCCACCACGGCGACCTCGGAGGCGAAGCCGCAGCTCAGCTACGCCAAGGTGTGACGTAACACCAGCGACATCAAGCCGATCCGGGCCTGTCACGAGCCGTTGACAGGCTCGATCGGCATGTAGGTACGCCGTACCCACGAAGTACGACGACTCGGGACGAGAGCCATGTACGAGGAAGAACAGCGACCGGACCACGGACCCCTGGCGGGTTTCACCGTGGGCGTGACGGCCGCGCGCCGGGCCGACGAGCTGGGGACGCTGCTCCAGCGGCGCGGTGCCGCCGTCCTGCACGCCCCTGCCCTGCGGATCGTGCAGCTCGCCGACGACAGCGAACTGCTGGGCGCGACGAAGGAGCTCATCCGCCAGGTGCCGGACATCGTGGTCGCCACGACCGCGATCGGCTTCCGGGGCTGGGTCGAGGCCGCTGACGGCTGGGGACTCGGCGACGATCTGCTGTCGCGGCTCGGCGGTGCACGGATCCTGGCGCGCGGGCCCAAGGTCAAGGGCGCGGTCCGGGCCGCCGGGCTGACGGAGGAGTGGTCGCCGTCGTCGGAGTCCATGGCCGAGGTGCTCGACCGGCTGCTGGAGGAGGGCGTCGACGGGCGGCGGATCGCCATCCAGCTGCACGGTGAGCCGCTGCCCGGGTTCGTGGAGGCGCTGCGGGAGGGCGGGGCGGAGGTCGTGGGCGTGCCCGTCTACCGGTGGATGCCGCCGGAGGACATCGCCCCGGTGGACCGCCTCCTGGACGCGACGGTCTCCCGGGGCGTGGACGCGCTGACCTTCACCAGCGCCCCGGCCGCGGCCTCCCTGCTCTCCCGGGCGGAGGAGCGCGGGATGCTCCCCGAGGTGCTGGGGGCCCTGAGCCACGACGTGCTGCCGGCCTGCGTCGGCCCGGTCACCGCCCTGCCGCTGCAATCCCGCGGCATCGACACGATCCAGCCCGAGCGCTTCCGGCTCGGCCCCCTCGTCCAGCTCCTCTGCAAGGAACTGCCCGGCCGGGCACGCTCGCTGCCGATCGCCGGGCACCGGGTGGAGATCCGCGGCCACGCCGTCCTGGTCGACGGCGACCTCAAGCCCGTGCCGCCCGCCGGCATGTCCCTGCTCCGTGCCCTCTCCCGCCGCCCCGGCTGGGTGGTCGCCCGCGCGGAACTCCTGCGCGCCCTCCCCGGCTCGGGCCGCGACGAACACGCGGTCGAGACGGCCATGGCCCGTCTCCGCACGGCCCTCGGCACCCCGAAACTGATCCAGACGGTGGTCAAGCGGGGTTACCGCCTCGCCCTGGACCCGGCAGCGGAGACGAAGTACGCGGACGCGTGAGCGTGTCCGCGAGTTGAGCGGGATACCGCCACACCGACACCCGCCGCGCGGCCCTGGGCGACGCGCGGCCCGTGCGAGGGGTTTCCGGCGCCGGAGTGGGCAGGCACTGTAAGAGGGAACGGTTTCCCAGCCCTCTCACTGGCACCTCACCGCAATCTCGCGACCGGGGTGCACCCCTAGGCGGTGACAGGCACATGGCACTGGGTACGGCCACGGCCCCGTACGAGCTGCGGTTCGACGCCGGGCGGATCTGCCTCGATCTGCTCTCCACCACGCATCCGGAGGAACGGCTCGACTCCGTGGACGTGCTGCGCGCCTGGATCACCGGCTCCGGGCTGGTCCCGGCGGACACCGCCCTGGCCCACGCCGACGCCGCCTGGCTGGTCGCCTTCCGCGAACTGCGCGGCCAGGTCGACCGGTTGGTGCGCGGCTGGTCGGGATCCGGAGCCCGGGCGTACGACTTCGCGCTCGCGCGCGTCAACGACGTCGCCCGTACCGCGCCCCCGGCCCCGTGCGCCGTCCGAGGGGGAGACGGCGAGCTCGTACGGCAGTTGGACGGCCCGCCCGGCTGCCCCGCCCTGCTCGCGGCCGTCGCCCGGGACGCCGTGGACCTGCTGACCGACCCCGCCGCCCGCGCGGCCCTGCGCCAGTGCGAGGGCGACAGCTGTCCCATCGTGTACCTCGACACCTCCCGGGGGCGCAGGAGGCGCTGGTGCTCCAGCGAGGTCTGCGGGAACCGCGAACGGGTGGCCCGGCACCGCCGCCGCGCGGCGCTCACCCGCGTTTAAGTCCCTTTTGCCCACCGAGGCAGGGTCGTTGATCGGTTACTGCACCCAATTCACCTGTCCTAAATGCGACTTCTGTGGACGCACTGTCGAAGTGATTTCGATTACATGCCGTTTACCTACGCACCCGTAGGGAAAGCCTGGCTTGATCTGGTCGATGTGGCGGAAATGTAAAGAACGTGGGGTGGGAATGTGCTCCCATGTCCCCCTCGTCACGTCACTTCGAAGAAATCTGTCACGCCACTTTGAACACCCAACGCCTCGCGTCCGTACGGCATGTGGAGCGACCGACTGGGGGAACCCCCGGACACCGGAGGTGGGCGTGCGCAAGGATTCCGTCGTGGCCAATGAACGTGCACCGAGGGCCCGACATCGCATGTCCCAGCCCTCGGAACCCGACGAGGAGCTGATGCGTGCGCTGTATCGCGAACACGCCGGACCCCTGCTGGCGTACGTCCTGCGCCTGGTCGCCGGAGACCGGCAGCGCGCCGAGGACGTCGTGCAGGAGACGCTCATCCGTGCCTGGAAGAACGCCGGTCAGCTCAATCGGGCGACCGGATCGGTACGCCCCTGGCTGGTGACGGTCGCCCGGCGCATCGTCATCGACGGCCACCGCAGCCGGCAGGCCCGGCCGCAGGAGGTCGACCCGTCGCCGCTGGAGGTCATCCCCGCGGAGGACGAGATCGACAAGGCGCTGTGGCTGATGACTCTGTCGGACGCACTCGACGACCTGACCCCCGCCCACCGGGAGGTGCTCGTCGAGACGTACTTCAAGGGGCGTACCGTCAACGAGGCGGCCGAAACCCTGGGCATACCCAGCGGAACCGTCCGCTCCAGGGTCTTCTACGCTCTGCGTTCCATGAAGCTGGCACTGGAGGAGCGGGGGGTGACGGCGTGATGAGTGTTTACGGGGGTAACCAGGGGTTCGGTACGGGAGGCATGGGTATGTCTGGTCCCATGCAGGAATCTCCGGTGCCGAACGAGCACGAGACCGTCGGCGCCTACGCTCTCGGCATCCTCGACGACGCCGAAGCAACCGCTTTCGAAGCCCACCTCGCGACCTGTGAATGGTGCGCCCAGCAGCTCGACGAACTGGCCGGCATGGAGCCGATGCTCGCCGCCCTCGCCGACCTGCCCGGCTCCGGCACACCGGCGATCGGCGAGTCGCTGTCCGCGAAGCCCCGGCCGCGCCTGGTGGAGAAGCTGGTCGACGAGGTCGCCGACCGCCGCGCCCAGAAGCGCCGCCGCAGTTTCTACATGGTGGCCGCGGCCGGCGCGCTGATCATCGGCGGCCCCTTCGTCGCGGTGGCGACGAACAGCGGCGGTGACGGCGGCGGCGCGGAGAACCGCCCGCTCGCGGCGAGCCCCGCCAAGGAGGCCTTCGACGGCATCTCCGACAAGATCTCGGCCACCGACCCGACCACCAAGGTCACCGCGACGGTCGCCCTCCAGAAGAAGGACTGGGGGACGGGCGTGGTCACCGAGCTCAAGAACGTCAAGGGCCCGCTGAAGTGCGCCCTCGTCGCGGTCGGCAAGAACGGCGAGCGGGAGACCCTCTCCTCCTGGTCCGTCCCGGAATGGGGCTACGGCCTCCCGGACGCCAAGTCCGAGAAGGCCAAGGAGCCCCTGTACGTCCAGGGCGGCGCCGCCTTCGGGCCGAACGAGATCGACCACTTCGAGGTCGTGACCTTCGACGGCAAGCGGCTGGTCGAGGTCGACGCGTAGCCTTACCGGGTCCCCTTCGCGTACGGTGGACGGCTGCCCAGCACGTCAGAAGGGGGCCCGGTGGCCGCTCAGGCTCAACAGGAAACCGCGCTCGACTCCCTGAGAGACAGAGAGATCAGCGTCGAACAGGAACACCTGGACCGGGTGTACCGGCGCCTCGAGGAGAAGATCCACGAGGCCGAGTTCCTCATGAACGACGCGGCCCAGCGCGGCCAGGTCGGCACGCCCGGCGCGCTCGCCGAGCGGGACGCCCAGGTCTTCCGGGCCGGCATACACCTCAGCCGGCTGAACAACGAGTTCGAGGACTTCCTCTTCGGCCGTATCGACCTGCTGCGCGGCAAGGACGGCAAGAAGGGCCCCGACGGCGCGTACACCGCCGTGGAGCCCGCCGAGGGCGCGGTCCGGGAGGACAACACCGCCGACATCGCCGAGACACTGCACATCGGCCGCATCGGTGTCCTCGACCAGGACTACGCCCCGCTGGTCATCGACTGGCGGGCCCCGGCCGCCGCTCCCTTCTACCGCTCGACGCCCGTGGACCCCGGCCGGGTCGTCCGCCGCCGGGTCATCCGCTCCAAGGGCCGCAAGGTGCTGGGCGTCGAGGACGACCTGATGCGCCCCGAGCTGACGGCCTTCCTCGACGGCCACGAGTTGCCCGTCATCGGCGACGGCGCCCTGATGGCCGCGCTCGGCCAGGCCCGCAGCCACACCATGCGCGACATCGTCGCCTCCATCCAGGCCGAGCAGGACCTGGTCATCCGCGCCCCCGCCGCCTCCGTGACGTACGTCGAGGGCGGCCCCGGCACCGGCAAGACCGCCGTCGCCCTGCACCGCGCGGCCTACCTCCTCTACCAGGACCGGCGCCGGTACGCGGGCGGCATCCTGATCGTCTCGCCGACCCCGCTGCTCGTCGCCTACACCGAGGGCGTGCTGCCCTCCCTCGGCGAGGAGGGCCAGGTCGCCATCCGCGCCATCGGCTCACTCGTCGACGGCGCCGAGGCCACGCTCTACGACCCGCCTTCCGTGGCCCGCGCCAAGGGCTCCTCCCGCATGCTCAAGGTGCTGCGCAAGGCCGCGCGCGGAGCCCTGGAGCTGAACGATCCACCGGCCCGGCTGCGCGTCGTCGCCTTCGGCCGCCGCCTGGAGCTGGAGGCCGAGCAGCTGGCGGGCATCCGCCGCGCCGCCCTCGGCGGCACCGCCCCCGTGAACCTGCTGCGCCCCCGCGCCCGCAAGCTCCTGCTGGACGCCCTGTGGGAGCAGTCCGGCGCGGCGGGCCGCCACACCGACCCGGAACTCGCCGCCGAGCTGCGCTCCTCCTTCGACGAGGACATCACCTCCGAGGACGCCTTCACCGCCTTCCTCGATGCCTGGTGGCCGGAGCTGACCCCGGCGGCCGTCCTGGACGCCATGGCCGACGAACGGCGCCTCGGCCGCTGGGCCCGCCGCATCCTCAACCCCGGCGAGATCCGCAAGGTCGCCCGCTCCCTCAGGCGCGACGGCCGCTCCGTGCACGACATCGCGATGCTCGACGAGCTCCAGGCCGTCCTCGGCGCCCCCGCCCGCCCCCGCAAGAAGCGCGAGCTCGATCCGCTCGACCAGCTCACCGGCCTGGAGGAGCTGATGCCGGTGCGCGAGGAGACGCAGCGCGAGCGCGCCGAGCGCCTCGCGCAGGAGCGCACCGAGTACGCGCACGTCATCGTCGACGAGGCCCAGGACCTCACCCCGATGCAGTGGCGCATGGTCGGCCGCCGCGGCCGGCACGCCACCTGGACGGTCGTCGGCGACCCGGCCCAGTCCTCCTGGTCCGACCCGGACGAGGCCGCCGAGGCCCGCGACGAGGCCCTCGGCACCCGCCCGCGCCGCCGCTTCGAGCTCACCGTCAACTACCGCAACCCGGCCGAGATCGCCGAGCTGGCCTCGAAGGTGCTCGCCCTGGCCATGCCCGGCTCCCAGTCCCCGAAGGCGGTCCGCTCCACCGGCGTCGAGCCCCGCTTCACGGTCGTGCGCGACACCTTGGCCGAAACCGTCCGTGCCGAGGCCGCCCGGCTGCTGGAGCGGGTCGACGGCACGGTCGGCGTCGTCGTCGCCATGCAGCGCCGCGAGGAGGCCCGGCGCTGGCTCGCCGGGCTCGGCGACCGGGTCGTGGCACTCGGCAGCCTGGAGGCGAAGGGCCTGGAGTACGACGCGACGGTCGTGGTCTCCCCGGCGGAGATCGCCGACGAGTCCCCGGCCGGTCTGCGTGTGCTCTACGTCGCACTGACCCGGGCCACCCAGCAGCTCACGGTCGTCTCGGCGGACCGGGACGAGCCGGACGCGGCGGGCGTACCGGACCTGCTCAGGGACTGATCCGGCCGCCCGGCGGACCGCGCCCTGATACCCAGGTGCCGGCGAAATGAACTCCCGGTACGGGAATCGCCTTACGGGATCTGTTTGTTAGCCTGGATGTGGCACCGGCCCGATCCAAGCCCCCGGGCCCAACCATCGTCGCTACGAGCGACCACTTGCCGCGAGGCGAGCATGGCGGGTCGGTGCCGCTTACTTCCCAAGAGACCCACGTCAGACGTGACGTGGGTCTCTTTTCGCTGGCTGGTTCCGCGAACAAAACGTTCGCAATCGAGGGTGGCTACCTGCTACTCAGCGGTAGGTGCGACGATCGGACGGCACAAATCAGCGTCAGGTGAAAGCAGAGGAAGTCGGCCATGGCAACGGCGCCCAGCGTCTCCTACTCGATGACGGTCCGGCTGGAGGTGCCCGCGAGCGGAACCGCCGTCTCGCAGCTCACCACCGCCGTGGAGTCCTCCGGAGGCTCGGTGACCGGCCTCGACGTCACCGCGTCCGGTCACGAGAAGCTCCGAATCGACGTCACCATCGCGGCCTCGTCGACCGCGCACGCGGACGAGATCGTCGAGGAACTCCGCGGCATCGAGGGCGTCACGCTGGGCAAGGTCTCGGACCGGACCTTCCTCATGCACCTCGGCGGCAAGATCGAGATGGCGTCGAAGCACCCCATCCGCAACCGTGACGACCTGTCCATGGTCTACACGCCGGGCGTGGCCCGCGTCTGCATGGCGATCGCCGAGAACCCCGAGGACGCCCGCCGCCTCACCATCAAGCGCAACTCCGTTGCGGTCGTGACGGACGGCTCGGCCGTGCTGGGCCTGGGCAACATCGGCCCGAAGGCCGCGCTGCCCGTCATGGAGGGCAAGGCGGCCCTCTTCAAGCGGTTCGCCGGCATCGACGCCTGGCCGATCTGCCTCGACACCCAGGACACCGACGCGATCGTCGAGATCGTCAAGGCGATCGCCCCGGGCTTCGCCGGCATCAACCTGGAGGACATCTCCGCGCCCCGCTGCTTCGAGATCGAGGCCCGGCTGCGCGAGGCCCTCGACATCCCCGTCTTCCACGACGACCAGCACGGCACCGCGATCGTCGTCCTCGCCGCCCTCACGAACGCGCTGCGCGTCACGGGCAAGGCGATCGAGAACATCCGGGTCGTCATGTCCGGCGCCGGCGCGGCCGGTACGGCCATCCTGAAGCTGCTGCTGGCCGCGGGCGTGAAGAACGCGGTCGTCGCCGACATCCACGGCGTCGTGCACGCCGGCCGCGAGGACCTCGTGGACGCCGCCCCCGACTCGGCGCTGCGCTGGATCGCCGACAACACCAACCCCGAGGGCCTGACCGGCACGCTCAAGGAGGCCGTGCGCGGCGCCGACGTCTTCATCGGCGTCTCGGCCCCGAACGTCCTCGACGGCGACGACGTGGCCGCCATGGCCGACGGAGCCATCGTGTTCGCGCTCGCGAACCCGGACCCCGAGGTCGACCCGGCAATCGCCCGCCAGACCGCGGCCGTTGTGGCCACGGGCCGTTCCGACTTCCCGAACCAGATCAACAACGTGCTGGTCTTCCCGGGTGTCTTCCGCGGTCTGCTGGACGCCCAGTCCCGCACGGTCAACACCGAGATGATGCTGGCCGCCGCGACCGCCCTGGCGGACGTGGTGACCGAGGACGAGCTGAACCCGAACTACATCATCCCGAGCGTCTTCAACGACAAGGTCGCGGGCGCGGTCGCCGGAGCGGTCCGGGAGGCCGCGAAGGCGGTCGGCGCGGCGGCGACGACCTCGCAGCCGTAGGGCGACAGCCCTGCGGCCGGCTGTGAGGATTGCCACGACTGGCCTGGCAACGGCGCGTCGGGGAACCCCACCCCTTGGGCCGCCCTCTATCGTGTCGGCCAGGCTCAGGCCCTCTTTTCGTGTGACTCCCAAGGGTGTTCTCACGACTCCTGCGGGTGCCGGATTGGCTTTCCCGCCGCAGGTAGAGGCAGGATGCGTCCCTGGGCGCGAGGGTCTGACGACGGACCCGGGTCCGGGGACTCACGGAGGACCCTGGCAGCATCGGCTTCGATCTGACGCCTCAACGGCAAGATGAACACGGGAGTAACAACATGAACCGCAGTGAGCTGGTGGCCGCGCTGGCCGACCGCGCCGAGGTGACCCGCAAGGACGCCGACGCCGTGCTGGCCGCGTTCGCCGACGTGGTCGGCGACATCGTCTCCAAGGGGGACGAGAAGGTCACCATCCCCGGCTTCCTGACCTTCGAGCGCACCCACCGTGCCGCTCGCACCGCCCGCAACCCGCAGACCGGCGAGCCCATCCAGATCCCGGCCGGCTACAGCGTGAAGGTCTCCGCGGGCTCCAAGCTCAAGGAAGCGGCCAAGGGTAAGTGACCTGGCCGTTCGTACGTCTCGGGACGACGTACGAGGCACAGTGACACCAAAGGGGCGGCCACCCGAACCGGGTGGCCGCCCCTTTGGGCATCACTGCGCGTGCTGTCCGAGCGCCTCGCCCGGTCTGGGTCAGCCGAGTGCCTTGCCCGGCAGCTCGACCTTCGCGCCCAGCTCCACGAGCTTCTCCATGCTGTGCTTGCCCGGGGGATGACCCCCGGACCCCCAGCCGGGCGGACGTGGCCCCGGGGTCGGGGTCAGCCGAGTGCCTTGCCCGGCAGCTCGACCTTCGCGCCCAGCTCCACGAGCTTCTCCATGCTGTGCTTGCCCGGGGGATGACCCCCGGACCCCCAGCCGGGCGGACGTGGCCCCGGGGTCGGGGTCAGCCGAGTGCCTTGCCCGGCAGCTCGACCTTCGCGCCCAGCTCCACGAGCTTCTCCATGAAGTTCTCGTAGCCGCGGTTGATGAGGCCGATGCCGTGGACGCGGGACGTGCCCTGGGCCGCCAGTGCCGCGATGAGGTACGAGAAGCCGCCGCGGAGGTCGGGGATGACCAGATCGGCGCCCTGGAGCTTGGTGGGGCCGGAGACGACGGCCGAGTGCAGGAAGTTGCGCTGGCCGAAGCGGCAGTCGGAGCCGCCCAGGCACTCGCGGTAGAGCTGGATGTGCGCGCCCATCTGGTTCAGGGCGGAGGTGAAGCCGAGGCGGGACTCGTAGACCGTCTCGTGGATGATGGACAGGCCCGTGGCCTGGGTGAGGGCCACCACCAGCGGCTGCTGCCAGTCGGTCTGGAAACCGGGGTGGACGTCCGTCTCCAGCGCGATGGACTTGAGCTGGCCGCCGGGGTGCCAGAAGCGGATGCCCTCGTCGTCGATCTCGAAGGCCCCGCCCACCTTCCGGTAGGTGTTCAGGAACGTCATCATCGAGCGCTGCTGGGCGCCACGGACGTAGATGTTGCCCTCGGTCGCCAGCGCGGCGGACGCCCAGGACGCGGCCTCCAGGCGGTCGGACAGCGCGCGGTGGGTGTAGCCGCCGAGTTTGTCCACACCGGTGATGCGGATCGTCCGGTCGGTGTCCATCGCGATGATGGCGCCCATCTTCTGAAGGACGCAGATCAGGTCCTCGATCTCCGGCTCGACAGCCGCGTTCGAGAGCTCGGTGACGCCCTCGGCGAGCACCGCCGTCAGCAGCACCTGCTCGGTCGCGCCGACGGACGGGTACGGCAGCCGGATCTTCGTGCCCCGCAGCCGCTGCGGGGCCTCCAGGTACTGCCCGTCCGCCCGCTTCTCGATCCGCGCGCCGAACTGCCGCAGCACGTCGAAGTGGAAGTCGATGGGCCGGCCGCCGATGTCGCAGCCGCCGAGGCCCGGGATGAACGCGTGGCCGAGGCGGTGCAGAAGGGGGCCGCAGAAGAGGATCGGAATACGGCTGGAACCCGCGTGGGCATCGATGTCAGCGACGTTCGCGCTCTCCACGCGCGTCGGATCCATCACCAGTTCGCCGGGTTCGTCCCCCGGACGGACCGTCACACCGTGCAGCTGCAACAGACCCCGCACGACCCGTACGTCACGGATGTCCGGAACATTGCGGAGCCGGCTCGGAGCGCTGCCCAGCAGCGCTGCCACCATGGCCTTCGGTACGAGGTTCTTCGCACCGCGGACACGGATCTCGCCCTCCAGCGGGGTTCCGCCGTGGACAAGCAGGACATCGTCGTTGACGGTCATGAATCTCGCGTTCCGTGGAGTCGGGCAGGGGCCAGGAGGGAAAGGGTAATCGCCCTCCACCCCCCTTCCGTAAGCCTGAGTCAGACCCAGCCACGTCATAGCTCTGTCACAACACGAACCGTTCCGTGCCGGGTACGTGGGGTCACGGTCACGTCCGTGCGCTCGGGACGCATCGGTGCGCCCTGAGCTGCGTTCACTCGCGTCCCCGCATTGGCTCCCCACGGGGAGGGAAGATGCGGGATCATGTCTGGCATGACCGAGGTGTCCTCGCTCACAGGGCGGTTGCTCGTGGCCACGCCCGCCCTGGCGGACCCGAACTTCGACCGCGCGGTGGTGCTGCTCCTCGACCACGACGAGGAGGGCTCTCTCGGTGTCGTCCTGAACCGCCCCACCCCGGTGGACGTGAACGACATCCTGGAGGGCTGGGGGGACCTCGCCGGCGAGCCCGGCGTCGTGTTCCAGGGCGGCCCGGTGTCGCTCGACTCGGCCCTCGGGGTCGCCGTCGTCCCCGGCGGCGCGTCCGGGGAGGCCGCCCCGCTGGGCTGGCGCCGGGTGCACGGCGCGATCGGCCTGGTCGACCTGGAGGCCCCGCCGGAGCTGCTGGCCTCCGCCCTCGGCTCCCTGCGGATCTTCGCCGGATACGCCGGCTGGGGGCCCGGCCAGCTGGAGGACGAGCTGGTGGACGGCGCGTGGTACGTCGTCGAGTCGGAGCCAGGTGACGTCTCCTCGCCGTCCCCGGAGAGACTCTGGCGCGAGGTGCTGCGCCGCCAGCGCAACGAGCTGGCGATGGTGGCGACGTACCCGGACGACCCTTCGCTCAACTGATGTCTGTGACCTTCAGTACCCTTGGGCCTATGAGCACTCTCGAGCCCGAGCGCGGGACTGGTACGGGGACCCTCGTAGAGCCGACGCCGCAGACCTCCCACGGTGACGGTGACCACGAGCGCTTCGCCCACTACGTCCAGAAGGACAAGATCATGGCGAGCGCCCTCGACGGCACCCCCGTCGTGGCGCTGTGCGGCAAGGTCTGGGTGCCGGGCCGCGACCCGAAGAAGTACCCCGTGTGTCCCATGTGCAAGGAGATCTACGAGTCCATGGGCTCCGGCGACGACGACAAGGGCAAGGGCGACAAGTAGGCCCGACCCGCGTGGCGTAAAGCCTCCAGGGTGCGTTTTGCGCGCCCTGGGGGCTTTTGTGCTGTCCGGGCGTTGCGCAGGATGCGTCTGCCGGTCACAGAGTGGTTGAGACCTCTTGTGGGCGTGTTCATGCAGTCCCTAGCCTCCGGGGTGTTGTGCACAGCGAAACCTTCATTGCGCATGTTGCAACACCCTTTCGGAGGAGCACTCCATGAAGCTGTCCGTCCGATACGCCGCGCTCACCGCGCTCGCCGCTCTCCTGGCCACCGCCTGCGCGCCCCAGACCTCCACGACCTCCTCCTCCGACAAGGACGAGAAGACCGGCACGCTGCGCGTGTGGCTCTTCCAGGAGGTCGGCAACACCCCCAAGGAGAAGGCCGTCGACTCCGTCGTCGCCGCCTTCGAGAAGGCCCACAAGGGCACCGAGGTCGACGTCGAGTACATCCCCGTCGACACCCGCGCCCAGCGCGTCAAGGCCGCCTTCAACGACCCCGCCTCCGCTCCCGACGTGATGGAGTACGGCAACACCGACACGGCCGGGTATGTGAGGGACGGCGGACTCCTCGACGTCACCGAGGAGTTCGGCGACTGGGACGAGGCGAAGGACACCGACCCGACGGCCAAGCAGTCGGTGACGGTGGACGGCAAGATCTACGGCGCCCCCTTCTACGTCGGCGTCCGCGCGCTCTACTACCGCACGGACGTCTTCGAGGAACTCGGCCTGTCCGTCCCGAAGACGATGGACGAACTGGCCTCCACCGCCCGCAAGATACGCGCGGCGAAGCCCGAGCTGTACGGGCTCGTGGTCGGCGGCGCCTACACCTACGGCGCGATGCCGTTCGTCTGGGCCAACGGCGGTGAACTCGCGAGTGGCAAGGGCGGTTCGTACGCCTCCGGCATCGACAGCCCGGAGGCCCGGACGGGCATCGAGGCGTACACGTCCCTCTTCGGCGACGACAACTGTCCGGCCGCCAAGTGCGCGGGCATGGGCGGCAACGACACGATCTCCGCGTTCGCCGCGGGCAAGGCCGGGATGGCGATCGGCGGCGACTTCAGCCACAGCGCCGTCGAGGCCGGGAAGGTCAAGGGCAAGTACGCCGTCGTCCCGCTGCCGGGGGTGAAGTCCGGCTCGATCGCACCGGCCTTCGCGGGCGGTAACAACATCGGCGTCCTGAAGAGCACGTCCCACCGCACACTCGCGGTCCAGCTGATGGAACAGCTCGCCTCCAAGAAGACCCAGACCGAACTCTTCGACGCGATGGGCTTCCTGCCGACCTTCACGGACGTCCGCCAACAGGTCGCGGCGAAGGAACCGTTCGTGAAGCCCTTCGTGCAGACCCTGTCGGCCGGCACGAAGTTCGTCCCCGCCTCACCCGCCTGGGCCCAGATCGACTCCTCGCTCGTCCTGCCCACGATGTTCCAGGAGATCATCAGCGGCAAGAAGGACGTGGCCGCCGCGTCCGAGGACGCCGCGAAGAAGATGAACACCGCGTTCGGCTCCGCCGGGTGATCCGGGTGAACGACAGCAGGGAACCGACCGGGGGCGAGGCGGCCGGATCCGGCTCGGCCGGGGCCGGTGCGGGTGGGGACGGCCCCGCACGGGCCACCGGCCCGGCGGGAGCCGCGCGCGACACGCTCGGCGGCCTTTCCGTGGCCGCTCCCCTGACCGTCACCGCGCCGCGGGCGGTGCCGGTGGGGCCGCCCGCGGGTCGCACTCCGTCGGCGGACGGTTCCGGCCAGGCCCCCGCCGCGCATCGTGGCGGGGCGCGGGGACGGCCTTCGGCCGGGGGCCCGTGCGGGGCCCGCCGAGGCACGGTCGGCAAGTCCCCGCTCGTGTCCGGCGGCTGGACACCGTGGCTCTATCTCGCGCCCGCGCTCGTCGTGCTCGGAGGGCTGCTCGTCTACCCCATTTATCAGCTCGGGCTGATCTCCTTCTTCGAGTACACGCAGGCGCAGGTCAGCGGTGGGGAACCGACGGTGTTCCGGGGGGTCGCGAACTACGCCGAACTGTTCGGCGATCCGCAGTTCTGGCAGGTGCTGCTCGCCACCGTGCTGTTCGCGGGCGCCTGCGTCGTGTGCACGCTGGCGGTCGGATGTGCCCTGGCCGTGCTGCTCACACGCGTCCGGGCCGTACCGCGGCTCGCGCTGATGCTGGCAGCCCTGGGCGCGTGGGCCACCCCGGCCGTGACCGGCTCCACGGTCTGGCTGTTCCTCTTCGACCCGGACTTCGGCCCGGTCAACCGGATCCTGGGCCTCGGCGACCACTCGTGGACGTACGGGCGTCTCAGCGCCTTCTTCCTCGTCCTGCTCGAAGTGGTGTGGTGCTCCTTCCCGTTCGTGATGGTGACCGTCTACGCGGGGATTCGCGCCGTGCCCACCGAAGTGCTGGAGGCCGCCTCCCTCGACGGCGCCTCGCAGTGGCGCATCTGGCGCTCCGTGCTCGCCCCGATGCTCCGGCCCATCCTGGTCGTCGTCACCATCCAGTCGGTCATCTGGGATTTCAAGGTCTTCACCCAGATCTACGTCATGACGGGCGGCGGCGGCATCGCGGGCCAGAACCTCGTGCTGAACGTCTACGCCTACCAGCAGGCGTTCGCGTCCTCGCAGTACAGCCTCGGCTCGGCGATCGGCGTCGTGATGCTGCTGATCCTGCTCGCCGTCACGCTGGTGTACCTGCGGCTGCTGCGCCGCCAGGGGGAGGAACTGTGAATCCACTGCGCGTACGTGTGCGCCGCCCGGGACGGCTGGCCGCCGAGGCCTCGGCTCTGCTGGTCGCGGTCGTCGTCGCCTTCCCCCTCTACTGGATGGTGCTCAGCGCCTTCAAACCGGCCGGGGAGATCGAGTCGAGCGAGCCCAGGCCGTGGACGCTCGCGCCTTCTCTGGACTCCTTCCGGCGGGTCTTCGGGCAGCAGGAATTCGGCCGTTACTTCCTCAACAGCCTCGTCGTCGCGGGGTGTGTCGTGATCGCCTCCGCGCTGATCGCGTTTCTCGCCGCGACCGCCGTGACACGATTCCGGTTCCGCCTCCGGACCACCTTGCTGATCATGTTTCTGGTGGCCCAGATGGTGCCCGTGGAGGCACTGACGATCCCCCTCTTCTTCCTCATGCGGGACTTCGGTCAGCTGAACACGCTGGGCTCGCTGATCCTGCCGCACATCGCCTTCTCGCTGCCCTTCGCGATCTGGATGCTGCGGGGGTTCGTGAAAGCCGTTCCGGAGGCCCTGGAGGAGGCCGCCTACATCGACGGGGCGAGCAGGGCGCGATTCCTGTGGCAGATCCTTTTCCCGCTCGTCCTGCCCGGCCTCGTGGCCACCAGCGTGTTTTCCTTCATCTCCGCCTGGAACGACTTCCTCTTCGCCAAGTCGTTCATCATCAGCGACACGTCCCAGTCGACGCTGCCGATGGCGCTGCTGGTCTTCTACAAGCCCGACGACCCGGACTGGGGCGGCGTCATGGCGGCCTCCACGGTGATGACCATTCCGGTGCTGATCTTCTTCGTACTCGTGCAGCGACGGCTGGTGTCGGGGCTGGGCGGGGCGGTAAAGGACTGACGTGACTGAACTGATTCCGACTCCCCGCAGCGTCGCCCCCGGTTCCGGCGAGGTGCGGCTGACGGCGCACTCCCGGCTCCACGCCGACACCGGGACGCAGGGCGTCGGCCACTGGCTGCGCACCGTCCTCTGGAAGGCCACCGGCCTGCCGCTGCGCGAGGGGCGGGCACTCGACGATGCCGGCGGCGACGGCATCGGGCTCCGAATCGACCCGGAACTCGGCCCCGAGGAGTACCGCCTCGTCAGCGACTCGACCGGCGTCCTCATCGAGGGCGGCGACCCGGCCGGTGTCTTCTGGGGTGCCCAGACGCTGCGGCAGTTGCTCGGCCCCGACGCGTACCGCCAGGCCCCGCTCAGCCGCGAACGCGCCTGGGCCGTGCCGTACCTGACGATCGAGGACGCCCCCCGATTCCGCTGGCGCGGCCTGATGCTGGACGTCGCCCGGCACTTCATGCCCAAGGAAGGGGTCCTGCGCTATCTCGATCTGATGGCGGCGCACAAACTCAACGTCTTCCACTTCCATCTGACGGACGACCAGGGCTGGCGCATCCAGATCGAACGGCATCCACGGCTCACGGAGATCGGCTCCTGGCGGGCGCGGACGAAAACCGGCCACTGGGCCTCACCACTGTGGGAGGAGAAGCCGCACGGCGGCTACTACACCCAGGACGACATCCGGGAGATCGTCGCCCACGCCGCCGCGCGGCATATCACCGTCGTCCCCGAAATCGACGTACCCGGCCACTCGCAGGCCGCCATCGCCGCGTACCCGGAACTCGGCAACACCGACGTCATCGACACGACCGCCCTCTCCGTCTGGGA
Source organism: Streptomyces chartreusis NRRL 3882 (assembly GCF_900236475.1). Classification (GTDB taxonomy): domain Bacteria; phylum Actinomycetota; class Actinomycetes; order Streptomycetales; family Streptomycetaceae; genus Streptomyces; species Streptomyces chartreusis_D. Next base: position 5,563,230 of record NZ_LT963352.1, read on the forward strand.
CACCTGGGGAATCAACCCGAACGTACTCGCCCCCACTGACAACACCCTGCGCTTCTACGAGGGCGTCTTCGAGGAAGTGCTGGAGCTGTTCCCGTCGGAGTTCGTCCACGTCGGCGGCGACGAATGCCCCAAGGACCAGTGGCGGCGGTCCGAGACCGCCCAGGCGCGCATCACGGAACTCGGCCTCGCGGACGAGGACGAGCTCCAGTCGTGGTTCATCGGGCACTTCGACAACTGGCTCTCCGCGCGCGGGCGCAGGCTCATCGGCTGGGACGAGATCCTGGAGGGCGGGCTGGCGAAGGGCGCGGCCGTGTCCTCCTGGCGCGGCTACGCCGGGGGCATCGCCGCCGCCCGGGCCGGCCACGACGTCGTCATGTGCCCCGAGCAGCAGGTGTACCTGGACCACCGTCAGGATCCGGGCCCCGACGAGCCGGTACCGATCGGGTGGGTGCGCACCCTGGAGGACGTCTACCGGTTCGAGCCCGTGCCGCCGGAGTTGACGCCCGAGGAGGCCCGGCACGTGCTCGGCACCCAGGCCAACGTGTGGACCGAGGTGATGGAGGACGCCGCACGCGTGGACTACCAGACGTTCCCCCGTCTCGCGGCTTTCGCCGAGGTCGCCTGGAGCGCCCTGCCCGCCCCGGCGGAACGGGACTTCGCCGGCTTCGAGCGCCGCATGACCGCCCACTACCGGCGGCTCGACGCCCTCGGCGTCGCCTACCGGCCACCCGCCGGCCCGCTGCCCTGGCAGCGGCGCCCCGGAGTGCTGGGCCGCCCGATCGACGGCCCGCCGCCCAACCGGTAGCACCGGGCCCCGCTACCGAACAGCTCGAACAGGCCACGGAAAATGCGCACAAGGGTCACCGAAAGTGCCAATCGCCACGCACTGGCAAACCCGTGCGAAAACGGACCATCTCCCCGGTGAGGTGGGCGAATGCCTCCTAGCGGACCCGTGTCTTCGGCTCTCGCCAAGATGTGCCAGAGTTGCCACGTCCGCCCTGTCAGCACGTACCGTACGGCAGCACAGGTGGGACCAGGTGGGGCAGCGGGAAGGGGCAGCCGGTTTGACCACGCACGCACCGCAGGCGGCGCAGGCCGTCACGCTGCCCACGACGCTGGACGAGGCCGTGGCGGCACTCACCGCAGTGCCCGCCGCCGTGCCCGTCGCGGGCGGCACCGACCTGATGGCCGCCGTCAACTCCGGGCAGCTCCGGCCCGCCGCGCTGGTGGGACTCGGCAAGATCAGCGAGATCCGCGGCTGGCAGTACCAGGACGGACACGCGCTGCTCGGCGCGGGCCTCACGCACGCGCGCATGGGCCGCCCCGACTTCGCGGCCCTGATCCCGGCGCTCGCCGCCGCCGCGCGCGCCGCGGGCCCGCCGCACATCCGCAACGCGGGCACCCTGGGCGGCAACATCGCCTCGGCCGCCCCCACCGGGGACGCGCTGCCGGTGCTGGCCGCCCTGGAGGCGACCCTGATCATCGCGGGCCCGGGCGGAGCCCGCCGGGAGATCCCGGTGTCGCACCTGCTGGCCGGGATGGACATGCTGCGCGCCGGTGAACTCATCGGCTACGTGCGCGTGCCGCTGCTGCACGCCCCGCAGGTCTTCCTGAAGGCGACCGGCCGTACCGGCCCGGGGCGCGCGGTGGCCTCCGTGGCCCTGGTCCTGGACCCCGCGCGCCGGGGTGTGCGCTGCGCGGTGGGCGCCATAGCGCCGATGCCGCTGCGGCCCCTGCAGGCCGAGCAGTGGGTGGGCCGGCTCATCGACTGGGACAACAACCGCGCGCTCGTTCCGGAGGCCCTGAACGCCTTCGGGGAGTACGTCGCCGCGGCCTGCATCCCCGACGCGGCCCCGGCCGAGGACGGCTCCGTACCGCAGCTTCCGCCCGCCGTACTGCACCTGCGGCGCACCGTCGCCGCGCTGGCCCGACGAGCACTGGGGAGGGCGCTGTCGTGACCGACGACCAGCACGGAGAGGGCACGCCCCGGGGCGGGAGCCGCTGGGACCCGCTGCCCCAGGGCGAGTACGACGACGGCGCCACCGCCTTCGTCGAACTCCCCGAGGGGGGCGTCGACGCCCTGCTGGCCGCCGACAGTCCCCTCGCCGCGCCCGGCCACGGCTACGTACCGCCGCAGATAACGGTCGACCCCGCCACGACCGCCGGAACCGACCCGGCGGCCCCGGGCGCGTGGCCGGTGCCCGGCGCGCCCGTCGACGGCGCCCAGTGGCACGGCCCGCACGCGGCACCCCGGCAGGGCCACGAGCAGGGCGGCCACCACCAGCCCGGACACGACACGGGGGAGCGGTCCTACGGCTCGCAGGCGCCGTACGGATCCGGCACGCCCTACGGCTCCGACGCGCAGGCGGGGCGGCACGGCGGGAACGACCGCTTCACGTACAACCCGGGAGCCACCGGGCAGTGGAACTTCGAGGAGGCCGCGACGGCGGAGACCGCGCCCGGCCATGACGTGACCGGTCAGTGGTCCATCCCCGTCGCCGGGGGCGACCTTCCGGACGAGTCGGGCGAGTTCACCACGTCCTCGCTGGTCGAGCAGTGGGGCGGCACCCCGCCGCCCACGCTGCCGGGCGGCGCGCCCGCGCCGTGGGCGACACAGGCGGCGGGCCGGCCGTGGGGGCAGCAGGTCCCGCACGACACGGCGGGGCAGGAGCAGGCCGGGCCGGGCTATCCGCACGGGCACGAGCAGGGCGGCGGGCACGGGCACGAGCAGCCGGGGGCTGCCGGACCGGCCTCCGGGTACGCACCTGACCCGGGCGCGCGGAGCCCCCACGCCCCGGAGCAGCAGCCCGCCGGGCCCATGCCGCAGGAGGCGGGCCCGGCGGCCGGTCACGCCCCGGGAGCGACCGACGGCAGCGGTCACGGGCAGTGGCCGGAGGGCGCGGAACAGGCGCCGCAGTGGCCGGAGGGCGCGGAACAGGCGGCGGAGTCGTCCGGCTTCGCCGGCCATGGGCCGGAGTCGTCAGGGTTGGGCGGCCACGGGCCGGAGATGCCCGGCGCCGGTCACGCACCCCAGCCGCCCGGCGGCGCCGACCACGCGCCGGAGCAGCCGGCGTTCGCCGACCACGGCGCGGAGCCGTCTGCCTTCGCCGGCCACCGCCCGGAGCAGCCGGCTTTCACCGACCACGGCTCGGATCCGCACGGCATCACGGAGCACGGCCCGGAGCCGCACGGCGTACCCGGCCACGGTTCGGAGCCGCACGGCGTGCCCCACCACGGGGCGGATCAGTCCGCTGCCACGGGCCACGGACCGGATCCGTCGACCTTCGCCGACCACCGCCCGGAGCAGCCGGCCTACGCCGATCACGGGCCGGAGTCGCACGGCGTGCCCGGCCAGGGGGCGGATCAGTCCGCCTTCGCGGACCACGGCTCGGAGTCGTCCGACTTCGCCGAACACCGCCCGCGGTCGCACGCCTTCACCGACCACCACGGCCCCGAGCCCTCCGGCCCAGCCGGACACGCGCCGGAGCCGTCGGGGCACGTCGGTGAGCCGACCGAGCACGCTGCTGCCGCCGATGACGCACCCGAACGGTCCGCGTCCCCCCAGCCGTACCCCGAGGCCCCGGGGGAGTCCCCCGGCGAGTCCGCGCCCGAGGCGCACGCGGAAGCCGCCGCGCACCCGCAGGCCGCCCAGGAAGCCTCACAGGACGCTCCCGGCCCCGGTGAGGCCGCTGAGGACGCCCCAGAGGCCGCAGAGGACGCTGACGCCCCCGCCGAGCCACCGGCCGGGCCCCTCCCGGCCGAGGCGGACCCGGACGCCGTGCCGGAGGCCGCCGACGGCGAGACCCCGAACGACCCGGCACCGCAGGACCCGTCCGCCGACTCGCACGACGCGGGCCGCACCGAGGGCGAGGCGTCCCAGGACGCGCCCTCCACCGTCCCGCAGGAGGAACACCCCCTCGCCTCCTACGTCCTGCGCGTCAACGGCACCGACCGCCCCGTCACCGACGCGTGGATCGGCGAGTCCCTGCTGTACGTGCTGCGCGAGCGGCTCGGTCTCGCGGGGGCCAAGGACGGCTGCTCGCAGGGCGAGTGCGGCGCGTGCAACGTCCAGGTCGACGGGCGGCTCGTCGCGTCCTGCCTGGTCCCGGCCGTGACCGCCGCCGGCAGCGAGGTCCGTACCGTCGAGGGCCTGGCCGAGGACGGCCGGCCGTCGGACGTGCAGCGGGCGCTCGCGCGCTGCGGCGCCGTGCAGTGCGGCTTCTGCGTACCCGGCATGGCGATGACCGTGCACGACCTCCTGGAGGGCAACCCGGCGCCCACCGAGCTGGAGACCCGCCAGGCGCTGTGCGGCAACCTGTGCCGCTGCTCCGGCTACCGGGGCGTGGTGGACGCCGTGCAGGAGGTCGTCGCAGAACGCGAGGCACATCGCGCGCCCGCCGACGGTGACACCGCCGAGGCCCGTATCCCGCACCAGGCGGGCCCGGGTGCGGGCAGCGTCAACGCGTCGGCCTTCGGCCCGCCCCCGGACCCGCACACTCCGGACCCGCACACTCCAGACCCGCATGACCAGCCCTACGGCCAGGACGGAGGCCCCGCGTGAGCAACGAAGCAGCCACCGCGCAGGCCGCACAGGCCGCGGAGGCCGCCCCCGCCCCCGAACCGCTGCCGCACGGCCTGGGAGCCTCCCTCCCGGCCGCCGACGCCCGCGCCAAGACCGAAGGCACCTTCCCGTATGCCGCCGACCTGTGGGCCGAGGGCCTGCTGTGGGCGGCCGTGCTGCGCTCACCGCACCCGCACGCGCGCATCGTGTCCATCGACACCTCCCACGCGCGCGAGATGCCCGGCGTACGCGCCGTCGTCACTCACGAGGACGTCCCCGGCAGCCCGCTGCACGGCCGCGGGAAGGCCGACCGTCCGGTCTTCGCCTCCGAGGTCGTACGCCATCACGGCGAGCCCATCGCCGCCGTCGCGGCCGACCACCCGGACACCGCGCGGATGGCCGCCGCCGCCGTCATCGTCGAGTACGAGGTGCTCGATCCGGTCACCGACCCGGAGCAGGCCTTCGAGGCGGAGCCGTTGCACCCCGACGGCAACCTGATCCGGCACATCCCGCTGCGCCACGGCGACCCGGAGGCGGCCGGCGAGATCGTCGTCGAGGGGCTGTACCGCATCGGCCGCCAGGACCCCGCGCCCATCGGCGCGGAGGCGGGCCTGGCCGTACCGCGCCCGGACGGCGGTGTGGAGCTGTACCTCGCCTCCACCGACCCGCACGCCGACCGCGACACGGCCGCCGCCGCCTTCGGCCTGGAACCCGAGCGGGTCAAGGTCGTCGTCACCGGCGTCCCCGGCGCCACGGCCGACCGCGAGGACCAGGGCTTCCAGCTCCCGCTCGGCCTGCTGGCGCTGCGGACCGGCTGCCCGGTGAAACTCACGGCCACGCGCGAGGAGTCCTTCCTCGGGCACACCCACCGGCACCCCACCCTGCTGCGCTACCGCCACCACGCCGACGCCGAGGGCAGACTCGTGAAGGTGGAGGCGCAGATCCTGCTCGACGCGGGCGCCTACGCCGACACCTCCGCCGACGCCCTGGCCGCCGCCGTCGCGTTCGCCTGCGGCCCGTACGTCGTCCCGAACGCCTTCATCGAGGGCTGGGCCGTACGCACCAACAACCCCCCGTCCGGCCACGTGCGCGGCGAAGGCGCCATGCAGGTCTGTGCCGCCTACGAGGCGCAGATGGACAAGATCGCCAAGAAACTCGGCATCGACCCGGCCGAGGTGCGGCTGCGCAACGCCATGGCGACGGGCGACGTGCTGCCGACCGGCCAGACCGTGACCTGCCCGGCCCCCGTCGCCGAACTGCTCCAGGCCGTGCGGGACTTCCCCCTCCCCCCGCTGCCCAAGGACACGCCCGAGGAGGAGTGGCTGCTGCCCGGCGGCCCCGAGGGCGCGGGCGAACCGGGCGCGGTGCGCCGGGGCGTGGGCTACGGCGTGGGCATGGTGCACATGCTCGGCGCGGAGGGCGCGGACGAGGTCTCCACGGCGACCGTGAAGGTCCACGACGGCGTGGCGACCGTGCTGTGCGCGGCCGTCGAGACCGGCCAGGGCTTCACGACCCTGGCCCGGCAGATCGTGCAGGAGACGCTCGGCATAGACGAGGTGCACGTGGCGCCGGTCGACACCGACCAGCCCCCCGCGGGCGCGGGCTGCCGGGGCCGGCACACCTGGGTGTCGGGCGGTGCGGTGGAGCGTGCGGCCAAGATGGTCCGCACGCAGCTCCTCCAGCCGCTCGCCCACAAGTTCGGCATGTCCACGGAGCTGCTCCAGATCACCGACGGCAAGATCACGTCGTACGACGGCGTCCTGTCGACGACCGTCACCGAGGCGCTGGACGGCAAGGAACTGTGGGCCACCGCCCAGTGCCGCCCGCACCCGACCGAGCCGCTGAACGAGGCCGGCCAGGGCGACGCCTTCGTCGGCATGTCCTTCTGCGCGATCCGCGCGGTGGTGGACGTCGACATCGAGATCGGCTCCGTACGGGTCGTGGAACTGGCCGTCGCCCAGGACGTGGGGCGGGTCCTGAACCCGGCCCAGCTGACCGCCCGGATCGAGGCGGGCGTGACCCAGGGCCTGGGCATCGCGCTGACCGAGAACCTGCGCACCCCGCGCGGCCTGATCCGCCACCCGGACCTGACCGGTTACGCCCTCCCGACGGCCCTCGACGCGCCCGACATCCGCATCGTCAGGCTGGTCGAGGAGCGTGACGTCGTCGCCCCCTTCGGGGCGAAGGCGGTCAGCGCGGTGCCGGTGGTGACGTCCCCGGCGGCCATCGCGTCCGCCGTACGGGCCGCCACGGGGCGCCCCGTGAACCGGCTGCCGATCCGCCCGCAGGCCGCGGTGGTCACGGAACGGTCCTGATGCCCGCACTGGACGGGGTCGTCCTGGTCACCGGTGTGATGGCGGCCGGCAAGTCGACGGTCGCCCAGGCACTGGCGGAGACCCTGCCGCGAGCCGCGCACGTCCGCGGGGACGTCTTCCGGCGCATGATCGTGTCGGGCCGGGAGGAGTACGTCCCCGCCGCCGGGGACGAGGCCGAGGCCCAGCTCCGGCTCCGGTACCGCCTCTCGGCGGCGACGGCGGACGCGTACGCCGAGGCCGGGTTCACGGCGGTCGTGCAGGACGTGGTGCTGGGCGAGGACCTGCGGACGTACGCCGGTCTGGTGCGCACCCGGCCGCTGTACGTGGTCGTCCTCGCGCCGCGGCCCGAGGCGGTGGCCGCGCGGGAGGCGGAGCGGCCCAAGACGGGATACGGCGCCGGCTGGACCGTCGGCACGCTGGACGAGGCGCTGCGCGCGCGGACGCCGCGCATCGGACTGTGGCTGGACACCTCGGAGCTGACGGTGCGGCAGACGGTGGAGGCGATTCTGGCGGAAAGGGAACGCGCCAGGGTCGTTTGAGCGTCATGTGAGGTGAGCGCGTCGCAGTCGTCGGGCGCGCGTCGCTGTTCCGGGGCGTTGTCAGTGGTGGGGCGTACTGTTCTGGGCAGTGGGGGACGGCTGCCGGGTCTGGCCGGGCGGACTGCCGTGCTCCGCCAGGGGACGGTGAGCAAGCACATGCGGGGGAGCCCATGAGTACGACCGATGCCGGTTCCGCGATGATCACCCTGACCGAGTCCGAGCTGGATCCGTGGGTGACGCACGCGTCGACGCGGCACTGGCTGACCGGACCCGGACTGCCGTGCGACAGCGGCGTGCTGAGCTTCGCCGCGCTGGGCCGGGAGGGTCTGCGCACGGTAGCGGACTCGACGGGCGATCCGGAGGACCGGCTGTCGGCGGAGCTGCGCGAGCAGCTCGTGATAGGCGGACTGCTCGGCCCCGGCGGCCTGGAGACGGAGTCGGTCCTGCTGGACGGCGCGACGGGCGAGATCTCGACGACGTACTTCCTGCACGACTGCCCCGACCTGATGGACCGCCGCCCCCTGGCGCCCTCACTGCGGACGCTGGTGCGCTTCGCCGAGGCGACGGACGAACTGGCGGGCCTGCGCGGCCAGTTCGCCTCCTATGCGGGCCGCTTCGGTCCGAAGGCGGTGGCGGAGGCGTCCCAGCACCTGCTGGCGGTGTTCCGGGACGGGACGGACGGCGAGCCGGCCCCGTTCTGGAAGATGGCGGCGCTGATCCGCCCGCTGTCCCTGGTCGCGGGCCGGGGCGGCGCCTCCGGCCTGTCCCTGGACCTCCCGCACCGCCTTCTGGACCAGGAGTTCGGCCCCGGCAAGGTGGCCCGCTTCGAGGACGTCGACTTCCCCGCGACCCTCACGCACGAGCCGACCCGCCGCTTCCTGCGCGAGGTGGGCCTGCCGGAGGACGCCCACGTCTTCTCTCTGGACACGGACGTCCCGCTGGCGACGCTGGCCGAGTACCACGCCGACACGGACGGCCCGGCGGAGCTCCCCTCCGGGGCCCACCGCCTGATACGCCTCGGCCATCTCGTCGAGGACAACAGCCTGGTCATCGACGGCGTGACGGGCGCGGTCCTGAACTGGAGCGAGCCCGAGGCGACGCTGTCACCGCTGAACACGGACGTGTCGACCCTGGCGTTCACCCTCTGGCTGCTGCACCGCGAGCGGGCGATCGACGCCCAGTCCGACCACGAGCTGACGACCGACACCTACGACCAGTTGGCCATGACGATGCTCCAGGTGCTCTCGGCGGTCGACCCGACGGGCGTCACGGCGGGCAGGTCGGGCCGTCACTACTGGACGGACGCGTTCCAGGACGAGGCGGGCGGGGTGTTGTAGGAACGGGGTGCCGTACGACCGGGTCCACGCGCCGGAGTGTGGTCCAGCCGGCCCAGCCACGCTGCTCCAGCAGCTCGATGAACCGACGGGTGGCCGGCACGGTGTCGAAGACGAGCCTGTCCATCAACTCCGCGAGCGCGGGCTCGATGCCGGCCGGGTCGCCGAGGTACTCATCGCCCCGCTCGTCGGCCAGGTTCGTGACGTAGGCGGCCACCCGGTCGGCCAGCTCGACGAGCTGCGGGTCGTCGTCGCTCCGGTCGAGCGCCTCACCCAGATCCAGATAGAACGCGACGAACTCCGGATCGGCGATCTGCTCCTGCTTGCGCGCGACCCATTCCGCCATTAGCCCGGGCGAGCGCGCGGCCAGCGGGATCCAGCCGTCGCGCTCGGCCTGGACGATCCGCTCGTCGACGCCGAGCGCCCGCAGCCGGTCGAGGAAGGCGACGACCTCCGGGGGCAAGGCCAGACTCTCCCCGGAGACCAGGCGAGCGATCCGCTCACGATGCCGCTGCCGCTGCTGGATCTCCGCCTCCAGCCGCCTGTCGATGTCCGCGACGGCGGAGACGAACTCCTCGTCGTCGGCCTGGAGCAACTCCCGCACGCGCGCCAGCGGAACCCCGGCCTCGGCGAGAGTCCGGATCCTGATCAGCTCCACCACGGCGCCGGCGTCGTACCGCCGATAACCGGAGTGGTCCCGCTCGGGCTCCGGCAGCAGTCCCCTGGCGTGGTAGTGCCGCACCGTGCGCACGGTCACTCCGGCATACGCCGCCAGCTCGCCGATGGTCAGCATGGGACCAGTCTGACTTCTGGTTCAGGTGGCCGGCCCGCCGACCGGCTGGTGTCCGTTCCGGATGATTCCGGCGATGGCCGGGGCGTGGGTGAAGACCAGCCGGTGATCGGCGTCGAGCCAGGAGGCGGAGATGTCCGGCCGTTCGCGCACCAGCCGTTCGATGCCGGCGCGCCAGAGCCGGTTGTGCCGAGGTGCCCGCCCTTCGCAGCTGTCACCGGCGATCGCGGCAGACATGATCATGCGGACCGGCAGGTCGATCTCCCGGTACCGGCCGAGGATCCCGGACCGGACCACGTCCATCTCAAGGTTCAAGTCCATGATGTCCCTGCCGGTGAGCGACACCTGACGCGCGGCATCCCCACCCCTCTCGCCCGCCAGGTCGTCCGCCATCGCGCGGAACTGCGCCAGGTCGACGCCGGTGATGAACGGTTCGGGCAGCGGGTTCGCCCCGTCGATGAGAACGAGTTGGGCGACACGGTCAGGACACTCGGCCGCATAGTGCACGGCCAGATCCGCGCCCAGCGAGTAGCCCACGAGCAGGGGCGGTGAGGGGAGGTCGAGCTCCGCCAGCACGGCACGGAGATCGCCCAGGAACGCGTCGAAGCAGTACCGTTCGGCGGCCGAGGCGAGGCCATGCCCCCGGAGATCGAAGGTCACCACGTCGTACTCGCGCCGCAGCAACTCGGTCAGCTCCTGCAGATCGGCCTGTGTGCAGTTCAGCCCAGGGCAGAGGATCAGGGGGCGTCGTCCCTGGCCGCCACGGCACACGGGGATGGTGACACCGTCGTGCCGAACGGTGAAGTGCCTCGTGGTGCTGTCGTCTCTCGCAGTCATGCGGCCATGCTGGGACGTTGCCCCTGCGTCAGGGTCAAGGCGGGACGCGTGAACCGAGCGGTGATCCGGGCCTCGCCCCCACCCGGCTGCTCCCGTTGCGCCCTGATTGCGCCCTACCCCGCTCCCGAACGCAGCCACATGCTCGGTTCCATGGGGGATTCAGGAGAGTCGACCGTCATCCCGTTATCCGACCCGGACGGACACCGGCAGCAACCACCGGGGGCGCCGCAGCCGTGGGAGAAGACCGACCGGGCCCAGGCCGCGCTGGAAGGCGCCACCGGCCCCGAACCGCCCGCTCCACCCGTCTGCCCCAACTGCGGACTGGTGGGTGACCGGCGTGTCACCTACTACGGCTGGCACGTCCTCCTCGAACCGGACATGCCGGTGCCCGCGCACATGGTGCCCGCCTGGCACCGCTGGTACGTGGATTCCAACGGGACGGCGTGGAACAGCCGCGAGGACGAGCCCGCGCCCGGTGCGGTGTGCCGAGTACCGCATCGGATCGCCTGCCCCGGGCTGAGGCTCGAGGAGGTCGGCCTCTGGCGATGGCTGGACGCCGTACGAGCGGAGAACGCACGCCGGGCCCAGCGACGGGCCGATCGTGAAGCCGACCCGGGAGCCCTTCCGAATGCCGGCTGACGAGGCCCTCACCGCCTCGTCCGCCTGCGGATGGAGGCCGTGGCGGGATTCGAACCCACGTAACTCGCTTTGCAGGCGAGCCCCTGAACCACTCGGGCACACGGCCGGGACCGAGGTCGGGGCCCTCGACCCAGCGAGCTCATGGCCCTGTTCGTTCTCGGTGCCGTGACCATAAGTCGGGCGGTTGCCGGGGCTCAAGGGCATCCGGCGGGGTGCAACGCGACTGCCATACGCCGTTCATGGAAGGGGATGTCCGAAAGGAGGGGCGTACGACCAAGGTCCCAGGAGGGGACCGTCTCGCGACAGGGGTCAAAGTGTCGCGTGGACCTTACGCTGGCGGTCATGACCGTGCCGGAGCCGCGTGATGCAGATGTCGTGGATGCCGATGACCTGCCATCCGTCCCGGCGGTGGACGAGACCGTGCTGGGGCGGGCGTACCGGGCGCTGAGCTTCGGGATCGTCTCCGTGGTGCTGCTCATCGCCTTCGAGGCGACGGCGGTCGGTACGGCGATGCCCGTCGCGGCGCGGGAGTTGGACGGGGTGCCGTTGTACGCGTTCGCGTTCTCCGGATACTTCACGACCAGTCTGTTCGGGATGGTGCTGTCCGGGCAGTGGTCGGACCGGCGTGGGCCCCTCGGGCCGTTGACGACGGGCATCGCCTCCTTCGGGGCCGGGCTGTTGCTGTCGGGGACCGCCGGGGCGATGTGGGTGTTCATCCTGGGGCGGGCCGTGCAGGGACTCGGCGGCGGGCTGGTGATCGTCGCGCTGTACGTGGTCGTCGGGCGGGCGTATCCGGAGCGGCTGCGGCCGGCCATCATGGCCGCGTTCGCCGCGAGCTGGATCCTGCCGTCGATCGTCGGCCCGCTCGCCGCCGGCGCGGTGACCGAGCAGCTCGGGTGGCGATGGGTGTTCATCGGGATCCCCGTGCTCGTCGTCTTTCCGCTCGCGCTCGCACTGCCGCAGATACGGCGCCGTGCGTCCGGACCGGTGTCGGCACCGGAGCCGGACTCGGACTCCTCTGCTCCCGGCCGACCCCCCTCCCTCAACCGCCGCCGCATCCGCCTGGCCCTGGCCATCTCCCTCGGTGCCGGCCTGCTCCAGTACGCCGCCCAGGACCTGCGCCCGCTCTCGCTCGTGCCGGGCGCGGCCGGACTGGCCCTCCTGGTGCCGGCCGTGCTCGGGCTGCTCCCGCGCGGCACCTACCGGGCCGCTCGCGGGCTGCCCTCCGTCGTGCTGCTGCGCGGCGTCGCGGCGGGCTCCTTCATCGCCGCGGAATCCTTCGTGCCGCTGATGCTGGTGACGCAGCGCGGGCTCAGTCCGACACTGGCCGGGTTCTCGCTCGCCGCGGGCGGTGGGACGTGGGCGCTGGGCTCGTGGGTGCAGTCGCGGCCGCGGTTCGAGCCGTACCGGGAGCGGTTGACGACGCTCGGCATGCTGCTGGTGGCGGCGGCCATCGCCACCGCGCCGAGTGTGCTGATCGACTCCGTGCCCGTCTGGACCGTGGCCGTCGCCTGGGCGTTCGGCTGCTTCGGCATGGGCCTCGTCATCTCGTCCACGAGCGTGCTCCTGCTCCAGCTCTCCGCCCCCGAGGAGGCCGGCACCAACTCCGCCGCCCTCCAGATCTCCGACGGCCTCTCCAACGTCGTGCTGCTCTCCGCCGGCGGCGCCGCCTTCGCCACCCTCGGCGGCGGCACGGTGACGCACACCACCACCGACACCACCGCCTCCCATCCCGCCGCCTTCACCGCGGTGTTCCTGCCGATGGCGGTGGTCGCGCTGGTGGGGGCCTGGGTGACCACGCGGCTGCGGGAGCGGTGAGGAGCGCTTCCCCGCTGTGACGTGGATCCCACCCGGGCATGACCCGGGCTTGTCCGCGCATGGGCAGTGGTGGGGCGCCGGTAGGGTGGCCCGGTTGTCATACGTAGCCGAGCCGTCAGGCTCCCCTCGAACGAGCCGCCCGACCCCCAACGGAGACCGTGACTACCACCGCCGGCACAAGCTCTGCCTCGCACCACCTGTCCCCGGCGTTCCCCGGCCGCGCCCCCTGGGGTACCGCCAGCAAGCTGCGCGCCTGGCAGCAGGGCGCGATGGAGAAGTACATCCAGGAGCAGCCGCGGGACTTCCTGGCGGTCGCCACCCCCGGCGCCGGCAAGACGACCTTCGCGCTGACGCTGGCGTCCTGGCTGCTGCACCACCACGTCGTGCAGCAGGTCACCGTGGTGGCCCCGACCGAGCACCTGAAGAAGCAGTGGGCCGAAGCCGCGGCCCGCATAGGCATCAAGCTCGACCCGGAGTACAGCGCCGGGCCGCTCGGCAGGGAGTACCACGGGGTCGCCGTGACGTACGCGGGTGTCGGTGTGCGGCCGATGCTCCACCGGAACCGGGTGGAGCAGCGCAAGACCCTCGTCATCCTCGACGAGATCCACCACGCCGGTGACAGCAAGTCCTGGGGCGAGGCCTGTCTGGAGGCCTTCGAGCCCGCCACCCGCCGGCTCGCCCTCACCGGTACGCCCTTCCGGTCCGACACCAACCCCATCCCCTTCGTGACGTACGAGGAGGGGCAGGACGGAATCCGGCGGTCCGCCGCCGACTACACCTACGGGTACGGCAACGCGCTCGCCGACAACGTCGTCCGGCCCGTCATCTTCCTCTCCTACAGCGGCAACATGCGCTGGCGCACCAAGGCCGGTGACGAGGTCGCCGCGCGGCTCGGCGAGCCCATGACCAAGGACGCCATCAGCCAGGCCTGGCGGACCGCTCTCGATCCGCGTGGTGAGTGGATGCCCGCCGTGCTGCGCGCCGCCGACCAGCGCCTGACCGAGGTCAGGAAGGCCATCCCGGACGCCGGCGCGCTCGTCATCGCCTCCGACCAGGACTCGGCGCGTGCGTACGCCAAGCTGATCCGCGAGATCACGGGCAGCAAGGCGACCCTCGTGCTGTCCGACGACGCCGGCGCCTCCGAGCGGATCGACGAGTTCAGCGCGAACACCGACCGGTGGATGGTCGCCGTGCGGATGGTGTCCGAGGGCGTCGACGTGCCCCGGCTCGCGGTGGGTGTGTACGCGACGACCATCTCGACGCCTCTCTTCTTCGCGCAGGCCGTCGGGCGTTTCGTACGGTCCCGGCGGCGCGGCGAGACCGCGTCCGTGTTCCTGCCGACCGTGCCCGACCTGCTCTCCTTCGCCAACGAGATGGAGCGCGAGCGCGACCACGTCCTCGACAAGCCCAAGAAGGAGGGCGAGGAGGACCCGTACGCCGAATCCGAGAAGGAGATGGAGGAGGCGAACAAGGAGCAGGACGAGGACACCGGTGAGCAGGACATGCTGCCCTTCGAGGCGCTGGAGTCCGACGCCGTCTTCGACCGGGTCATGTACAACGGCGCCGAGTTCGGCATGCAGGCCCACCCGGGCAGCGAGGAGGAGCAGGACTACCTCGGCATCCCCGGGCTGCTGGAGCCCGACCAGGTCCAGCTGCTGCTGCAGAAGCGGCAGGCCCGGCAGATCGCGCACAGCCGCAAGAAGCCGGACGAGGAGGCCGACCTGCTCGAACTGCCCGCCGAGCGGCGGCCGGTCGTCTCCCACAAGGAGATGATGGAGCTGCGGCGGCAGCTCAACACGATGGTCGGCGCCTACGTCCACCAGAGCGGCAAGCCGCACGGCGTGATCCACACGGAGCTGCGGCGCGTGTGCGGGGGGCCTCCGGCGGCGGAGGCGACGGCGGGGCAGCTGCGGCAGCGGATCGCCAAGGTCCAGGAGTGGGCTACGCGGATGAAGTGACTCGCCAGTCGTCACGGGGCCGGGCAGCGCCCGGCCCTTCCGCATGTGTGGGTGTCGTGTGTGCTCCGTGGGGCGTCATGAGGTGCCTGTTGCACGTATCCGGGCAAAGGGGGCCAGCCGACCCTGGTCCGTGCCCGGATTCTGGACGGAGCCTTCCGCTCAGCGAACTCCCTTCGCTACTGTCCGGCTACGCACACGCCCCGTGGCAGCGCCGCCGCGGAGCGCAGCCGTGAAGCGACGCGGTCCGGACAGGCCGGGCCGCCGGCCGATCGGCGGCCTCTGAAACGCGTTGCCGACGGGACTCGGTGACGCATCCGCCGACCAGGGGGCCGTCGACCTCACCACTAAGGAGTGGGCGTCGTGACCGCGGAGACCTCCCAGACGCTCGACAGGGGACTGCGCGTCCTCAAGCTGCTCGCCGACACGGACCACGGGCTGACCGTGACCGAGCTCTCCCTCAAACTGGGCGTCAACCGGACCGTGGTGTACCGGTTGCTCGCCACGCTGGAACAGCACGCGCTGATACGCCGTGACCTGGGCGGACGTGCCCGGGTCGGGCTCGGTGTGCTGCGTCTGGGGCGGCAGGTCCATCCCCTCGTACGGGAGGCCGCGATGCCGGCGCTGCGGTCGCTCGCCGAGGACATCGGCGCGACGGCGCACCTGACCCTGGTCGACGGGGCGGACGCGCTCGCCGTGGCCGTGGTGGAGCCGACCTGGACGGACTATCACGTCGCCTACCGGGCCGGGTTCCGCCACCCCCTGGACCGGGGCGCCGCGGGCAAGGCGATACTCGCGGCCCGGCAGCACCCGATGACGGACCCCGGGTTCATCCTGACCCACGGCGAGCTGGAGGCCGGCGCGTGCGGGGCGGCGGCCCCGCTGCTGGGGGTGACGGGTGTCGAGGGCAGCGTGGGCGTGGTGATGCTGGCGGACGTGGTGCCGGAGCGCGTGGGGGCCAGGGTCGTCGAGGCGGCCCGAGAGGTCGCGGACGCGCTGCGCTGACGTCTGCGGAGCCTGCCGGGCGCCCTCGTGCCAGGCCCCCGGCGACCTGGGCCCGGCCCGATTCCCCACCCGAGTTAGATTGATCCCGTGTTCTCTCGCCTCACGCGCCCCCAGGCCATCGCCGTCTGCGCCCTGCCCGTCGTGGCTCTGCTCGCCACGGCGGTGTTCGCGCCGCTGCCGTTCTCGGTGGCGCAGCCCGGGCAGACGACGAACGTGCTCGGGGAGGACAAGGGCGCCCCGGTGATCACGATCTCGGGCGCGCCGGCCCGGGACACCCGTGGCCAGCTGCGCATGACCACCATCGTGGCGACCTCACCGGAGACCCGGGTCTCGCTCCCGGACATCGTCGACAGCTGGTTCCGCACGGACCGGGCGGTCATGCCGCGCGACGCGATCTACCCGAGCGGCGACACCGTCCAGGAGATCGAGCGGCACAACGAGGAGCAGATGAAGGAGTCCCAGGACGCGGCGACGCAGGCCGCGCTGAACTATCTCGGCCTCGACGACAAGGACGTCAAGGTCGGCCTGAGGCTCGCGGACGTGGGCGGGCCCAGTGCGGGGCTGCTGTTCTCCCTGGGGATCATCGACAAGCTCGACGGCGACGGCACCGGTGGTGATCTCACCGGGGGCCGTGTCATCGCCGGCACCGGCACGATCGCCGCCGACGGCAAGGTCGGGGCGGTGGGCGGCGTCGCCCTCAAGACCCAGGCCGCCAAGCGGGACGGAGCGACCGTGTTCCTCGTCCCGAAGGCGGAGTGCGCGGACGCGCGGGCCGAACTGCCGAAGGGTCTGCGGCTGATTCCGGTGACCACGCTGAAGAGCACGGTGAGTTCACTGGTGGCCCTGGAGACGGGTAAGGGGTCAGTGCCCAGCTGTTAGAGAGCGGTGGCTGCCGTCCCCGGCCGGGTGGCGAGCCTTAATCCGACCTCTACGAGGGTCCAGCCGAGGCGGGTGCGGAGGCCATGGTTGTTCCGGGCGGTGGGGCGCGGGCCTCCGGCCGCGGCACGGAGTTCGGTGGCGCGGGCGTGGTGCAGGGCGAGGTGGATGTCCGGGTGCATCTCAGTCCGTCCTGATCGGGAAGGCGTGGGTGTGGAGGCGGACCTGCTCGGCGCCGGGGGTGTCCTCGGTGGTTGCGCGGTCGCGGTACGTCTCGACCAGCGCGTGCATCTTCTCGACGAGCTCCCGCGTCAGTTCGGGCGTGAGCTGCAGGGTCCAACTGCTCATGTCCCAGGAGCGGCTCCACTCCTCGGGCCATGAGCCGCGGTTGCCCAGCCACGTCGACAGGTCCTGGGTCTGCGTGGTGGCGACCTCGTGGAGGTACATGTCCGCCGCGCCGCGCACGGTCGGGTCCGAGTCGTTGAGGAGGGCGTCGTCGAAGCGCAGGCCGCGGTGGACCGCCTGCCACCATCGCTCGCGCCCCTTGCCCCGCTCGGGGGCGTCCTCGACGAAGCCGTACTCCGCGAGCTGACGCAGGTGGTAGCTGGTGGCGCCGCTGGACTCGCCCAGCTTCGCGGCGAGTTGCGAGGCGGTGGCCGGGCCGCCGAAGCGCAGGGCGTCCAGCAGCTGCATCCGCAGGGGGTGCGCGAGTCCGCGCAGGGATCGGGCGTCGAGTTGCCGTACGTGTGTCTTCTCGGTCTCACTCACCATGCAAAGGTAGCGTTGCAAAGGGACCTTTGCAACGTCTTCTTTGTAAGTCTTTCCGGTAAGTCACCCCTCCCTGACCAATCCCTCCTCCACCATCCAGTCCAGCGCCACCTGATGCGGATCCTCACCCTCCACATCGACCTTCGCGTTCAGCGTCCGCGCCACCCCGTTGTTCAGCCTCGCCGTCACCGGATCCAGCACGTCCGAGATCGCCGGCCACCGCCTGAGGGTCTTCGCGTTGATCATCGGCGCCGCGTTGTAGTTCGGGAAGAACTTCCTGTCGTCCGCCATGACCGCCAGGTTCATGGAGTTGATGCGCCCGTCGGTGGTGAACACCTCCCCGTACGGGCAACTGCCCTTCGACGTCTGGGTGTAGATGATCCCCGTGTCCATCTGCGTGACGTTCCGCGCCGGCAGCTCCATCCCGTACGCCCGCTGCATGCCCGGCAACCCGTCCGCCCGGTTCGCGAACTCGACCTCCACGCACAGCCTCACCGCCCCCGGGTCGGACTTCGCCAGCTTCGCCACGTCCGACAGGGTCTTCGTGCCGTACTTCCTCGCGTTCTCCTGGTTCATCGCCAGCGCGTAGGTGTTGTTCAGGGACGACGGCCGCAGCCAGGCCAGCCCGTTCGCCGCGTCGGCCTTCCGGACCGCCTCCCACTGCTCGCGCGGATCGGTGATCGGCTCGCTGTTCCCCAGGTACGTGATCCACGCCGTGCCCGTGTACTCGTACCCGGCGTCGGCGTCGCCCTTGCGGACCGCCTCGCGGCTGCCGATGGACCCCTGGATGCCCGTGCGGTCGAGTACCTCCGCCCCGGCCGCCTCCAGGGCGATGCCCATGATCGCGCCGAGGATCAGCCCCTCGGTGAACGACTTGGACGTCACCGTCAGGCTCGCGCCCTTCAGCGGCTCGCCCCGCCCGACCGACCCGGGCCGCACGTCGTCCGCCATGGGGGAGCCGCTGGTCAGTCCGCAGCCGGTGACCAGCAGCCCCGCTGCCACCAGGCACGTACGCCGTCTCATGGCTGGAGCCCCCGCGGCCGCAGGAACACTTCCGCCAGCGAGGCCAGCCAGTCCACCAGCAGCGCCAGGACCACCGTGAGGACCGAGCCCAGCACCAGCACCGGCATCCGCTGGTTGGTGATCCCGGTCGTGATCAGTACGCCCAGTCCGCCGCCCCCGCCGAAGACGGCCAGGGTCGCCGTGCCGACGTTCAGGACGAGGGCCGTGCGGACACCCGCCAGGATCAGCGGGACCGCCAACGGCAGTTCTACCCGGGTCAGGACCCCCATCGGCGACATGCCGATGCCCCGCGCCGCCTCCAGCAGCGTCGGGTCGTTCGCCTTCAGGCCGGTGATGGTGTTCGACAGCACGGGCAGGACGGCGTAGGCGATGATGCCGATCAGGGCGGCCCGGCGGCCGATGCCCAGCCAGATGACGAGGAGCGCCAGCAGGCCGATGGCGGGCGTCGCCTGGCCCATGTTGGCGAACGCCATCGCCACCGGAGTGGCCCTGCGCAGCGCCCCGCGGGTCAGCAGGATCCCCAGCGGGATCGCGATGATCAGCACGAAGAACGTGGAGATCGCGGTCAGTTGGACGTGCTGCCACAGGGCCTTGGAGACCTGGCCGCCCGACAGGGCGTTCCGGGACAGCGCGTCCAGGTCGGCCTGCTGGAACCAGAGCCAGGTGGCGAGCAGTACGGCCACCAGGACGGCGGGCAGCACGGTCAGCTTCTGCCATCCGACGTGCCGGGGCGGCGGGCCGGGTGGCGTCCGGGGCGCCTCGGCCTGCTCTTCGTCCGCCGGTCCGGGGGCCGTTCGCACCGGTCCGGGAGCGGTCACCGCGTCCCTCCGAGGCCGCCCACGCCCGTGACGCCCCCGCCGCCCTCCTGCTCCGCGTGCGTCTGCGCCGCCCGCAGTTCCTCCAGCTCGTGCTGGTGCTCCAGCGCGTCCAGCCGGTCGGCCTCCAGCATGTCGTGCACGGAGTTGAGGAGCGTCTCCATGTCGACGACGCCGGTGTACTCACCGCGCCGCCCCGTGACCGCCACCCGCCCGGCGTTGTCGGTGAGCACCGCCTCCAGCGCGTCCCGCAGGGTCGCGTCCCGGGTGACCGTGTCGTGCACCAGCGTCCCGGCACGGGCCAGCGACCCCCGCGCCCGCATCAGATCACCGCGCCTGAGCCACTTGTAGGGCCGGCCGCGCCGGTCGAGCAGCAGGACCTCGTTGGTGCCGCCGACCCGCAGCCGGTTGAAGATCTGCTGCAACGGGTCGTCGATCATCACCGTCGGATAGTCGGTGATCTCCACGTCCCGCACGCGGGTGAGGTTCAGCCGCTTCAGCGCCGCCCCGGCACCGACGAACCCGGACACGAAGTCGTCCGCCGGGTTCGTGAGGATGGCCTCCGGGGTGTCGAACTGCGCGATGTGGGACCGGTCGCGCAGGACGGCGATCCGGTCGCCGATCTTGATCGCCTCGTCGAAGTCGTGCGTGACGAAGACGATCGTCTTGTGCAGCTCGTGCTGGAGCCGGATCAGCTCGTCCTGGAGATGGTCGCGGGTGATCGGGTCCACCGCCCCGAACGGCTCGTCCATCAGCAGCACCGGGGGGTCGGCGGCCAGGGCACGGGCCACGCCCACCCGCTGCTGCTGACCGCCGGAGAGCTGGCGCGGATAGCGGCCGTGGAACTCGCCGGGGTCGAGGCCGACGAGGTCGAGCAGCTCCTCGGTCCGCGCCCTGATCCGGGCCTTCGGCCAGCCGATCATCCTCGGTACGAGCGCGATGTTCTGCGCGACCGTCATGTGCGGGAAGAGCCCGGCGGACTGGATCGCGTAGCCGACCTTGCGGCGCAGCCCCACCGGGTCGATGTCGGTGACGTCCTCACCGCCCATGCGGATACGGCCGCCGGTCGGCTCGATCAACCTGTTGATCATCTTGAGCGTGGTCGACTTGCCGCAGCCCGAGGGGCCGACCAGGACGACGACCTCGCCCGCCTTGATCTCCATGCTCACGTTGTCCACGGCCGGCTGCGCGCTGCCGGGGTACCGCTTGGTCAGGCTCTCCAGCTCGATGGAGGCCCCGTGGCCGCCGGTCTCAGGCACGGATCCCCCCGGGAATGGTCAGCCGCCCGATCAGGACGTACGCGGCGTCGAACAGCAGTGCCAGGATGATGATGCCGAGCGTGCCCGCGAGGACCTGGTTGAGCGCGTTGGCGCTGCCCAGCGAGGCGAGGCCGCGGAAGATGACGTTGCCGAGGCCGGGTCCCGAGGCGTACGCCGCGATGGCCGCGATGCCCATCAGCATCTGGGTCGCGACCCGGATCCCGGTCAGGATCGGCGGCCAGGCCAGCGGCAGCTCGATCCGCAGCAGCCGGGCCGGCCGGGACATGCCGATGCCCGTGGCCGCGTCCACCAGTGACGGGTCGACCCCGCGCAGCCCGACGATCGCATTGCGCACGACCGGCAGCAGTCCGTACAGCGTCAGGGCGATCACCGTCGGCGGCACGCCCAGCCCCACGACCGGGATGAGCAGACCGATCAGGGCGAGCGCCGGCACGGTCAGGACGGTGGCGGTGGTCGTGGTCGCGAGGTTCCCGGCCCACTCGCTGCGGTAGGTGGCGACCCCGATCAGGACCCCGAGCACGGTCGCGACGACCATGCACTGGAAGACGGCGCTGGCGTGCTGGTAGGCGTCCGTGAGCAGCTGCTGGTGCCGGTTCGCCACGTACTCCCAGAAGTTCACACCCGCTCACCCCACGATTCAGGTCTCCTCCGCGGCCTGCTCCACCAGCGGGATGATCCGCAGCGGAACGGGGTTCTCCATGACGATCGCCGTGGAGGCCCGGACGATGCCATCAAAACCGACGACCCGGTCGATCACACGCTGGAGATCGGCGTTCGAGCGGGCCACCAGCCGGCACAGCATGTCCCCGGTGCCGGTGGTGGTGTGCAGCTCCAGCACCTCCGGCACGGTCGCCAAGTGGGCCCGCACATCGGCGCCTTGGCCCTGCCGGATCTGGAGCGTCGCGAACGCCGTGACCGGGTAGCCGAGCGCCGCCGGGTCCACCTCCGGGCCGAAGCCGCGGATGACTCCGTTCGACTGAAGCCGGTCGAGCCGCGCCTGCACGGTGCCCCGGGCCACGCCGAGCCGCCGCGACATCTCCAGCACCCCGATCCGCGGCTCGCGGGCCAGCAGCAGGAGGATCCGGCCGTCCAGATGATCGATCGCCACAGCAGCCTCCCGGGTGGTCATCCTGTACAGAAGGGCCGGTGATACGGCCGTATTGCTGAACAGATTGCCCAGCGGAATCGCAAACTATTGCGCACCTTGCCGAGCGGGGAGACCCTGCGGCTATGACGCAGACCACACACCACACTCCCGACACCGCCCGGCAGGCCGACCCCTTCCCGGTCAAGGGAATGGACGCGGTCGTCTTCGCCGTGGGCAACGCCAAGCAGGCGGCGCACTACTACTCCACCGCCTTCGGCATGAAGCTGGTCGCCTACTCCGGACCGGAGAACGGCAGCCGCGAGACCGCTGCGTACGTCCTGGAGAACGGCTCCGCCCGCTTCGTCCTCACCTCGGTCATCAAGCCGTCCAGCGACTGGGGCCACTTCCTCGCCCGGCACGTGGCCGAGCACGGCGACGGCGTCGTCGACCTCGCCATCGAGGTGCCGGATGCGCGCGCCGCGTACGCCTACGCCCTGGAGCACGGCGCCCGCTCGGTCGCCGAGCCGTACGAGCAGAAGGACGAGCACGGCACGGTCGTCCTGGCCGCCATCGCCACCTACGGCGAGACCCGCCACACCCTCGTCGAGCGCTCCGGCTACGACGGCCCGTACCTGCCCGGCTTCGTCGCGGCCGAGCCGATCGTCGAGCCGCCCGCCCAGCGCACCTTCCAGGCCATCGACCACTGCGTCGGCAACGTCGAGCTCGGCCGGATGAACGAGTGGGTCGGCTTCTACAACAAGGTGATGGGCTTCACGAACATGAAGGAGTTCGTGGGCGACGACATCGCCACCGAGTACAGCGCGCTGATGTCGAAGGTCGTCGCCGACGGCACGCTCAAGGTCAAGTTCCCGATCAACGAGCCGGCCATCGCCAAGAAGAAGTCCCAGATCGACGAGTACCTGGAGTTCTACGGCGGCGCGGGCGTCCAGCACATCGCGCTCAACACCAACGACATCGTCCAGACGGTCCGCACCATGCGCGCGGCCGGCGTGGAGTTCCTGAACACGCCCGACTCGTACTACGACACCCTGGGGGAGTGGGTCGGCGAGACCCGGGTCCCGATCGACACCCTGCGCGAGCTGAAGATCCTCGCCGACCGCGACGAGGACGGCTACCTGCTGCAGATCTTCACCAAGCCGGTCCAGGACCGCCCGACCGTGTTCTTCGAGATCATCGAGCGGCACGGCTCGATGGGCTTCGGCAAGGGCAACTTCAAGGCCCTGTTCGAGGCGATCGAGCGGGAGCAGGCCCGCCGCGGCAACCTCTGATCCGATCGCCCCTGTGAGGCGTGCGGGTGTCACGGGGCACCCGCACGCCTCACTCCTCGTCCATCTCGGGCAGTTCCTCGTCCGGCGGTTCCCCCAGCGCCTCGGACGCCGCCCGAGCCGCCGGCGCGTGCAGCGGCGAGAAGTGCGGGTTGATGCGCAGCGCCTCCGCCAGGTGCCGCCGGGCCGCCCCGTACCGCTCCAGCTCACGCTCGATCATGCCGCGGTGGTAGGCGTACACGGCGCTGCGCACCCCGCCCCCGCCCTCACCGTCCGTCGCCCGCACCGCGTAGCGCAGCGCCTCCCCGGACCGCCCGGCCCGGTGCAGCGCCCAGCCCAGGGCGTCGGCGACCTCCGTACCCGGCTGGCGCTTCCACTCCGCCCGCAACCGCCGTACCGCGGACCGCGGATCACCGTGGTCGGCCTCGAACTGGCCGAGGACCAGCTCCTCGTCGGCCCCGCCCGCGGCGGCGCCGCGGACCCGCTCCCGCAGCAGGTCGTACTGCACCCGTGCCGCCTCCGGCATACCCAGCGACTCGTACAACTCGCCCAGCTCCAGGGCGTAACGCGGACACGGCTGCTTGGCCAGCGCCACCTGGTACGCGTTCAGCGCCTCCGTCGTCCGGCCCAGCCCGGCGAGCACCCTGCCCTGCCCGGCCTGCGCGGCCCGCTGGTCCGGGTCGAGGCGCACCGCCTCCCGGAAGTGCCGCAGCGCGTCCTCCAAGTCGCCGCGCTCCCACGCCAGCTGCCCGGCCCGCTCCAGGTAGGCCGCCCGCTCGGCCGGGGCCCGCGCGCCCGCCGCCGCGTCCGCCAGCGAGGCCGCCGCGTCCTCCCGCCAGCCCCGGTCCCGGTAGACGGCCGCGGCCCGCGCCAGCACGGCCGGACCGGAGCGCAGTTCCGTCAGCCGGTCCAGCGTCCGCTTCGCCGCCGCGTGCTCACCGAGCCCGGTGTAGGCGTCGATGAGCAGTGGGTACGTCGTCCACCGCCGGGGCTCCAGCTTCAGCGCCGCCTCGCCCCAGCGGCGCGCGGCGGGGAAGTCCCGGCGGGCGTTCGACAGGGCGGCCAGCCCGGCCAGGGCCCGGACGTTCCGCTCCGGCCGGACCGCGAGCGACGTCCGCAACGCCTTCTCCGCGCGCGGGTAGTACCCGGGGTCCGCGAGCCGCCGCCCCTGCTCCACGTAGGCCGCCCCGAGCACCGCCCAGGACGTCGCGTCCTTCGGACGGGTGCGCACCCGCTTCTCCCGCTCGTCGATCAGCTCCGCCAGATCGGGCAGCGCGGCCGGCACCCCGGCGCCGACCGCCGCCATGGCCAGCGCCCCCGGAGACGGCGGAGCGGGCTCGGCGGGCCGCCCCCACGGCAGCAGCACCAGCACCCCGCCGAGCACGGCACACCCCGCCACGGAGGCGATCAGCACCCGCCGCGCACGAACGCGGCGCCCCGGGCCGCTCTCCCGCCGCTCCGGACCCTCCTGCTGGTTCTCCATGGCGATCACTGTGCGTCAGTACGACGACCACACCCGGGCAGGTGAAGGGTGCCGCCGACGGGGTTCACACCGATGGCCCCGGGTGCGAACCTGTGATCATGAGCCGTATCGAAGCGCCCCGCTCCGACGACGCACACACCGCAGCGAGCGGTGACCTCGTCGACCTGCTGCTCGGCGGCCTCCCCGCCGAGGCGGTCCTCACCGACCCCGACGTCACGGCCTCCTACGCCCACGACATGGCGAGCTTCTGCCCGGCCGGCGCCCCGGCCGTGGTCGTCCTGCCCCGCACGGTCGAGCAGGTCCAGCACGTCATGCGCACCGCCACCGCCCTGCGCGTCCCGGTCGTCCCGCAGGGCGCCCGCACCGGACTGTCCGGCGCCGCCAACGCCTCCGACGGCTGCATCGTGCTCTCCCTGACCAAGATGGACCGGATCCTGGAGATCAACCCGGTCGACCGCATCGCCGTCGTCGAGCCCGGCGTGATCAACGCCGCCCTCTCCCGGGCCGTCGGCGAACACGGCCTGTACTACCCGCCGGACCCCTCCAGCTGGGAGATGTGCACCATCGGCGGCAACATCGGCACGGCCTCGGGCGGCCTGTGCTGCGTGAAGTACGGGGTCACCGCCGAGTACGTCCTCGGACTGGACGTGGTGCTGGCCGACGGGCGGCTCATGTCCACCGGCCGCCGCACCGCCAAGGGCGTCGCCGGGTACGACCTGACCCGGCTGTTCGTCGGCTCCGAGGGCTCGCTCGGCATCGTCGTACGGGCCGTGCTCGGCCTGCGCCCCAAGCCGCCCGAGCAGCTCGTGCTGGCCGCCGAGTTCGCCTCCGGGGCCGCCGCCTGCGACGCCGTGTGCCGCATCATGGAGGGCGGCCACGTCCCGTCACTCCTCGAACTCATGGACCGCACGACGGTCAAGGCCGTCAACGACCTGGCGCAGATGGGCCTCCCGGAGAGCACCGAGGCCCTGCTGCTCGCCGCCTTCGACACCACCGACCCGGCCGCCGACCTCGCCGCCGTCGGCGCGCTGTGCGAGGCCGCCGGCGCCACCCAGGTCGTACCGGCCGACGACGCGGCGGAGTCCGAACTGCTCCTCCAGGCGCGTCGGTTGTCGCTCACCGCGCTGGAGGCGGTCAAGGGCGTGACGATGATCGACGACGTGTGCGTGCCCCGCTCCCGCCTCGCCGAGATGCTCGACGGGGTCGACCGGATCGCCGAGAAGTACCAGCTCACCATCGGGGTCGTCGCCCATGCGGGCGACGGCAACACCCACCCGACGGTGTGCTTCGACCCGGCCGATCCCGACGAGTCCCGGCGCGCCCGCGAGTCCTTCGACGAGATCATGGCCCTCGGCCTGGAACTCGGCGGCACCATCACCGGCGAGCACGGCGTCGGCGTGCTGAAGAAGGAGTGGCTGGCGCGCGAGATCGGCCCCGTCGGGATGGAGATGCAGCGGGCCGTCAAGCAGGCCTTCGACCCGCTGAACCTCCTGAACCCGGGCAAGCTCTTCTGACGGACGCAGCGGACGGGCCTCGAAGGCCTCACTGGGCGAGCAGCTGGGCCAGCTCGTCGTCGAGACCGAGCTGCTCACCCTCCGTCCCCGGCGGGACCACCCGCAGCGTGCGCTCCAGCCAGGCCGACACCGGGGCCGCCGGGGCCTCCAGCAGGGCGTCCCCGTCGGGTGACCTCAGCGCCACCAGCACGACGGTGCGCCCCTCGGCCTTCGTCGGCCACACCCGCACGTCCCCCCGCCCGCACGGCCGGAACACGCCCTCCACCAGCAGGTCCCGGGCGAACGTCCAGTGCACGGGGTGCGCGGAGTCGATGTGGAAGGTGACGTGGACGGCGTACGGATCGTCGGTGACGTACCCGAGCCGGGCCGGCACCGGGATCCGGCGCTCCGGCGACAGGACGAGTTTCAGCTCCAGTTCGCGTTCCACCACGGTGCGCATGGCGGTGTTCCCCTCTCTGCAGGCTGCCCGCGAGGGCCGGTCGGGAGGAGAGAGCGCGCGGGCGCGGCGGCATTACGCGCGTTGCCGGAAGTTTTTTCGCAGGGGGAGGCGCGGGGCGTGCGACGCGTAGCACATCGGTGCTCGAAAGGGGTGGGTCCGGTGGGAGCGGCGGTGGGGGTTGCGCACGTCTGATAGATGTGGAGGCCCCCATTTGGCCCTCGAGCAGATACGGGACGACGGAGATGAGCGCCCCAACCCCGGCCCCCGGTGACGACAGGCCCCGCGAAGGTTATTACCCGGACCCGTCCATTCCTGGATATGTCCGGTACTGGAACGGTGCCTCCTGGGTGCCGGGCACCAGCCGTCCCGCACCCAAGGACGGCGAGACGCTCGCGCCGCCGCCCGGTGCGGGGGCGGAACAGCCCGGCGCCGCCTCCGCCTCCGGCGCCGCCTCCGCCTCGGTCGAGGAGACCGGCCCGCACTTCTTCGACGAGGACCCGGTCGACGAGCCGTCCCCTGCCGACGCCCAGCACGGCAGCCGTCCCGAACCCGCGTCGGCGTGGGGCGCCGACCGCTCCCGCCAGTCCGGCTTCGGCGGCGACCAGGACCGCCGCGTCTCGTGGGGCGCACAGCAGGCCGCGCAGGGCGCGGACCCGAGGGTGCCGCACGCCGACCGGCAGCCGGCCGGGGAGCCCGCCGCCGACGGCACGGCCGATGTCCCTCCCGCGGACCAGGAGGCGGACGCCGCGGCCGCCGGCAGCACGTTCGTCTTCCGCCGCCCGACGGGGAAGGCCGGAGGAGGCGCCACCGCCGATGCCCCCGACGAGGGCACGATGACGTTCCGCGCGGTGTCGCCGCGTCAGGGCCCGGCCGCTTCCGCGGGCTCGGGCGGTTCGGGCAGTGGCCCGGCGGGGTCCGGGTTCGGTGGGCAGGGCGGGCCGGGCGGATCCGGCGGCAACCCGCCAGGATCGGGTTTCGGCTCTCAGGGAGCAGCGGCCGGCTTCGGGGCGCCGGGCTCGGCGGGGTCCGGTTTCGGGGCCCAGGCCGGCCCGGGCGGCAGCCCGGCGGGACCCGCGTTCGGCGCGCAGGGCGGCGCGGCCGCCTCCGGTGACGCCTCGCACCGCCCCGGCTTCGGTGCCGGGAAGGCCGCCGCCGCCCGGGCCGCCGCACAGGCCGGCGCCGGCGCCCAGGCCTCCGCGGCCGCCCCGACGGCGCTGTCCGGGCCCCAGGCGGCGCCCACCGTCCCCCCGCAGTCCGGCGGCCCCCAGCCCGCGCAGTCCGGCGGCCCCCAGCCCGCGCAGTCCGGCGGCCCCCAGCCCGGCCCAGCCGCCTCCGCCACGCCGCTCAGCGCCGGCTCCGGAGGCGGCCAGTCCTCCTGGGCGCAGCAGGTGCACCGGCTCGCCGGAGCGGGCGGCGACGAGCAGCCCGTCGCGCCCTGGAAGCCGCCGACCGAGGACGTGTTCCAGGCGGCCGCCCGGCGCCAGGCGTCGGCCCGCCCCGCGGGGCTCGGCAAGCGGCTGGCCGCCCGGCTGCTGGACACCCTCGTCCTCGCCGGCGTCACCGCCGGGGCCGCCGTACCGCTCGGCATCAAGGCGATCGACCACGTCAACGAGAAGATCGACGCGGCCAAACTCTCCGGCGAGACCGTCACGGTCTGGCTGCTCGACGGCACCACGTCGGTGTACCTCGGCATCGTCCTGGCCGTCCTGCTGCTCGTCGGCGTCGTCTCCGAGGTGCTGCCCACCGCCAAGTGGGGCCGCACCCTCGGAAAGAAGCTGATGGGTCTCGAAGTGCGGGACATCGAAGGCCACGACGCCCCGGAGTTCGGCGCGGCGCTGCGGCGCTGGGTGGTCTACAGCGTGCCCGGACTCCTCGTCGTCGGGATCGTCGGCATCGCCTGGTGCCTCTTCGACAAGCCGTGGCGCCAGTGCTGGCACGACAAGGTCGCGCACACGTTCGTGGCCGGCTGAGCCGTACCTCGGACGGCCGTCTGCCGGATGCGGAGCCGGGGGGTTCGCGGTCGACTCGGGCCATGAGCAGTGAACCGCCCCCCGGCTCCGGTCAGCAGCCCCCGGAAGACGATCCGCTCAAGAAGCGGCCCCCGGGCGAGCAGCCCGGCGAGGGCGCGGGCTCGCCCTACGACCCGCGATACCCGGGCGGCGGCCCCGGCGATGTCCCTCCCGGCGGCGGCCGGGGCGGTGGCCCCTACGGCGGTCCTCCCGGCGGCGGCCAGGGCGGTGGCCCTTATGGCGGTCCTCCCGGCGGCGGCCCTTACGGCGGTTCCCCCTACGGCGGCGGCTCCTACCCCACCGACCCCCTCGCCGGCATGCCCCCGCTCGCCGACGGCGTCAAGCGCGCGCTCGCCCGCATCATCGACGTGATCCTGGTGGGTGCCGTCGTCGTGCTGCTCACCTGGGGCTTCGGCGTCAACGAGTACGACGTGGACAGCGACCGCATCGAGGCCGGCAAGTCCTTCTGGCAGTCGGCGGTCGCCACCGTCCTCTACATCGCCTACGACACCTTCCTCACCGCGCGGACCGGCCAGACCCTCGGCAAGAAACTGCTGCACCTGCGCGTGGCCAACCTCGACAACGGCGCCACGCCCTCCGTGCAGAACGCGTTGATGCGCGCGGCGGTGCTGTGGATCCCGTGCTTCTTCTGCTGCTTCTGCGTCTGGCTCGTGATCTCGGGCGGTTGGATCCTCTTCGACCGGCCCTACCGGCAGGGCCCGCACGACAAGGCGGCCAAAACGGTCGTGGTCAGTACCAACTGAGGCCCGGACGCATCACACAGCCGTCAGGAGACCGCCCGCTCCCGCACCGGCTCCGGGGCCGGTGCGGCGACCGATGCCCGCACGGGTTCCTCGGGCGCGGGCTGTTCCACCGCGGCCGGGCGCTTCCCGGGCAGCGGCACCGTCATGGCGACCAGCAGCCCGAGGGCGAGCGCCGCGACGGCGATGATCGCGATCCCCACGCCCGAACTCGTCTGTGACAGCAGCAGCATGGCGAGGGTCGAGAGGATCACGGTGCAGGAACCGTAGGCGAGCTGTGCGGCGGTCGGACGGGGCATGGCCATCATGTCCTCGAAAGTGGGGGTCCACGGGGGTGTCGGCCTGGCGTTCCGCCGGCTTCCGGGCGTTCTGCCAAGCGACATTCTCATCGGCAGGGTGCCCGAGTGGAACGAACGGTAAGCGTGACCTAATCAACAGGGCCGGAGCACAGGGGGCGCACGGAGTCATGGCGTCCAGGTAGTGGACATATGCGCGCGCCCACCGGACGGTGGCACGTGCCTGCCGGACGTCGGCGGGTGCCTGCCGGGCACCCGAACGGTTGTCCGCAAAACGAACATGGACTCCGCATAGTGCACTTGACCTGTCCAAGTCAAGATCTGTCTTTTCTTCTAAACCTCTAGTCAAATGTCGTCACTTGACTACACGCGTTGATCACGCGCGCGCGGACTCCGTTCACACCAGACCTCTTCCTCCGCGCGCACGAACGCGGGGGAGGAACTCAAGTGACCAGTAGACCCTGGACGTTCAGAGCGGCAGCCATAGGCGTGGCGCTCGCGGCGGCCACGGCCACCGTCTCCGTGTACGGCGTGGCCCAGGCCGACGACACCTCCGCTCCCAGGTCCACCACCGTGGACCGGCACGACCCGGCGGATCGTCACCACGGCGAGCACGACCTCGAAGGCCCGCTGAGCAAGACCCAGGAGGCTCAGCGCCAGGAGGCCCTGAAGCAGGTCATATCCGGCAAGTCCACGGTGAAGAACCGTGACGGCTCGAAGGTCGTCCAGCTCAAGAGCAAGAAGGGCGACAGCAAGTACGTCGAGCTCGGCCGCGAGAAGACCGACAAGATCTTCACCATCCTGGTCGAGTTCGGCGACCAGATCAGCGAGTTCGGCGGCACGCCCGGCCCGCTGCACAACCAGATAGCCAAGCCGGACCGCACGAAGGACAACTCCACGGCCTGGCGCGCGGACTACGACCAGAAGTACTTCGAGGACCTCTACTTCGGCACCGGCAAGAACGCCGAGTCGGTGAAGAAGTACTACGAGAAGCAGTCCTCCGGCCGCTACTCGGTCGAGGGCGAGGTCTCCGACTGGGTCAAGGTCCCCTACAACGAGGCCCGTTACGGCAACAACGCCTGCGGTGACACCAACTGCCCGAGCGTGTGGAACGTCGTCAGCGACGGTCTGAACGCGTGGGTCTCCCAGCAGAAGGCGGCTGGGAAGACCGACGCCGAGATCAAGGCGGACGTCAAGCAGTACGACCAGTGGGACCGCTACGACTTCGACGGCGACGGCGACTTCAACGAGTCCGACGGCTACATCGACCACTTCCAGGTCGTGCACGCCGGTGAGGACGAGTCCGCGGGCGGCGGCGCCCAGGGCGAGGACGCGATCTGGGCCCACCGCTGGTACGCCTTCGGCACCGACGCCGGCGCCACCGGCCCGGAGAACAACAAGCTGGGCGGCGCGAAGATCGGCGACACCGGCATCTGGGTCGGCGACTACACCGTCCAGCCGGAGAACGGCGGACTCGGCGTCTACGCCCACGAGTACGGCCACGACCTCGGCCTGCCGGACCACTACGACACCAGCGGCGGCGGCGACAACTCCACCGGCTTTTGGACCCTGATGTCCTCCGGCTCCTGGCTCGGCACCGGCAAGAACGAGATCGGTGACCTGCCCGGCGACATGACCGCCTGGGACAAGCTCCAGCTGGGGTGGCTCAAGTACGACACCGCGAAGGCCGCGACCAACTCGTGGCACAAGCTGGGCGTCGCCGAGTACAACACGAAGCACAAGCAGGGCCTCGTGGTCGAGCTGCCCAAGAAGAAGGTCACCACCGAGATCGTGCAGCCCGCGCAGGGCACCAACCAGTGGTGGAGCGGCAGCGGCGACAACCTCAAGAACACGCTGGCCCGTTCGGTCGACCTCACCGGCAAGAAGTCGGCGTCCCTGACGCTCGACGGCTGGTACGACATCGAGGCCAACTACGACTACCTCTACACCGAGGTGTCGACCGACGGCGGCGCCAACTGGACCCCGCTCGACGGCACGGTGGACGGCCAGCCGCTCCCGCGTGACGGCAGCGACAAGCCGGTCCTGACCGGCACGTCCGGCGCGTACAGGAAGCTGGCGTTCCCGCTGGACGCCTACGCGGGCAAGAAGATCGACCTGCGCTTCCGCTACCAGACCGACGGCGGCGTGGCCCAGAAGGGCTTCACGGCCGACCGCATCACGGTGACCGCCGACGGCGCCGCGGTCTTCTCCGACGACGCCGAGTCCGCGGACCCGGCCTGGAAGGCGAACGGCTTCTCCCGCATGGGCGCGTCCTTCACCAAGGACTACGCGCAGTACTACATCGCGGAGAACCGCCAGTACGTGTCGTACGACAAGACCCTCAAGGTCGGCCCGTACAACTTCGGCTTCTCCAAGACCCGTCCGGACTGGGTGGAGCACTACCCGTACCAGAACGGTCTGTTGATCTGGAAG
Source organism: Streptomyces chartreusis NRRL 3882 (assembly GCF_900236475.1). Classification (GTDB taxonomy): domain Bacteria; phylum Actinomycetota; class Actinomycetes; order Streptomycetales; family Streptomycetaceae; genus Streptomyces; species Streptomyces chartreusis_D. Next base: position 5,595,093 of record NZ_LT963352.1, read on the forward strand.
TGGGACACCTCCCAGCAGGACAACAACACCAGCGTCCACCCGGGCACGGGTCTGCTGCTGCCGGTCGACTCGCACCCGAAGGCGCTGAAGTGGACCGACGGCACGCTGATGCGCAACCGCATCCAGGCCTACGACTCGCCGTTCAGCCTGTACCGCACGGACGGCATCACGCTGCACAACGCGGACGTCGCCACGAGCATCCCGTCGTCGAAGGGGGTGTCGGTCTTCAACGACCGAGTGAACACCTACTACGACGAGGCGAACAAGACCGGCGGCGTCAAGATCACTGACACCAATACCAAGATCAAGATCATCAAGGAGGCCAAGGACGGCTCGACGATCGAGCTCGAAGTAGGCCCCGCGGCGAAGTAGATCGCGTTTTCGCAGGTCAGAGCATGATCGGCGGCGACCCCCTGGCGGGTCGCCGCCGATCCGTGTTTAGGTGCGTCCTGTGGTTCTCTTATTGACACCGACCGACGCACCGACCGACACGGGGGTATGACCGCATGGCCGCAGGAGGCTTCTGCAAGCTGCCGAACGGCACCGTGGTGGTGGCGCTGAACCTGCCCAGTCCCGCCGCCGACGGCCCCGGATCCGTCCGCGTGCTCGTCCACGCGGCGAACCGTGCCCGAGCCCTGACCAGGCTCCGCAACCTGGGCCTGCGCGCGGTCTACCTGCGCGGCAACGCCGCCCCGCCGTCCCCCGACGAGATCACGGCCGTCCTGCACCACCCCGACGGCCTCATATGGCGCACGGCCCCTGACAACGGTGTCGTGACCGGCCCCGACCTCGCCCTGGAACTGTGGCGCCCGATCAGAGCCCTCCTGCGGCGCCCGACAGCCCAGACCTGACCCTCAGGGCCGGGCCTGTCGGGTCACTGGACGACCGGCTTGCCCGACAGCTCCACGCCCGCCTCGCGGAGCTCCTCCAGGGCCCGCTCGGTGGTTTCCTGGGCCACGCCCGCCGTGAGGTCGAGGAGGACGTGCGTGCGGAAGCCCTCCTTCGCGGCGTCCAGGGCCGTGGCGCGTACGCAGTGGTCCGTGGCGATGCCGACCACGTCCACCTCGGTGACCTCGCGGGAGCGGAGCCAGTCGGCCAGGGGCGTGCCGTTCTCGTCCGTGCCCTCGAAGCCGCTGTACGCCGCCGCGTACGCGCCCTTGTCGAAGACGGCGTCGACGGAGCCGGACGCGACGGCGGGGGCGAAGTTCGGGTGGAAGCCGACGCCCTCCGTGCCGGCGACGCAGTGCGCGGGCCAGGAGCGGACGTAGTCGGGGTTGGTGGAGAAGTGGCCGCCGGGGGCGATGTGGTGATCGCGGGTGGCCACGACGTGCTGGTAGCCGGACCCGGCGGCCTGCCCGATCAGCTCGGTGACGGCGGCGGCCACATCGGCACCGCCGGCCACCGCGAGGCTGCCCCCCTCGCAGAAGTCGTTCTGCACGTCTACGACGATCAAGGCGCGGCGCATGGTCGGTGTCCTTCGGCTATGAGGTCGGCAAGCCCGGCCGGTGAACTTCCGAGCCTATTGACATGGGGGAGGAGACGGGAGGGGGCACGGCTCGGCGCATCGCGGCACATCCCCTAGCTACCCGAGGCGCCGTGCGCGTACTCCGTCGGAATGACGGGCTCCCCGCGCGAGAGCTGCGTGGCCGACATCGGGAGCCCCGCACGCGCCGCCGCGTGCCGGTCCCGCGCCGCGTCCAGCGGCTCACGGGCGACCACCTCGCCGCCCTTGACCAGCTCCACGAGCAGCTGCCGGTCCGCGAGCTCCGTCGGCACCGGCCCGGTGCCGACCACCTCGGCCTCGGCGACCCCGTAGGAGTCCAGCCGCCGCGCGGCCCACTTGCGCCCGCCCACGGACGTCTTGCCCCCGCTCGACTTCTTCGCCACCGGCACCAGCGGAGCGTTCGGCTCCGCGGACTCGGCCCGCGCGACCAGCTTGTAGACCATCGAGGACGTCGGGTGCCCGGACCCGGTCACCAGCTGCGTACCGACGCCGTACGCGTCCACGGGCGCCGCCGCCAGCGAGGCGATCGCGTACTCGTCCAGGTCCGAGGTCACGATGATCTTCGTGTCGGTCGCGCCCAGCTCGTCCAGCTGCTGCCGCACCCGGTGCGCCACCAGCAGCAGATCGCCGGAGTCGATCCGCACCGCTCCGAGCCCGGGCCCGGCGACCTCCACGGCCGTACGGACCGCCTCGGCGACGTCGTACGTGTCCACCAGCAGCGTCGTGCCCCGCCCGAGCGTGTTCACCTGGGCCTGGAAGGCGTCCCGCTCGCTGTCGTGCAGCAGGGTGAAGGCGTGGGCGGAGGTGCCGACGGTGGGGATGCCGTAGCGGAACCCGGCGGCCAGGTCCGAGGTGGTCGCGAAGCCGCCCACGTACGCGGCCCGGGACGCCGCCACCGCCGCCAGCTCGTGCGTGCGCCGGGCGCCCATCTCGATCAGCGGCCGGTCCCCGGCGGCCGACGACATGCGCGAGGCGGCCGCGGCGATCGCCGAGTCGTGGTTGAGGATCGACAGGATCACGGTCTCCAGCAGCACGCACTCGGCGAAGGTGCCCTCGACCCGCATGATCGGCGAGCCCGGGAAGTACACCTCGCCCTCGGGGTAGCCCCAGATGTCCCCGCTGAAGCGGTAGCCGGCGAGCCATGCGAGGGTCTCCTCGCCGACGATCTCGCGCTCGCGCAGGAAGTCGAGCACGCCCGCGTCGAAACGGAAGTTCTCCACCGCGTCCAGGACCCGCCCGGTGCCCGCCACGACTCCGTAGCGGCGCCCGTTCGGCAGGCGCCGGGTGAAGACCTCGAACACGCTCCGCCGCTCGGCCGTGCCCGCCTCCAGGGCGGCCCGCAGCATCGTCAGCTCGTACTGGTCCGTGAAGAGCGCCGTCGAGGGAACATCCACCGGCAGCCCAAGGTCCGCTGTGTTCATGACGAGGATGGTACCCCCATTTCGTCAGTCTGACGATTTTCATCAAGGCCCCCGGCTTCCAGGCCCGTTTGTGCGACTACCCCCCTCGGGTGGCAGCATGGGCAGTGTGACGTCACCCGCGCCCCTGGAGATCGAACGCACCGAGTCGGCGGAGGAGGTCTTCGCCGTACCCGAGCCGGACGTCCCCTGGGTCACCATCGTGCACAACGACCCGGTCAACCTCATGAGCTATGTGACGTACGTCTTCCAGACGTACTTCGGCTACTCCAAGGACAAGGCCACCAAGCTCATGCTCGACGTCCACCACAAGGGCCGGGCGGTCGTCTCCAGCGGCAGCCGCGAGGAGATGGAACGCGACGTGCAGGCCATGCACGGCTACGGCCTGTGGGCCACCCTCCAGCAGGACCGCAAGTAGCCAGCTCCCCGCCCAGCAGCGAAAAGGCGTTCATGCCCGGAACCTTCGAACCGCTTCCCGGCGGCGGCGCGGCCGTCGCCCTCGACGACGTCGAGATCTCCATCATCCGGTCGCTGGCCGTCCAGCTCCTGGAGCTCATCGGCCCCGGCCCCGCCGAGGACGCCCCCGGCGACCCGCTCGCCGAGCTGTTCGCGGAGGGCCCGAGCGAGCCGCCCGCCGACCCGGTGCTCAGGCGCCTGTTCCCGGACGCCTACAGCGACCCCGAGCAGCCCGCCTCGCCCCGGGACGCCGAGGAGCAGCGGGCGTACTCCGCCGAGTTCCGCCGCTACACCGAGAACGACCTGCGGGCCGGCAAGCGGGACAACGCCCTCGCCGTGATCCGGTCCCTGGACGCGCTCTCCTCGGCCTCGGCCGGCGAGGGCGGCGCGGTGCTGAAGCTGTCGGTGGAGGAGTCCCAGCAGTGGCTGTCGGCCCTGAACGACCTGCGGCTCGCGATCGGCTCGCGGCTGGAGATCACCGAGGAGGAGGACACCGACCTCCTCTACCGCCTCCCGGACGAGGACCCGCGCAAGCCGATGGTGATGGCCTACCTCTGGCTGGGTGGACTCCAGGAGACGCTGGTCGGAACCCTTATGCCCTGATCCGTGCAGGTTCCGTGACCGCCGGGTGACCGATCGGTGTTCGCTCAGAGGACACTCAAATCCGGATAACGATCGCGTCACTGTGCCCGTCTTCTATGCCGCCTTGGGCTGCGCTTTGTCCGGTTTTCCCTGTGCGGTGCGTCACAATCCACCCAGGTGATCAGTGTTGCGGCCGTGATAAATCTTCACGACCGCCCGGCCGACACCACCCGAATGTCCGGCCGGGTGCGCCACCGAGCCGACAACCGTCGGCCAGGCACCGCTCCATCATTCCGGGGGGATCGAGACCCGATCCGAGGCCGACGAAGGTCCGGGTCGGCATGGAGAAAGGCGCACCACACATGACCTCTGCGCAGGTCGACACGGACAACGTCTCCGAAGAGGGGTACGAGCGCGGACTCGGCAGTCGCCAGGTCCAGATGATCGCGATCGGCGGCGCCATCGGCGTCGGTCTGTTCATGGGTGCCGGAGCGAACATCGCCAAGGCCGGCCCCAGCATCATCCTCATGTACGCCCTCGCGGGCGTCGTCATCTTCTTCATCATGCGGGCCCTGGGCGAGCTGCTCCTGTACCGCCCCGTCTCCGGCTCCTTCGCCGAGTACGCCCGCGAGTTCCTCGGCCCGTTCTTCGGGTTCGTCACGGGCTGGACGTACTGGCTCATGTGGGTGGTCACCGGCATGGCCGAGCTCACGGCCGCCGCGATCTACATCCACTTCTGGTTCCCGGAGATCCCGCAGTGGGTCAGCGCCCTGGTGTTCCTGGTGGTGCTCTTCGGCGTCAACCTGATCTCCGTCAAGATCTTCGGCGAGGTCGAGTTCTGGTTCTCGATGATCAAGGTCACGGCCATCATCGGCATGATCGTCATCGGTCTCGGCGTGCTCACCCTCGGCTTCTCCGACGCCGGTGACACCGCCACCGTCTCCAACCTCTGGTCGCACGACGGCTTCTTCCCGAACGGCATCGGCTCCAGCCTGATGACGCTCCAGGGCGTCATGTTCGCCTACCTCGCCGTCGAGCTCGTCGGTGTCACCGCGGGCGAGTCCGAGAACCCCGAGAAGACCCTGCCCAAGGCCATCAACACCCTGCCCTGGCGCATCATCGTCTTCTACGTCGGCGCCCTGCTGGTGATCCTCTCCGTCGTCAAGTGGACCGAGTTCTCCGCCGGCGAGAGCCCGTTCGTCCACGCGTTCGGCGAGATCGGCATCCCGCTCGCCGCGGGCATCGTCAACTTCGTGGTGCTCACCGCGGCCCTGTCGTCCTGCAACTCGGGCATGTACTCGACCGGCCGGATGCTGCGCGACCTGGCCGCCAACAGCGAGGCCCCGCAGGCTTTCGGCAAGCTCAACGCCCGCAAGACGCCCGCCGTCGGCATCACGGTCTCCGTGGCGCTCATGGGCATCGGCGTCGTCCTGAACTACGTCGTCCCGGAGAAGGCGTTCCTCTACGTCACCTCCGTCGCCACCGCGGCCGGCATCTGGACCTGGATGATGATCCTCGTCAGCCACATCCGCTACCGCGCCGCGGTCGACGCGGGCCGGCTGCGCGCCTCGTCCTTCCCCGCTCCCGGCGGTGCGCTCTTCAGCTGGGTCGCGCTGCTCTTCCTCGTCGGCGTGACCTGCATGATCGCGTACGACAAGGACGCGCGGGTCTGCCTGTACGTCGCGGCCGGCTGGGCCGTCGCCCTGGGCATCGGCTGGGCGGTCCTCAAGAGCCGCAACCCGCAGATCGCCGAGCGCCGCGACCCGGAGTTCGAGAAGGTCGGCTGACCAACCCGCGAGGACGTCCCGCCGCGGGGAGTACTCGTGGCACTCCCCGGCGGCTGCCGCTCAGGGCGTCCGGCATGTGGGCCGTTCCGTACCATCCATCGGTACGGAACGGCCCTTCTGCTTATCCTGACGAACATGCTGACCATCACCCAGGCCCTCGTCGACCAGATCGTCGCCCACGCGCGCAAGGACCACCCCGACGAGGCGTGCGGCGTGATCGCGGGCCCCGCGGGCTCGGACCGCCCCGAGCGCTTCATCCCGATGCTGAACGCGGCCATGTCGCCCACGTTCTACGAGTTCGACTCCGGCGACCTGCTCAAGCTCTACCGCGAGATGGACGACCGTGACGAGGAGCCGGTGGTGATCTACCACTCCCACACGGCGACCGAGGCCTACCCCTCCCGCACCGACATCTCGTACGCGAACGAGCCCGGCGCGCACTACGTCCTCGTCTCCACGGCCGACACCGACGGGGCCGGCGAGTTCCAGTTCCGCTCCTTCCGGATCGTGGAGGGCGAGGTCACGGAGGAGGAGGTCGAGATCGTCGAGGCGTACTGAGCGGGGCCTGAACAGTGCGGTCTCACTCCCCGGCCCGAAAACGTCCGCGATGTGGGATCACATTCCAGGACCCGGACCGGGAATCGATACGATGACCGCATGGTTTTCCACGACGTGAGCGACAAGACGCCGGGCCTGCTGCTCGTTGCGCGGCTGCACGTCGACCTGTGCAGGCTCGCCAGCGCCATCTGTTGACGCCGATCCCTGCCGCCGTACGGCCGTGAGCCGCGGCGCTGCACACACGCACCACCCCGCTGTTCTTGCGCTGCCGCGCGCCCGACTGACTACTCCCGACAGGAGCCCTGAGCCATGGCCATCGAGGTCCGCATCCCGACCATCCTCCGCCAGTACACCGACGGTCAGAAGGCGGTGGAGGGCAGCGGTGACACCCTCGCCGAGCTGTTCGCCGACCTCGAGACGCGGCACGCCGGCATCCAGGCCCGCATCGTGGACGGCGACCAGCTGCGCCGTTTCGTCAACGTCTACCTGAACGACGAGGACGTGCGCTTCCTCGACGGCATCAAGACCAAGCTGACGGACGGCGACAACGTCACGATCCTGCCGGCCGTAGCCGGCGGCATGGTCTGATCACCGATGCGATACGACTCACCCCTGGCCGCGGTCGGCAACACCCCCCTGGTGCGCCTGCCGCGGCTGTCGCCGTCCGCCGAGGTCCGTGTCTGGGCGAAGCTGGAGGACCGCAACCCGACCGGGTCGGTCAAGGACCGCCCGGCCCTGCACATGATCGAGCAGGCGGAGAAGGACGGCCGCCTGACCCCGGGTTGCACCATCCTGGAGCCGACCAGCGGCAACACCGGCATCTCCCTGGCCATGGCGGCGAAGCTCAAGGGCTACCGCATCGTGTGCGTGATGCCGGAGAACACCTCCCAGGAACGCCGGGACCTGCTGGCCATGTGGGGCGCCGAGATCATCTCCTCCCCGGCGGCCGGCGGCTCCAACACCGCCGTGCGCGTCGCCAAGGAACTCTCGGCCGAGCACCCGGACTGGGTGATGCTCTACCAGTACGGCAACCCGGACAACGCGGGCGCCCACTACGCGACGACGGGCCCCGAGATCCTCGCGGACCTGCCCTCCGTCACGCACTTCGTGGCGGGCCTCGGCACCACCGGCACGCTCATGGGCGTGGGCCGCTACCTGCGCGAGCACAAGCCGGACATCCAGATCGTCGCCGCCGAACCGCGCTACGACGACCTGGTCTACGGCCTGCGCAACCTCGACGAGGGCTTCGTCCCCGAGCTGTACGACGCGTCGGTCCTCACCAGCCGCTTCTCGGTCGGCTCGGCGGACGCGGTCACCCGCACCCGCGAGCTGCTCCAGCAGGAGGGCATCTTCGCCGGCGTCTCCACGGGCGCCGCGCTGCACGCCGCGCTCGGCGTCGGCAAGAAGGCCGTGAAGGCCGGTGAGCCGGCCGACATCGTCTTCGTCGTCGCCGACGGCGGCTGGAAGTACCTGTCGACGGGCGTCTACACGGCGGCCACGACGGAGGAGGCCATCGAGACGCTCCAGGGCCAGCTCTGGGCGTAACCCGACGCCGAACACCGTGAAGGGCCGGAGCGAGCTCCGGCCCTTCACGTTTCCCACCGGCGCCTCCGGCCAGGTCTGGCCCGGTCCCGGCGCGGTGGGGCGGCCGCCCGGGCGTGGTTCGGTTTCCGGTCCGGCCCGGTGGCGAGTTCGTTTCCAGCGGCTGCCGGGCGCGTTTCGGTCCTCGGCCCGGTCCGGTTGCGGGCTGCCCGGAGGTAGTCGGCCGGGCACGCCGGTGCCGCAGGGCGGTCACGCTGCCGCGCTGGTGCTGCACTTGCTCCTCCTCAGCCGCGGCGAGGCCGGCCGCCGAGGGCCGGCCGAAGCCACTGCCCGGCCCTCGGCGCGGGCCGCCGGACCGGCTGCGGGCTGTCACGCTTGGCCGTCCCGGTCGGTCGTCGCGCCGGCCGATCCGCGGGCCGATCCGCCCGGCTCGCGCGTCGGGCCGGCGCATCGGGCTGTCGCGAGGCCGTCCCGTTCGGCTTTCGCCCGGCTGGTCCGCCCTGCTCGTGCGTCCAGTCCATCCGTCCGCCCCCGCCCGGCCGAGCCGCCCGGCCCGTGCACCGATCCGTCCGGCCCGCGAACCCGGCCGACGTCCGGCCCCCGGGCTGGGCCAGCCGCGGGTCTCCGTGCGGGCGTCGCACGGTGCGTCCCGGCTCTCAGCCGGTCAGGTATCGCACCTGGTCCCAAAGGGCCGGGTCCACCACGCCGATGCGTCGGCGGAAGCCCCACACCGGGACCTCCCGCAGTTCGTCCGTCTCCAGGAAGCTCGCGCGGCCCTGGGCGTCGCCGACCGAGCCCGGGGGGAGGGGGATCACGCCGGTGCGCCCGTGGCGGAACCGGGTGGTGATCTTCGCGACCGTCGCCCGCTCCCCGCGCACCGCAAGCACCAGGCACGGCCGGTCCTTCGTGCGCGCCTCGTCCTCGTAGGGGACGTCCGCCCACCAGATCTCCGCCGGCTGCGGCAGCCCCGCCACCGCGGCGGTCCGCGCCGCCGTCCGGCCCCGCCGCGCCGACGACCGCCGACCCCAGCCGTCGACGAGCGTGGCGACGAGCGCGAGCAGTACCACCGCGGCGAGCGCCAGCCACCAGGACGTGTCCATACTGAGACGTTACCGGCGCCATCCCCTCCCCCGCGCCCTTCTCACGAGGATCACACCCGGCGCTGCCAGCCGAACCGGTGACACCACAGGTGAGTTCGCCCACAACAGCCCTTGGCGGAGGAGCGACCGGAGGTTTTGCGCCTTACGCTCGACGCACCGCACGACCCCCGACGCCCCTCTCAGACATTCCCGCCAGCGGAGGTTTCTGCTTCATGAAGCTCACCGTCGTCGGCTGCTCGGGGTCGTTCCCGTCCGCGGAATCGGCCTGCTCGAGCTACCTCGTCGAGGCCGACGGCTTCCGGCTGCTTCTCGACATGGGCAACGGTGCCCTGGGCGAGTTGCAGCGCCACTGCGGTCTCTACGACCTCGACGCGATCTTCCTCAGCCATCTGCACGCCGACCACTGCATCGACATGTGCGCGTACTTCGTCGCGCGCTACTACCGCCACGACGGCGGCCGCTGTGATCCGCTGCCCGTCTTCGGACCGGAAGGCACGGAACACCGGCTGACCACCGCCTACGCCGACACCCCCTCCGCCTCCTCCATGAGCGAGGTCTTCGACTTCCACACGGTCAAGCCGTCCACCTTCGAGATCGGCCCGTTCACGGTGCACACCGAGCGGGTGGCCCACCCCGTGGAGGCGTACGGCATCCGCGTCGAACACGACGGCAAGGTCCTGACGTACTCCGGCGACACCGGCGTGAGCCCCGCCCTGGACGAACTCGCCCGGGACGCCGACCTGTTCCTGTGTGAGGCGGCGTTCACGCACGGCAAGGAGAACATCCCCGACCTGCACCTCAACGGCCGCGAGGCGGGCGAGACGGCGGCCCGGGCAGGTGCCCGGCGTCTGGTCCTCACCCACATCCCGCCGTGGACGGACCCGCAGGCCAACCTCGCCGACGCCCGCGCGGTCTACGACGGTCCGGTGGACCTGGCGGCGCCCCGGCAGACGTACGAGATCTGAGCACCCGAGCACGACGAGGCCCCGGAACCGAAGCGGTTCCGGGGCCTTCACCGTGTGCGGCTACTTCGCCTCCGCCTTCTGGAGCTCGGCGAGTTCCTCGTCGGACTCGCGGCCCGGCGTCGGCAGGTTGAACTTGGTGATCGCGAAGCGGAAGACCACGTAGTAGACCGCCGCGAAGCACAGGCCCACCAGGGCCAGCCCCCATGGGTTGGTCGCGATGCCCAGGTTCAGGAAGAAGTCCACAGCGCCGGCCGAGAAGCCGAAGCCGTCCTTCATCCCCAGGGCCCAGGTCAGCGCCATCGAGACACCGGTCAGCACGGCGTGGATCGCGTACAGCACCGGGGCGATGAACATGAAGGTGAACTCGATCGGCTCCGTGACGCCCGTGACGAACGAGGTCAGCGCGAGGGAGAACATCATGCCGCCGACGACCTTGCGGCGCTCGGGCCGGGCGCAGTGCACGATCGCCAGGCAGGCGGCCGGCAGGGCGAACATCATGATCGGGAAGAAGCCGGTCATGAACTGTCCGGCGCTCGGGTCGCCCGCCAGGAACCGGGCGATGTCGCCGCTCTTGCCCTCGTAGGTGCCGGCCTGGAACCAGGGGAAGGAGTTCAGCAGGTGGTGCATGCCGATCGGGATCAACGCACGGTTTGCGACACCGAAGATGCCCGCGCCGACGGCCCCGGAGCCCACCAGCCACTCACCGAAGTTGTGCAGGGCCGTACCGAGGACCGGCCAGATGTAGCCGAAGACGATGCCGATGACCAGGCCCGCGAAGGCGGACAGGATCGGGACCAGGCGGCGGCCGCCGAAGAAGCCCGCCCAGTCGGGCAGCTTGGTGCGGTAGAAGCGCTGGTAGAGCAGGGCCACCACGAGGCCCATGACGACACCGCCGAGCACCTTGGCGTCGACGGGCGCGTCCGTCATGACGACCTTGCCGTCGACCGCCGTCGCCACCTTGGGCAGGTTGGCGTCGGTGAACGTGGCCAGCACGTTCTTGAAGACCAGGTAGCCGACGACGGCGGCGAGAGCGGTCGAGCCGTCCGACTTCTTCGCGAAGCCGATCGCGATGCCCACGGCGAACAGCAGCGGCATGTTGTCGAGGATCGCGTTGCCGCCCGCGGTCATGAAGCCCGCGATCTTGGTGATGAACTCCGGGAACGACTCCCGCCCCAGCATGTCGGTGTTGCCGAGGCGGACCAGGAGGGCGGCGGCCGGCAGCACGGCGACGGGCAGCATGAGGCTGCGGCCGATACGCTGCAGGACCGCCATCACCGCAGACCCCTTCTTCGGGCTCGCGGGCGCGGCTGTGGCTGTGGACATGAACTTCCTCCATGGGGCACGGCGCCGCCCAGGAAGAGTTCGACGGGGGACGGCGGCGTCTCAAAAGGGGAACGCGGTCTCCACCGCGCGACCTCCACCAGTGAGTGGTGTAGACCAGTTGTAGCACGGTAGGCCGAACGAGTGGAACCCGTCTTTGTCGAGAGGCAGGCTCGTGGTGTAGACCAGTCGAACGGACGGTCGCACACTGACGTGACACCATCGTTCGGCACCACGACATCGCCGCTCGCACAGTCGGGCCGGCTGTGGGTTACTGCGACAAAGCGGTTCGGATCAGGGAGAACGAACATGGCCACCAAGGCTGAGAAGATCGTTGCCGGGCTCGGCGGCATCGACAACATCGAAGAGGTCGAGGGCTGCATCACCCGCCTGCGGACCGAGGTCGTGGACCCCGCCAAGGTCGACGAGACCGCCCTGAAGGCCGCCGGCGCCCACGGCGTCGTCAAGATGGGCAGCGCGATCCAGGTCGTCATCGGCACCGACGCCGACCCCATCGCCGCGGAGATCGAAGACATGATGTGAAGCGCGGGGATCGTCCCGGGCTTCACCCCCTGACCGGCCCCCGGGGTCGGTTGCGAGGGCCCCTCCCCACCGCGGGAGGGGCTCCTTCCGCATGTACGGATAGGCTCGGCGGCATGTCTCGAATCGACGGCCGCACCCCCCAGCAACTCCGCCCGATCACCATCGAACGCGGCTGGAGCAAGCACGCCGAAGGCTCCGTCCTCGTTTCCTTCGGCGACACCAGGGTCTTCTGCACCGCCTCCGTCACGGAAGGCGTCCCGCGCTGGCGCAAGGGCAGCGGTGAAGGCTGGGTCACCGCCGAGTACTCCATGCTGCCCCGCTCCACCAACACCCGCGGCGACCGCGAGTCCGTCAAGGGACGCATCGGCGGCCGCACCCACGAGATCAGCCGCCTCATCGGCCGTTCGCTCCGCGCCGTCATCGACTACAAGGCACTCGGCGAGAACACCATCGTCCTCGACTGCGACGTCCTCCAGGCCGACGGCGGCACGCGCACGGCGGCCATCACCGGCGCCTACGTGGCCCTGGCGGACGCCGTCGCCTGGGCACAGCGCAAGAAGCTCATCAAGGCCGGCCGCCAGCCCCTGACCGGCACCGTCAGCGCCGTCTCCGTCGGCATCGTCGGCGGCGTCCCCCTCCTCGACCTCTGCTACGAGGAGGACGTCAAGGCCGACACCGACATGAACGTCGTCTGCACCGGCGACGGCCGCTTCGTCGAGGTCCAGGGCACCGCCGAGGCCGAACCCTTCGCCCGTGACGAACTCAACGCCCTCCTCGACCTCGCCGTCGCCGGCTGCACGGAACTCGCCGCCCACCAGCGCGCGGCGCTTGATACCGTCCTCCAAAAGTAAAGGGCGCACCAAGACAGGTGCTCGGCACGGGCAACCGTGCCGAGCACGCCCGCGTCTGAAGGAGTACGGGCGCACGGCTCATCCCTGTGCGTCCGGCCAGCCGCACGGGCCGCCCGGCCCGACCGACGAGAGGGACCGTTCCATGGCCGCGAGCCGCCGACGTCGCACCGCAGCCGTCGCCGCCACCCTGGCGGCCGTCGCGCTGACCGCCGGACTCACCACCGGCTGCGCCGCCGTGGACAAGGCGCTGGACTGCGTCCAGACCGCCGACGCCATCGCCGACAGCGTCACGGAACTCCAGCAGGCCGTGGACAACGCCGCGAACGACCCGACGCAGCTCGACGAGTCCCTCGACTCCATCGACAAGAACCTGGACAAGATCGGCGACAAGACCGACAACGCGGACGTCAACAAGGCCGTCGACGACCTCAACCAGGCTGTCGGCAACGTCCGTACGGCGGTCAAGAACGGCGACGAGACGCCCGACATCAGCCCGGTCACGGACGCGGCGGGCGAACTGACCAAGGTCTGCACGCCGTAACGCCGCGCTGGGCCGGGCTACTCGTCTGCCGGGTTCCGGTGGTGGCCGGCTGCGGGTGCGTCGTGGCTGATCGCGCAGTTCCCCGCGCCCCTTGGGCGATGTTCCCCGGCGCTTCGAGTGACCTGGCCCGCTCGCTACTGTGTGGCCATGAGTCGCCTGATCCTCGCCACCCGTAACGCCGGGAAGATCACCGAACTTCGCGCCATCCTCGCCGAAGCCGGGCTGCCCCACGAACTCGTCGGGGCCGACGCCTACCCGGACATCCCCGACGTCAAGGAAACGGGCGTCACCTTCGCGGAGAACGCGCTGCTGAAGGCCCACGCCCTGGCCCGGGCGACGGGGCTCCCGGCCGTCGCCGACGACTCCGGCCTCTGTGTCGACGTCCTGAACGGCGCCCCGGGCATCTTCTCCGCCCGCTGGTCGGGCCGGCACGGCGACGACAAGGCCAACCTGGACCTGCTCCTCGCCCAGCTCTCCGACATCGCCGACGACCACCGCGGCGCCCACTTCGCCTGCGCGGCGGCCCTCGCCCTGCCCGACGGCACGGAGCGCGTGGTCGAGGGGCAGCTACGGGGGGTGCTGCGCCGCGAGCCGACCGGCACCGGCGGCTTCGGCTACGACCCGATCCTCCAGCCGGAGGGCGAGACCCGCACCTGCGCGGAACTGACCCCGCAGGAGAAGAACGCCATCAGTCACCGGGGGAAGGCGTTCCGGGCGTTGGTGCCGGTGGTTCGGGAGCTGCTGGGCTGAGGGACCAAGGGAGGGGCCGCCCGAGCGGGGCGGCCCCTCTTTGCGTGCGGCGGAAGGGATTCGAACCCTCAAGCCCGGTCAGGGGCCACAGGACCTAAACCTGCTGCGTCGCCGTTGCGCCACCGCCGCCAGCCGCCTGTCATCGTACCGGGAGCCGCTCGCCGGCTCCGGCGTCCCCGTTGATGTGATCGACCGCCATGCCACGCCATGCCACGCCCTGCGGTAACTGTCCTTCTCCGATGGGCAGTTGGAGGAGCCGGACGCATACCAGTAGCTGAAAGCTCTTTCAAGGAGGGTCGGCTGAAATGCTTCGGTCGCTGTCGCCGGAGGTGGTGCGGCAGGAGGTCTGGGCCGTCTGCCACGGTCGCTCTCCCGCGAAGATTCGCCCGCTCGTCGAGCGGGCCGTCGCCACCCGCGTGGCCTGGAGTTCCTTCGCGACCGCAGTGCCCGGCCACCCGGATCACCGCATCCGTGCAGGTCGTTCATACCCTTCACCTGGCCGGCTCGGGTCGGCGCTGAGAGGCACGAGATTTTTACGTCACATTGACTGAAAGATCATCTGTTCGATAGCTTCCACGCCTCGCCTGATGTGGACAGGCCTCGTGGGGGGCCGCATCGGGCGGGAGATTCGGAGTTCCCGCATGTCGGGCAGATCCTCCAAGCGCGTATCCGCCGTGGTCGCGATGGCGTCAGCCTTCACCCTCGCGCTGTCCTCGGGTGCCTGGGCCAACTGGTCGAGCAGCATCAACTCGTGGACGGACGGTGGCGGCGCCAACGGGCAGTCCCGCTACTGGGCGGACGAGAGCTACACGGAGATCATTTTCAAGGGTTGCACCGTGCAGGGCGGCAGCAAGACCACCGGGGTCGAGCTGTGGGACTACGACGCGCTGTCGGCCAACGACTTCTACGGTGAGAAGACCTTCACCAACTGCTTCAACGGCACGACCTACGCGAGCCGGGGCGAGTACAACGGCCTGCCGCAGGAGTCGGACTACTTCTTCCAGCTCGACAACGTCGGCGGCGGAAGCAACGCGTGCTGCCTGCTGTGGGCGACCTATGCGGGAGTCGACACCACTCTCGCCGATTCCTGATCAGTGTTCTGCAGCGTGGTGCCTCGCCGACGGCGAGGCACCACGCCCCCTTTTCGGACCGCTCCAGGAAGCCAAGAAGTGAAACCCCTCACACTCATCAGGTCCAGCAGCGCGCTGCGGGTCGCGCCTGTCGCCCTGCTTCTCGTGTTCGCCTACTACGCCACCGATCTCGGTGACGACCTCCGCATCGATCCGCTGGGCTACTCCGCCACCGTGGTCGACGCGGTGCTGCGCAACCTGCTGCCCGTGGCCTTCGCGGTCGCCTCGGGCCTCGCCGCCTGGGAGGCGCGGAAGCTGGGAGCCTCCGGAATCTGGAGGCTGGGGGCGGTGCGATCGCGCTACACCATCGCCGCACAGCACCTGTCGCCCGTCGTCGCGCTGGCCTGGTCGCTCCTCATCCTCCCCACGCTGTGCGCCCTCGTCCAGGAGCAGGTCGCGCCCGACGTGCCCGGCCTCACGCTGCTGGCCTTCGCACTGGTGCTCTGCGTCGCCCACGGCATCGTCGGATTCGCCGTCGGAGCCACCGTTCGGCACATCGCCGTAGTGCCGATCATCGCGGTCACCGACTTCCTGGCCGTCGGCTGGTCCACGGGACTGGAGACACCGTGGCCCCGGCACCTCACCGGCCTCTTCGCCGGAAAGATGATGTTCGGCGAACTGCCCACCGCCGCCGCCCTCGCGGCTCCCCTCCTGCTCGCCGTCGGGTCCGCCGTCGCCATGGCTCTGCTCTGGGCACCTGTTTCCCGCTGGCTGCGCGGAGCCGTCGCGGGAGCACTCGTCATCGCCTGCGCGTTCGGATCGTTCTCCTTGGTCAGCGACTGGAGCTACATAGGCCCCCGGAGCACCGGGCACGGCGCGATCGCCTGTGCCGGACAGTCCCCCCGCATCTGTGTGCCCGAGGCGCGCGCCGAACACATCTCCGCTCTCACCGAGGAGGCGGAGGCGACGCTGGAATCCCTGCGTCGAGCCGGTCTGCCCGCCGAACCGACGACCATCAAGGACACCTCTCTCAACCTGCGGTATCCCGAGCCGTCCACGAAGGACGACTGGACCGTCCCACTCGGGGTCGGCGAGGCGACCGGCACCGTCCGCTACCAGGTCGCCCGCGAAGTGGTGCATTTCGAATGCGCCCCTCCCGCCACCGGCCCCGCCCGCCTCGTGTACTACTGGGTGTCCTCCAAAGTCGGGCAGGCGGACACCTACTTGAGACGGCTCAGCTCCGAACCCGATTTCACCCCTCAGGAACGCAGCCGTATCCAGGACGGGGTGGCGAAGGTCCTGCGGTTGAGCGAGGCCCGGCAAATGGACTGGTACGAGACGACCGTGGCGGAGGCCTGCCAGGAAGACGGGACGACAACGTGATGTGGTGGCTGCGCGCCCGCCGCGCCCACACCCGGCTGCCCCTGGGTTTCCTGATGTTCGCGCTGCTGGCGGCGACCGTTCAGGACACCCCCCTCTTCCTGCCCTCCATCTGGTCCGGCGGCTCCGAGCTCGTGCAGGCCGCCACACTCGTCCCGCTCGTGCTGACCTCGGTCCTCTTCGACTGTCTGCACACCCGGCTGGACGCCGCCGAGAACACCGGAATCCGGCCCGTCAGGTTTTTCGACGTCCTGCTCGCGCTCGGCGTGGTGGCCCTCGCAAGTGCCGTGGGTGAACTGATCGCCATGATCACCGGAGCCGCATCCGCCGAGACACTGGGCCGCAACACGGCCTTCCTCGCCGGCCTCACCCTGCTGTGCGGGGCTCTCTTCGGGAGATCCGCAATCCTCGTTCCCGCACTGTGGCCGCTGCTCGGCGTGCTCTTCGGCATGAGAGCACCCGGCGACGCCTACCCGTGGACCGTACTCCTCGAACCGCCCGACACCTGGTACGCCTCCACGGGAGCCCTCTTGATGCTCACCGTCGGCGTCGGTGCCCACCTCCTTCCACCGAACCGCTTCGCACGGAGAGCCGCATGACGCTTGTTCTCGATTCCTGCACCTTCGCCTACGGCCGACGGCGGGCTGCCGTGCTGAAGGACTTCACCTACCGCCTTCCGGACGGGCTGACCATCCTGCTCGGACCGAACGGGGCCGGGAAGTCCACGATGCTGCAGCTGGCCGCTGCCGTCACCACGCCCCAGCGGGGAACCGTGACGTGGGACGGACTCGACGCGAGGAGCAAGGACTACCGGCGGACGGTGGCCTGGATGCCGCAGAACATCACCCCCCTGCCCTCGCTCACGGCACGCGAGTACGTCGCTTACGTGGGCTGGCTGAAGGGAATGAGCAGGGGCGATGCCTGGGCCAGCGCTCCTCGGGCGCTGTCCCGCGTCGAGATGTCGAAGCACGCCGCCACCCGCACCGGCCGGCTCTCGGGCGGCCAGCTGAGGCGCGTGGGTGTGGCCTGCGCCCTGGTCCACGACGCACGGGTGCTCCTCCTGGACGAACCCACGGCCGGCATGGACCCACGTCAGCGACGGGTCTTCCGCGATCTCCTCGCCTCGGTCAAGGGCGAGGTCCGCATCCTGCTGTCCACGCACGACGTGACCGACCTCGCCGAAGAGGCCGATCACGTGTCCGTCCTGGTGGGCGGACGTCTCGTGCAGAGCGGTTCGACCAGCGAGTTCCTCGCCCACACCCCGCCCGGCACGGCGCAGGGCCGGGCTGCCGAAGGGGCCTATACGACCCTGCTCGAGTCGGCCTGACCCGCTCGGTCTCCGACGCGGGCCGAGATCATCTCGGCCCGCGTCGGTCGTCCGCGCCCCGCTCGACCGGATCAGATCCCCAGATCCTTGATGATCTTGGCCACGTGGCCCGTCGCCTTGACGTTGTACAGGGCCCGTTCGACCTTGCCCTCCTCGTCCACGATCACCGTGGAGCGGATGACGCCGACGACCGTCTTGCCGTACAGCTTCCTCTCGCCGAAGGCGCCGTAGGCCTCCAGCACCTGCTTGTCCGGGTCGGCGAGGAGGGTGACCTTCAGCGACTCCTTGTCACGGAACTTGGCCAGCTTCTCGGGCTTGTCGGGGGAGATGCCGATCACCTCGTAGCCCGCGCCGGCCAGCAGCTCCAGGTTGTCCGTGAAGTCGCAGGCCTGCTTGGTGCATCCGGGGGTGAGGGCGGCCGGGTAGAAGTACACGATGACCTTGCGGCCCTTGTGGTCCGACAGGGACACCTCGGTGCCGTCGGCGTCGGGCAGGGTGAAGGCGGGGGCCACGTCCCCCGGCTGGAGTCGCTCGCTCATCGGACCAGCGTAACCGGGGGTCGGGGCAGTGCGATGAGCCGTGGAGCTGACAGACTGTCCGCACAGGCTTCACACCGACTTCGGAGGCGACACGGTGGCGGACACGGCGGACACCAGAACCCCGGCGCAGATCGAGGCGGACATCAGGCGCCGCCGCGCGACCCTGGCCGAGACCCTCGACGAGATCGGCGTGCGGGTGCACCCGAAGACCATCGTCGGGGACGCCAAGGCCAAGGTCGCGTCCAACATCGATCACACCCTCGGGCGGGCGTACGTGGAGGTCAACCGGGCCGTCACGGACGTGCGGTCCCGGTTCGTGGACGAGGACGGGGCGCCGCGGCTGGAGCGGGTCGTGCCCGTCGCGCTCGTCGTCGTCGGTCTGGTCGGGCTGCTCGCCGTCAGCACGCGGCGGCGCAAGGGCTGACCCGACCGCGTACGTTCTCGGGGAGGACAGGTAGGTTTCAGGGCGTGAGCGCCAAGAGAAACGAGCACAGCACCCATCCCGACAAGCTGCCCATCCGGATGCTGCACGACCGCGTACTCGTGCGGCAGGACACCAGCGAGGGCGAGCGGCGTTCCGGCGGCGGCATCCTGATCCCCGCCACGGCGGCGGTCGGCCGGCGGCTGGCCTGGGCCGAGGTCGTCGCGGTGGGGCAGAACGTACGGACCGTGGAGCCGGGCGACCGGGTTCTGTTCGACCCGGAGGACCGCGCCGAGGTCGAGGTGCGCGGTATCGCGTACGTGCTCATGCGCGAGCGTGATCTGCACGCCGTGGCCGCGGACCGGTTCGAGGGCTCGGAGGACTCGACGGGTCTCTATCTGTAGTCCGGCTCTGTAGTCCGGATCCGCAGTCCGGGCAGCAACGGCGGAGGGGCCGGTGACGACCGTCACCGGCCCCTCCGCCGTTGCTTTGCTACGTTGGAGTGACCCCGACGAGACGCGCCGTACCGGGACGAAGGCAAAGACGACGCACCCACACCGTCAGCCCGTTTCCCGGAGGTGCCCGTCATGGCCTGGGTTCTGCTCGTCGTCGCCGGTCTGCTCGAAGTCGGGTGGTCCGTCGGCATGAAGTACACCGACGGGTTCACGCGTCCGCTCCCCAGCGTTCTCACCGGTGCCGGCATCGTCGCCAGCATGCTGCTGCTGTCCCAGGCCGCCAAGACCCTGCCCATCGGTACCGCCTACGGCGTGTGGGTGGGCATCGGGGCGGCCGGGGCGGCGGTGTTCGGCATGGCCGTGCTGGGGGAGCCGGCCACCGCCGCCCGGATCTTCTTCGTGGGCCTGCTGCTGGTCGCCGTGGTGGGGCTGAAGGCGACGTCAGGCCACTGAGGCCGGCCCTATTCGCGGCGCGCGCCCTGCGGGACCACGCCCCAGCCGGGGCCCGTCGGGCCGCCCGTCGCGCCGCCGTCGGTCGCGTCGCCGCCGCCCTCCGTCGTACCGCCGTCGGTCGTGCCGCCGTCGGTGGCGGTGCCGCCGTCGCCGGTCCCGCCGTCCGCGGTGCCGCCGCCGGTCGGGGACTCGCCGCCCGTGCTGCCGTCGGTGGTGCCGCCGTCGGTCTGGCCCTGGGTCTGCCCCTCGGGTGCGCTCGGGGACTGGCCGGGCGTCTCGGTGCCGGTCTCCTGGCCGCCGGTGGACGTGCTGCCGCCGTCGGTGGTGCCGCCCGTGGTGGGGTCGGCCGGGGGCTCGGTGCCGGGGGCCTGCGAGGCGTCGGCGCCGGGCTGGAGCCTG
The DNA here is from genome assembly GCF_900236475.1 of Streptomyces chartreusis NRRL 3882. Taxonomy (GTDB): domain Bacteria; phylum Actinomycetota; class Actinomycetes; order Streptomycetales; family Streptomycetaceae; genus Streptomyces; species Streptomyces chartreusis_D. The sequence goes on from NZ_LT963352.1 coordinate 5,615,054, forward strand.
AGGTCGAACTCCTTGACGGGCTTGCCCTTGAGGGCGTCCTGGGTGAACTGGGTCCAGATCTCCGTGGGCGCCCCGCCGCCGTTGACGCGGGGCAGGCCCATCGCGCCGTACAGCGACTTGTGGGCGGCGGTGACCGGGTCCTGGCCCATGACGGAGACGACCGTCGCGAGATCGGGGGTGTAGCCCGCGAACCAGGCCGCCGTGTCCTCCTCGGCGGTGCCGGTCTTGCCGGCGACGGGGCGGCCCAAGCCCTGCGCGGCGGAGGCCGTGCCGTTCTGGACGACGCTCTGCAGCATCGAGGTGGTGGTGTCGGCGGCCTCGCGGCTCACCGCCTGCCGGGTGCGCCGCTCCGGCAGCTCGATCGGCGAGCCCTCCTTGGTGACCTTCTTGACCATGGTGTACGTGCCGTGCCGGCCGTGGTTGGCGAGCGTGGCGTAGGCCTCCGCCATGTCGAGGACGCTGGCGGTGGCCGTGCCGAGCGCGATGGCGGGGCCGTCGGCGAGGTCGGGGGTGGCCTCGGGGATGCCGAGGTCGATCGCGGTCTGCTTGACCTTCGAGGGGCCCACGTCGGCCGCCATCTGCGCGTACACCGAGTTCACGGAACTGTCGGTCGCCTCGGTGACGGTGATGTCGCCGTAGGAGCGCTGGTCCTCGTTCTCGGGGGCGTAGGGATCGCCGGACCAGCCCTGGACGGGGCGCTTGTTGGTGCCGTCGTAGATCGTGTTCGGGGTGATCACGCGGCCGTCCTGGGTCTCCGAGTGGTTCTCGACGGCGGCGGTGAACACGAACGGCTTGAAGGTGGAGCCGACCTGGAAGTCCCTGCGGGTGGCGTTCGGGGTGTACTGCTTGACGTAGTCGATGCCGTTGTACATCGCCACGACCTCGCCGGTCTTGGGGTCGACGGAGGCGCCGCCCGCGCGGACGTAGCGGTCGACCTTGTTGTTCTTCTTGTCCAGCTTGTCCATCAGCTTGTCGTTGACGGCCTTCACGAACGCGTCCTGCCGGGGCTTCTGGAGCGTCGTGGTGATGCGGTAGCCGCCCGCGTCGAGCTGCCTCTCGTCGATGATCTTGTTCTGGGTGAGGTAGTCCTTGACGGTCCGCACGATGTAGCCGCGCTGCCCGGACATGCCGGTGGAGAGGGTGGACTCCTTCGGCACCGGGAACTTCATGCCGGCCCGCTCGGACTCGCCGAGCCAGCCCTTCTTGACCATGCCGTCCAGGACGTAGTTCCAGCGGGCCTCGGCGGCCTTGCGGTTCTCGGGGTGGGCGACGACGTCGTACTGGCTGGGCGCGTTGACGAGGGCGGCGAGGTAGGCGGCGCGGGCCGGGTCGAGGTCCGTGGCGTCCATGCCGTAGTAGGCCTGGGCGGCGGCCTGGATGCCGTAGGCGTTGCGGCCGAAGTAGCTGGTGTTGAGGTAGCCCTCGAGGATGTGGTCCTTGCTGACCTCGCGGTCCAGCTTGATCGCGATGAAGAACTCCTTGGCCTTGCGCGTGACGGTCTGTTCCTGGCGCAGGTAGTAGTTCTTCACGTACTGCTGCGTGATCGTGGAGCCGGACTGCTTGCCCTTGCCGAGGGCCGTGTTCCAGGCCGCGCGGAGCATGGCCTTGGGGTCGACGGCGGACTCGGTGTAGAAGTCGCGGTCCTCGGCGGCCAGGATCGCGTGCTGGGCGTCCTTGGAGATCTGCGGGAGGGTGACGTTCTCCCGGTTGACCTCGCCGTCGCGGGCGATCACCGAGCCGTCCGCGTAGAGGTAGACGTTGGCCTGCTTGGTGGCGAGCGCGTTGGCCGGTGGGATCTGCACCAGCGAGTAGCCGAGGAAGAAGCCGCCGACCAGCAGCAGGGCGACGATGATGAAGGCGCCGAGCGTCATGCGCCAGGTCGGGATCACCCGGCGCCAGCCGGTGCGCTTCGGTTTCCCGGCCGGCCGGTTCTCCGGCGTGGTCGGGTCGCCGTCCGCCTGCGGCTCTCTCGGTGCCCAGCCCGGTGTCGGCTGCTGCGGCTGAGGCTCGTCACTCATGTCGTGCACGGACTCCTGTTTCGCGTCGTACGTCGTTCCCGTACGTCTCTGCTCGCTCTTGCGCCCCTGTGATGAAGACTGTCCCATCCGGCGATCAGTTCCCTGACCGAGGGCCGTGTCGTGAGCCGTGTGGCGAGGCGGGCGGCGCGTGGGCGAACGCACGGGACGGGCGCAGAGTGAACCGGGCCATCCTGCATGTCTGTTCGAACAGCGATCCTGCCTGCGCGAGATTCGCCTGAAGGGCGGGCGCCTCGGCCCACGCGGACGGACTGGATCGTACCGTCTGGGCCGGTGCGCGAACTCCCCGTGGGGCGCCCGACGGCGTTTCCCGGGGGCGGGAAAACCCGTGGCACGCGTGATCGCCGGTCCACTAGGCTCCTGCGCTTCGGTGCCCGGCGGCGAGGAGGGCTGTGGATGTGGGCTCGGGACGGTTGTACGCGGCCGTCGCGGCGGGGGGCTTCAGGCGGTACGCGACGTATCGGGCGGCCACCGTGGCCGGGGTGTTCACCAACACGGTCTTCGGCGTCATCCTCGTCTACACCTACCTGGCGCTGTGGGACGAGAAGCCGCACCTGGGAGGGTACGACCAGGCGCAGGCCGTGACCTACGTGTGGCTGGGACAGTGCCTCTACGCGACCCTCGCCATCCAGGGCGGCGGCGCCGAGAAGGACCTGATGGAGCGCATCCGCACCGGTGAGATCGCCGTCGACCTGTACCGGCCGGCCGATCTCCAGCTGTGGTGGCTGGCGGGCGACGTGGGGCGGGCGCTGTTCCAGATGCTGGGGCGGGGCGTCGTCCCCTTCGCGTTCGGCGCGGTCTTCTTCCCCATGACGCTGCCGACGTCGGTCACCCCCTGGGCGGCCTTCGTGGTCACGCTCCTGCTGGCGGCGGTCGTCAGCTTCGCGATCCGCTACCTGGCGGCCCTGAGCGTGTTCTGGCTCATGGACGGCATGGGCGTCAACCAGGTGCTGATGATCACGGGGGTCTTCTTCTCGGGCATGGTGCTGCCGCTGAACGCCTTCCCGGGCGTGTTCGGCGACATCGTGCGGGTGCTGCCGTGGGCGGCGCAGATCCAGATGCCGGCGGACGTGCTGATGGGGGAGACCGACCCGCTCGGGGCGTTCGCCTTCCAGGCGGCGTGGGCCGTGGCGCTGCTCGCGGCGGGGCGGCTGGTGCAGTCGGCCGCGACGCGCCGGGTGGTGGTGCAGGGTGGGTGAGCGGAGCGTCCTGCTGGAGGGCCTGCGGGCCTACCGGTTGATCGCCGGGATGTGGGTGCGGTCCAGCATGACCTACCGCACCTCCTTCGTCGTCACGGTGTTCGGCAACCTGCTGGTCACCGGCCTGGACTTCGTGGGGATCCTGCTGATGTTCTCCCAGGTCGACTCGCTGGGCGGCTGGTCACTGCCCGAGATCGCCTTCCTGTACGGGCTGTCGGTGACGGCGTTCGGGATCGCCGACCTGGTGCTCGGCTCGATGGACGTCCTGGGTGCCCGGATGCGCGACGGCTCGTTCGACATCCTGCTCGTGCGTCCCGCGCCGGTGCTCGCCCAGGTCGGCGCCGACCGCTTCGCGCTGCGCCGGCTGGGCCGGATCACCCAGGGCGCGGTGGTCCTGGGCTGGGCGCTGGCCTCGGTCGACGTCGACTGGAGCGCGCCGAAGGCGCTGCTGGTGCCGGTGATGGTGGTCAGCGGCGCGGCGATCTTCTCGGCGGTGTTCGTGGCGGGCGCGGCCTTCCAGATCTTCGCCCAGGACGCCGCCGAGGTGCAGAACGCGTTCACGTACGGCGGGACCACGCTGCTCCAGTATCCGCCGACGGTGTTCGGGAAGGACCTGGTGCGCGGCGTGACCTTCATGCTGCCGCTCGCCTTCGTCAACTGGGTCCCCGCCGCCTACGTGCTGGGCCGGCCGTACCCGGTCGAGTTGCCCGGGTGGGCGGCCTTCACGTCGCCGCTGGTGGCGGTGGCCTGCTGCGCGCTGGCGGGGATGGCATGGCGGGTGGGGCTTCGTTCGTACCGGAGTACAGGGAGTTGAGGTGACCGGCATGGACAGCGGGCTGACCGGAATGGACGACGGGTCGACCGGAGCGGACGGCGGGTTCATCGAACTCGACGGCGTCGAGAAGGTCTTCGACGTGCGCAAGAAGACCGGCTTCATGAAACGGGAGCGGCGGCAGGTCCGGGCCGTCGACTCGATCTCCTTCCGCGTGGAACGCGGCGAGATGGTCGGCTACATCGGCCCGAACGGCGCCGGCAAGTCGACCACGATCAAGATGCTGACCGGCATCCTCACACCGAGCGCCGGCCGGCTCCGGGTCGCCGGCATCGACCCCTCCCGCGAACGCACCCGCCTCGCGCACCGCATCGGCGTGGTGTTCGGGCAGCGCACCACCCTGTGGTGGGACCTCCCGCTGGTCGACTCGTACCGGCTGATGCACCGCATGTACCGGATCCCGGACGCCCGTTACCGCGAGAACCTCGGCCGTCTGGTCGAACTCCTCGACCTGGGCGACCTGCTGGACGTGCCGGTACGGCAGCTCTCGCTCGGGCAGCGGATGCGCGGCGACATCGCCGCGGCCCTGCTGCACGACCCGGAGGTGCTGTACCTCGACGAGCCGACCATCGGCCTCGACGTCGTCTCCAAGTCCAAGGTGCGGGAGTTCCTGCGGGAGTTGAACGCCGAGCGCGGCACGACGGTGCTGCTGACCACGCACGACCTCCAGGACATCGAGCAGTTGTGCAAGCGGGTGATGGTCATCGACCACGGACGCCTGATGTACGACGGCCCGCTCGCCGGGCTGCACGAGGCGGGGGAGAGCGAGCGGACCCTGGTGGTGGACCTGGAGCGGGAACTGCCGCCGATCGACGCCCCGGCGCCCGCCCGGGTCGTCCGGGTGGACGGCCCGCGGCAGTGGCTGGCGTTCCCGGCGGCGGAATCCGCGGCACCGCTCGTCGCGCGGATCGCGGCGGAGTACCCGCTGGTGGACCTGTCGGTGCGGGAGCCGGACATCGAGGCGGTGATCGCGAAAATGTACGCGGAACAGGCCGAGCGGGCGATCTCGTAGCCCCCGGCCGGGTGAACTCGTAATCTGCTGTGTATGACCGACGACTCAGTCCCGGACCTCCGCGCCTCCGACGCCGACCGTGAACGGGTCGCCGAAATCCTCCGGGACGCCCTCGCGGAGGGCCGTCTCGACATGTCGGAGTTCGAGGAGCGGCTGGACGCCACGTATCAGGCGCGGACGTACGGGGAACTGACGCCGATCACCCGGGACCTGCCGGCCGCGGGCGTCACGGCGCCCTCCGTGTCACTGACCAAGGAGCCCGCCGCCGGCCCGGACGGCTCGAACTGGTCCGGGCGGATCGTCGGCGGGGAGGGCTCCTCGTCGTGGGCCGTGGCCGTGATGTCCGGCTTCCAGCGCAAGGGGCGCTGGACGATGCCCCGGCGGTTCACCTGCCTCGCCCTCTGCGGCGGCGGGGAGATCGACCTGCGCGAGGCGAACTTCGCGGACCGCGAGGTCGAGATCAACGCGATCGCGATCATGGGCGGGGTGGACGTCATCGTCCCGCCCGGCGTGGAGGTCGTCGTCCGCGGCATCGGCATCATGGGCGGCTTCGACCACCAGGAGGAGGGCGTCCCCGGCATCCCCGGCGCACCACGCGTCGTCATCACCGGCTTCGCCTTCTGGGGCGGCGTCGGAGTCCAGCGAAAGCTGCCCCGGGCAGAGAAGCAGCGGCTCCGCGAGGAGCGGCGTCGCCAGCTGGACTGAGGTGCCTGCTGACTGCGGGCACCCGTGCCGCTCGGGGCGGCACGGGTGGGCGCAGACGGCACCCCGCAGCGCCGGGTCGCGCACCCACCCCGCCACAGCGCCGACGCCAGTGCTCACCAGCAGGCAGTTCTACAGTTCCGTCGGCTCTACAGCTCCGCCGGCACCGACCCCTTCAACGTCTCCAGATCGAACGCCTCCGCCATCCGCGCATATCCCTTGTCACTGGGATGCAGATGATCCCCCGAGTCGTAGTCGGCCCGCAGCCGGCGCGGGTCATAAGGATCACGCAGCGCCTTGTCGAAGTCGACCACCGCATCGAAGACCCGCCCCGCCCGGATTTCCGCGTTGATCTGCTGCCGCACGGCCTCCCGCGCCTCGGAGTACCCCCGGTGCCCACCGAAGGGCATCAGGGTCGCCCCCACGACCTTCAGCCCCCGCGCATGCGCCTGCTCGACCAGCGTGCGCAACCCGCCGACGATCGCGTTCGGATCCGCGAGCCGCGGATTGCGCAGGATGTCGTTGACCCCGAGGTCGATGACGACGACCTTGACGTTCGTCCGCTCCAGCACGTCCCGCCCGAAGCGGTTCAGCCCGCTGGGGTTGTCCGCCGGCCGGCCCAGCCCGTCCGTGAGGACCCGGTTGCCGCTGATGCCCTGGTTGACGACGCTGTAGCGGGGGAGGTCCCGCCCGGCGGCGATCTCCGCGCGTAGCTTGTCGTACAGGACGTCGGTCCACCTGTTGTTGGCGCCCGCGGTGGAGGTGATCCCGTCGGTGAGCGAGTCGCCGAGGACGACGACCGTCCCGTCGGACTCGTTGCTCAGCACGTCCAGCGCGGTCACGTAACGCCAGTACATGGTCTGCTCGGTGTACGGCGCGCCCGTCGCGTCGGCCGTGTGGTCGCCCTGGGCGACGTAGGAGATCTGCCGGGCGTGCGGGTGGTACGTCACCGGGCCGGAGCTGGTCGGCGTGTACGTGGTGATCAGGACGTCCGCGTCGTGCGGGATGGCGATGCGCACGGCGTCGCTCATCACCTGCCGGCCGGGCGGGATGACGACCGTCGGCCCGCCGTTGAAGGTCAGCTGCCGCAGGGTGTCCGAGAGCGCGGCGGCCGTGCCGCTCCCGGCGGCGACGGCGATCGAGGCGCGCGTGATGTTCAGCGGGGACTGGCCGTAGAGATTGGACAGCGTCACGCGGGCACTCGTACCGCCGACACTGGTGTGGACGACGTTGCGCACCGAACGGTCCGCCATGCCGGTCGTCTCCGTCCCCGGCTCGGCGGCTGCCGGGGAGGTGGACCAGGTGCCGACCCAGGTGCCGGTGGAGGCGGGGGCGGCGGAGTTGTTAGGGAGGCGGTCGCCGGTGAGGGCGTTCCGCGTCGGCGTGCCGTCGTCGGACGCCACTCCGACGTATATGGCGGTGGAAAGGGCCACGATCGCTGCGACGACGACGGCCAATAGGGCGTAACCACGACCCCGGGTCATGCTGTGTAGTTCTCCTCGGGCGATGGGAGCCCAAGGCTCCGATCTGATATGCCCATGATGCGTCATGGGCCGGGGGAAGCTCACAGGACCCCGTGGCATTACCCCCTCCCGACAGACGCCGGGAACTCCTGTTCCGTTCCAGGAGTCGGTCAGGAAGGGACAATGTGTGCGGGATCACCGAGCGGGTGGAGCGGATGGAACGGACGAAAGCAGAAGAAAAGGTCGGCGTCGGAGGGCAGCATGCCCGCCCCGGCGTCACCACGAACCGCACGATGGCCACCTTCAGCCCCGCGGACGAGGAGAAGCAGCGCGGCGTACGCCGCATGAAACTCACCGCCACCGGGCTCCTGCTGTTCGTGGCCGTGGTCTACATCCTCGCCAAGTGGGCCCAGAACTCCGGCGCGGGCCCCTGGGCGGGCTATGTCGCCGCGGCCTCCGAGGCGGGCATGGTCGGCGCGCTCGCCGACTGGTTCGCCGTCACCGCCCTCTTCCGCCACCCCCTCGGCATCCCCATCCCGCACACCGCGATCATCCCCACCAAGAAGGACCAGTTCGGCGTCTCCCTCGGCGAGTTCGTCGGTGAGAACTTCCTCTCCGAGGACGTCGTACGGCAGCGGCTGCGCGCCGTCGGCATCGGCAGCCGCCTCGGCGCCTGGCTCGCCGTCCCCGAGCACGCCGACCGGGTCACGGCGGAGCTCTCCACCGCCCTGCGCGGCGCCCTGACCGTCCTGCGCGACTCCGACGTCCAGGCGGTGGTCGGCGAGGCGATCACGCGCCGCGCCAACGCCCAGGAGATCGGGCCGGGCATCGGCAAGATGCTGGAGAAGATCGTCGCCGACGGCGGTCACAAACGGGTCGTCGACCTCGTCGTCACCCGCGCGCACGACTGGCTGGTGCTGCACCGCGACGAGGTGATGGACGCCGTGGAGGGCGGCGCCCCCGGCTGGACGCCGAGGTTCGTCGACCGCAAGGTCGGCGAGCGCGTCTACAAGGAACTGCTGCGCTTCGCCACCGAGATGCGCGACATGCCCGCCCACCCCGCGCGCGGCGCCCTCGACCGCTTCCTCACCGACTTCGCCTCCGACCTCCAGTCGGACACCGACACCCGCGGCCGGGTCGAGCGCCTCAAGGGCGAGGTGCTGGGCCGTGGCGAGGTCCAGGACCTCATCGCCAGCGCCTGGACGGCCGTACGATCCATGATCGTCGCGGCGGCTGAGGACGAGCGCAGCGAACTGCGACTGCGCGTACGGGCCTCCCTGCTGTCGCTGGGCTCCCGGATGGCGGCCGAGCGCAAGGTGCAGGACAAGGTCGACAAGTGGGTGGAGGACGCGGCCGTCTACGTCGTCACCACCTACCGCAAGGAGATCACCTCCCTGATCACGGACACGGTGGCGAGCTGGGACGCCGAGCACACCACGAGGAAGATCGAGGCGAACATCGGCCGCGACCTCCAGTTCATCCGGATCAACGGCACGGTGGTCGGCTCGCTCGCCGGCCTGCTGATCTACACGGTGTCGCACGCGCTGGGGGCGTGAGCCGCGGGGACGTGACGCGCGGGCACGGCGAGGTGTCAGGGCGTAAGCACTTCCGCTCAGGGCACTCGAACCGGGTTCTTCTCGATGAGGAGGGAGCCCATGACCACCGCGCAGGCCGGGACCGGCCGAACCGTCACCACCGACATCCCCGCCCGCCTCGACCGCCTCCCCTGGTCGCGCTGGCACTGGACGATCGTCATCGGCCTCGGCACGGTGTGGATCCTCGACGGTCTCGAAGTCACCGTCGTGGGCAACATCGCCAGCCGCCTGTCGGAGCCCGGCAGCGGCCTGCCCATCACCTCCGGCGAGGTCACCGGCCTGGCGGCCGCCCTGTACGTGGCGGGAGCCTGCTCCGGCGCGCTCTTCTGGGGCCGGCTCACCGACAAGTGGGGCCGTAAAAAACTCTTCATGATCACCCTGGCGGTCTACCTCGGCGCCACCGCCCTCACCGCGATCGCCTTCGACACCTGGTGGTTCTTCCTCTTCCGCTTCCTCACCGGCTTCGGCATCGGCGGCGAGTACGCGGCCATCAACTCCGCGATCGACGAACTGATCCCCAAGGAGTACCGCGGCCGCGTCGACCTGATGATCAACGGCAGCTTCTGGCTGGGCGCGGTCTTCGGCTCCCTGCTCTCGATCATCGCGCTGGACACGGACATCTTCGCGGCCAACGTCGGCTGGCGCCTCACCTTCGCGCTCGGCGCGGTCCTGGCCCTGGTGATCCTCCTGGTCCGCCGGCACGTCCCGGAGAGCCCCCGCTGGCTCCTGATCCACGGCCGTGACGACGAAGCGGAACGCATCGTCTCCTCGATCGAGCGGAGGATCACCCAGGAGCACGGCGAACCGCTGCCCCGCGCGGAGGGCGAGATCACCATCCACCAGCGCCGCAGCGTCTCCTTCCTGGAGATCGGCCGCACGGTCTTCTCCGACTACCGCCGCCGCGCCGTCCTCGGCTTCTCCCTCTTCATCGGCCAGGCCTTCCTCTACAACGCCATCACCTTCGGCTTCGGCGCGATCCTGACGACGTTCTTCGACGTCCCGAGCGGCAGCACCGGCTACTACTTCGCCGTCATCGCACTCGGCAACTTCTGCGGCCCGCTGCTCCTCGGCAAGCTCTTCGACACGGTGGGCCGCCGGGTGATGATCTCCGGCACGTACCTGCTGTCCGGCCTGCTCCTCTTCGGCACGGCCTGGCTCTTCGACCAGGGCTCACTCAGCGCGAGCACGCTGACGGCCTGCTGGTGCGCGGTGCTGTTCTTCGCCTCGGCGGGCGCGTCCAGCGCCTACCTGACGGTCTCCGAGGTCTTCCCGATGGAGACCCGCGCCATGTCCATCGCCTTCTTCTACGCCATCGGCACGGCAGCCGGCGGCATCAGCGGCCCGCTCCTCTTCGCCGACCTCACCGGCACGGGCAAGGTCGGCGACACGGTCCTCGCCTTCCAGATCGGCGCGGCACTGATGTGCCTGGCGGGCCTGGCGGCGGCGCTCCTCGCGGTACGCGCCGAACGGCGCTCCCTGGAGGACATCGCCAAGCCCCTCACGGCAGCGGGGGACACGACGGGACAAGGCAGGAAGGCGACGGCGTAGGGGGCGTAGCTGGCTGCGTGGCCGACTGAGCTGCGGGCAGTCGTGCCGCTGGGGCGATGAGGGTCCCCCTGCTCGAGCGAAGTCGAGAGCTTGGGGGAGGGTGGGTGCAGCGAAGGCGCAGCCGGCGGCGGAGGCCGGACTCGCGAGCGCGGTCGTACCGACGCCGACGCCGATGCCGGCGGCTCCGGCTGCCGCGCCCGCGGCCCTCAACATGCTCCGGCGGCTGATCTGTCGTGTCACGTCGTCGTACCTCGACGTCGTAAGTCGCGTTCCTGCGGGGGACGGTGAGGAGACGGCCGGACGGCGGAGGCGATAACAAGAACTGCGCTATAGTTGATCTGCGTCCGGTCGCCGAACTCCGGTAGACGGACGATGCGTTGGTGGTCCAAGGAAAGACGCCCCGCTTCCTGCGGGGAAATGCAGGTGCAAGGCCTGCCCGGCGCTCCAGACAAGAACCCCGGCCCTGGGTTTCAGGGCCGGGGTTCTTCGCTGTGCGCTCGACTCGTCGCGCCGACCGGCGATCAACCGCGCCGGTCGGCCACCACCCAGGACGCCACGGCCACGGCCCCCGCCACCCCGAACACCGCGGGCCAGGCACCCACCTTCTTGGCCAGCGGATGAGACCCCGCGAAGGCGGCGACGTACGCGGCCGACAACGCCCCCGCGGCCACCCCGCCGGCCTGCTGCCGCCACTGCCGCGCGGCCGCGGCCCCGGCGACGGCGAGCACGGCCCCGCCGAGCGGCCGCTGCCTGGTCCAGCGGGCCACGCCGTACCCGCCCACGAGCCCGCTCGCGGCGATCACCGCACTGGGAACCTTCGCCATACCTGCCTCCTGTGCCTCGCATGCCCGCTCGTGCGGCCTTGAGGCTAACGCCCCAGGTGACAGACGCCGGCGCCGGGGCACCACAAGATCACCTCTCCGATATGAGTCGAGGCTTGTCAAGTTTCCTCCTCCGAGTTATATAAGAAGACGCAGAACGTAAGGGCATCGCACAGGCAGAGCCTGAAGAGAGGAGTGACCAGTGATGCTCATGCGCACGGACCCCTTCCGTGAACTCGACCGGCTCACCCAGCAGGTCCTCGGCCCCGCCACCCGCCCGTCGGCGATGGCGATGGATGCCTACCGCTCCGGGGACGAGTTCTTCGTCCACTTCGACCTCCCCGGCATCGACCCCGAGACGATCGAGCTGGACGTCGAACGCAACGTCCTCAACGTCCGAGCCGAACGCAGGTCCCCCGCCCCCGAGGAGGCGGAGCTGCTCGTCGCCGAACGGCCCACCGGCACCTTCACCCGCCAGCTCTTCCTCGGCGAGACGCTGGACACGGACCGCATCGACGCCTCGTACGAGGCCGGCGTCCTGACCCTGCGCATCCCGGTGGCCGAGCAGGCCAAGCCGCGCCGCATCCAGATCACGGGCGGCGACAGGCCCAAGCAGCTCAGCGGCTGACGGCACGGCACTCGCGTACCCACGCACCCACGGGGGCTGTCCCGAGGACGTCCCACCCGCGGGACAGCCCCGCCCCCAACCCTCACCCCGCCGCCGGAGTGCGAGCCCGGCGGCGTGACGCAGGACCGGATCCGGAGGAAGACCCACACATGAGCGTGACGACGGTGCCCAGTGTGACGACTGCTCTCACGACCCCGAAGACCCTGATCCCCACCCCGCCGCGCCACCACCGCGCCCGAGGCGACGACGCCTGGACCCGGCTGATCGAAGCGGTGCGGGATTCGGGCCAGTACCCCACCAGGTCGGAGGCGGAGCGGGTCACCCGTATCGTCCTGTCCGCCCTCGGCGGTCATGTGATCGGCGACGAACGGGTCGACCTCGCCCGCGCCCTGCCCGAGGAGGCCGCCAGGGTGGTCGCCTCCCAGATCCCGGCCACGCGCCGGCTGACCGCCGCCGAGTTCGTCGACTCCGTCGCGGCCCGTATCGAGGGAGCGACCCCCGCCACGGCCCGCTGGGACGTCAGCTCGGTCCTGAGCGTGCTGCCGCCCCTGGTCGGCGACGACCTGGTGACCCGCATCCTGGCCCAGCTCCCGGCCGGCTACGCCCTCCTGTTCGGCCGAGCGGACCTGAGCCCGGCATCGTAGGCTCCTGAACCGCGTACGACGGTCACCGCCGAGGCGGGCGGTGGCCGTCGGCCACACCGGGAGTCACCGCCAGGAGCCGCCACTTGACCCGCACGAGGTCCGCAACCGCAACTCTCACCACCCCCGACGGCACGCACCTCGCCCACACGGACCACCACCCCGCAGGGGAACCCGCGGCCACGTTCCTCCTCCTGCACGGCCTGGCGGGCCACCAGGGCGAGTGGGACACCCTCGCCGCGCGGCTGTCGGCCGACGGCCACCGCGTGGTGACGTACGACGCCAGGGGCCACGGCGCCAGCACCCGCATCCCGGCGTCCACGACCCGCGCGGCCCATGTCGAGGACGCCGTAACCCTGATCGAGGAACTGGACCTGGCCCCCGTGACCCTGCTGGGCCAGTCCCTGGGCGGCCACACGGCCCTGCTGCTGGCCGCCGCCCACCCCCACCTGGTGCGGTCCCTGATCCTGGTCGAAGCGGGCCCGGCCGGCCCGGCCCCGGATCTCCCCGCCCAGATCGCGGCCTGGCTGGACAGCTGGCCGACCCCCTTCACGTCCCTCGACGAGGCGGCGGCCTTCCTGGGCCACGAGGCCTGGGCGAGAGGCCTGGAGAAACGAGAAGACGGCTGGTACCCGAGGTGGGACCGCCCCACGATCATCGACACGGTCGCCGAACTGGCCACCACCGCCTACTGGCCCGAATGGTCCCGCATCACCTGTCCCACCCTCCTCATCCAGGGCGAACACGGCACGATGCGCCCCGACGAACCGGCCACGATGCTCACCCACCGCCCGGACACCAAGGTGGTCCGCATCCCCCACGCGGCCCACGACGTCCACCTCGACCAGCCGGACCGCCTCTACGAAGCGATCAGGGCCTTCATCGCCTGACCCTTGACCTCAACCAAAGTCGAGCTCCTACGTTGATCGCGACCAGGCAACCACGGGAGGGGATCGCGTGAGCACGCACACGAAGGACCTCAAGGAGTACACCCACGACGAACTGGCCGCCCAGCCGATCGGCGCCTGGACGGGCCAGGCCTACCGCCTGGTCGTGGGAGCCCTCCGCGCCCAACTGGCGGTGGAGGGCCTCACCCAGCCCCACTGGTGGACCCTGAACCATGCCTCAGGCGCCCCCGGCTCATGGCCCCGAGCGACCCTGACCGACCGCCTGACCCCCTACGACGACCTGAACACCGACTTCGACCAGGTCTACGACGACCTGATCGCCCGAGGCTGGCTCACCGAGGACGCGACGGGCGCCATGACCCTGACCGAGGAGGGCGAGGCCGGCCGCCTCCGCGCCCGGGAACGCAACCTCCGCGTCCACGACCGAACCCACCAGGGCATCGCGCCCGCCGACTTCGTAGTGACGATCAACGTCCTGCGCCGGATCGTCGCCAACCTGGGCGGCAACGGAAACCTTCCCGACGGCGGCAAATAGTTCGACAGGGCCCCGTCTCCCCGCCCATCCTGCGGAGCGCACGGCCGCGCATCAACCCACCTGAGGGAGACGACCGTTGAACCCCACCATCCGCCACATCACCTTCGACTGCACCGGAGAGCCCTACGAACTGGCCCGTTTCTGGTCCGAGTTGCTCGGCCACCCGATCTCCGACGAGGACAAGCCCGGCGACTCCGAGGTACTGATCGAGTTGCCGAACGGCGCCCCCGGCCTCCTCTTCGTACGAGTCGAGGAAGGCAAGGCAACCAAGAACCGCATCCACTTCGACCTGGGCCCCACAGGCCGCACCCGCTCCGAGGAGGTCGAACGCGCCACAGGCCTCGGCGCCCGCGTCCTGACGGACCGCACCCTCCCGAACGGCAGGGGCTGGGTCGTCATGGCCGACCCCGAGGGCAACGAGTTCTGCGTCGAACGGGGAGAACTGGACCGGGTGGAGGACTGACGTCAGGACGCTCTGGCTCCGGGGGTAGATCCATGGCACAACGCACTTAGGCCCTGTCGTCAAAGTCTCAGGCCCATAGGCAGGCGAACAGACCAGGCCCGCCGTAGCCCTCCAGACGGGCTCGCCGGGGCTTGGCTGGTCGTACCGGACGCGTATCCGCTGCGAACGGTAGATCGGATGAGCCGGCCGACCTTGGATTTGACCCTCACCTCCTCGCTGTCCGGAGGAGTGAAGGCGACTTCGGGGTAGAAGCGGGGGGCGCCGTCGCCGTCCGTGTCCTCACGGACGGCGATGATCTGCGCCTCTATCCACTGCCCGCGGGTGTAGAGGCAGAAGTTGTTCCACGCCTCCACAAAGGCCCAGACCGAGAGCCATGCACACACGGGGATGAAGCCGCTTCGATGATCTGTTCCCAGCTCACGCGGGGAGGCTACAGCGCTGGTAACCAGGCGGCCCCCCTCATGAACTGTCTTGTTTTAGGCGGAGGGACGGGTGACCACGTTGATGTTGAACGTGTGTGATCCCAGACCGTTGGCGATGCCCATGAAGAGCAGGGCGAAGTGCTCCTGGCCGCGTGCGGTGGTGATGCCGCCGATGTCCAGCTGGGACGACGGGGGCCAGCCGAGGTCGGTGAGCAGCTGGGCTGTGGTCCGTTTGGCTTCGGCGTCGTCCCCGGAGAGAAAGACGGTGCTGGGGCCGTCCAGACTGTCTGGGGCGATCATCACGGTGGAGTCCATGGTGCACAGCGTCTTGACGACGGGGGTCAGGGGGAAGGCTTCCTGGATCTGTTCGGCAAGACTGCTGTTGGGGTGCGAGAGCTCTGTGAAGTCGTCGGAGAGACCGACCCCGACATCGATCAGCAGGGTGTCGGCCAGCGCTGGTGCTCCGATGGAGCGCAGTAAGTCCACGGAGACGGTTCCCGGGGTGGCGTTGACCAGTACCTCTGCGTGGACGGCCGTCTCGCTCAGGCCCGCCACGGGGAGACCTAAGTCTGTCCGCTCTTTGGGACGGCGTGAACCGAGGAGCACGTCGTGTCCTGCGGCGCTCCAGCCGTGGGCCAGTGCTCGGGCGACGTTTCCGGTGCCAAGTAGTCCTATACGCATGGTGTGACGCTAACCGTCGTGAGGGCTCGGCGAATCGGACTACCGGCTCAGGCGAGACTGGCACCAACGGCGTAGGTCTGTGGTCGCTCGCCCCTCGCTACGACAAGACCGCCAAGGCCTGCCAGGAAGTCGTCACCGTGGCCGCGTTGTTGATATCGGTGTAACACCTTGGCGACGACGCCTAGGACATAAGGGAGTTGAGAGTGGCGCACGACATAGCCGCGCTGGCGGAGGAGCTCAAGGCCATGGCTGCGGCCGATCACCAGTCCTCGGTCCACGCGAACAGCGATGACCCCGCCGAGCAACTGGCATGGCGCCGGCTGACCGCACGGCACGGTGACCGGCTGAGCGAGATCATGAACGAGTACGGCTGGCCCACGGCGGACCTGGTCGGCGAGGAGGCCGCCCGCGCGGCTTGGCTGATCGCCCAGCACGCCGACCGACAGCTAGACGTCCAGCGCCGCGCCCTCCACCTCATGCAGCAGGCGGTGACGGCAGGTTCGGCCAGCCCCCGCGAGCTGGCCTTCCTCCGCGACCGCACGCGGGTCAACGAGGGCCGCAAACAGCTCTACGGCACACAGATCGCCGGCGTGAAGGACGGATCACCGGTGCCGTGGCCCTGCGAGGAACCCGAGCGCATGGACGAACTCCGCGCGGAGGTCGGCATCGAGCCCTTCGACGAATACGTCGCCAAGTTCTCACTGACCTGACGCCAGGCACGAAGGCCGGGCCCCAACCGCCCCCCACCACTCACCGTCTACCCGGCGACGGCCCTACACCCCACCCCAACCGCCCCGGAACCGTCAACTCGGAAAACTCGGGAGGTCGTGAGCACCTCACAGCCAACCTGACGGTTACAGCCCGGCTTGAGGTGGTGGAACAGTCCGCCGTAGCCGGGTGATGACCGCCAGCTCGGTGAAACAGCCAGGGGCGGGAGCGCCGTGTGCGTTGCTAGCAGCAGCGTGGCGGGACGCACCCGTTAGCGCGCCACCCCGCCGACCTTCACGGTCTGGACGAAGAAGCGCCAAGCATCGCTTCCCACCACGATCACACCCGCCTCCGCACCCTTTGAGTCGCGGACGAGCGCACCGCCTCCAGCGAAGGCACACTCGACGCACTCGCCCCCGGCACCGTTGCTGTAGGACGACGTGAACCACACCGGACGGCCGCTTCCGCCGGAAGCTTCTATTGTCATCTTGCGTAATCCTTCAAGATCGACTCGATCAACAGGGCCGAGCGTTGAGGACTCAAGGCCGCGGCCCGGAGGCCGTCGAACGCCCTCGTGTACTCACGGACATGATGCTCGCCCTCCAAGTACATGGCATCGGTGATGCCGTCTCGATACACGAGGTCCGGATCCTCCGGGGCCGGGAAACCCAGCATGGTGAACGAACCGGTGGCCGGATAGGTCCCTGAGTCGAATGGAAGGACCTGCAAGGTCACGGTCGGCAGATCGGCCGTCTCCCGGACACGTTCCATCTGCTCTCGCATCAGAGTGTGATCCCCGATGACGTGGCGCAGGGCACCCTCGTTAACGATGAACCAGGCGTCGGGCGCATCCGGCCGCCTCAGCATGGCCTGGCGTTCCATGCGCACCTGCACCGCCTTGGTGATGTCCTCGGCCGACATGTGCGCACCGGACTTGTGGAGCTCGGACGCGTACACCTCGGTCTGCATGAGGCCGGGTACGACCTCGCACTGGTACTGGCGGAAGGTCGAAGCATCCTGTTCGAGGCCGATGTAGATGTTGAACCACTCGGGGACGCCGGCGCCGTGGACCTGCCACCAACCGCGCACTTTCGCCTGCCGGGCCAGCGACTTGAGGAACTCGCGCAGCTCGTCGCTCGTGCCGTAGAAGCGGCACAGGGCATCGATGTCCGACGGCTGGATACGCCCACTGCCCGTCTCCATCCGGTTGACCTTGGAGCCGCTCCAGTCCAGGGCCGCACCGACCTGGGCGCAGGTGAGTGTGCTCGTCTCGCGGAGCTTCTTCAGCTCGATCGAGAGGCGCCGACGGCGTGCCGTTGGTGAACCGGCCATCCCAACCCTCTTTCCGGTAGCGGGCGTTCAGTCTCGCGCCAAGTGTTGTGCTTGCCAATCACACGGAAGTGGGAATCCCGCCGTGCACATTGCACGACGGGATGCGCTGCCAGCACAGTGGTCGACAGCACAACTCAAAGTGATCGTTCGTGACGCTGCGCTTCCCGTGCGGTGTCGACCGCGACGAGAGGGGTCCGCGTGAGCCAGGAAGCATGCATGTCGCGCAAGCCGTGGGAGCTTGCCTTCACGGCTGAACCCGTGGAGGTGGCCGCACTGCGCCGGACCATGCGACTGCACCTAGGCCTTTGGGGGATGCTCGACATCACAGACGAGGCCCAACTGTGCGTCAGCGAACTGGTGTCCAACGTCATCACGCATGTTGGACACGGCACTCCCGCGACGCTGGCTGTCTCCATGCGAGGCACGCACCTGCGCATCGAGGTGCATGACCCCGACACACGTGCGCTGCCCGTCCTCCGCGATCCGAGCACCGAATCCCTGGAGGGGAGGGGCATGGCGCTCGTGGACGCCGTTGCCGATCGCTGGGGTGTGCTGCTACGTCCGGACCGTAAGGTCACGTGGTGCGAGCTGGCCACAAAACTCACCGCACCCAACGGCCACGTGGAAGCACCCAGCGTGATGCGGGCCGAAGCCCTGCTCAGTCTCTACGCCGCTGCTACGCCGTTGCCGTGCAGAACGGGCGTGGGTAGGTTGACCTCGGTCGTGGCGGAGGAGACGGTGATCGCGGCGATCACCGACTTCCTCCACTGGCTCCGAGCCCACGGCCGCGACGCGGACGACACGATCGACCGAGCACAGATGCGTTTCGAGGCCGAGTGCGCCGCTCCGTGTGAAGGGGCGTGAGGAGTCATCGGGCTGAGACCGCATACGATACTCAGCGCGCTGAGGTGTGGAACTCGCGTAGTCGGCCGCTGAGTTCGTGCAGCCCTTCGATGCGGAGGTCGGCAGTTCCAAGGCCTCGGCGGTGTTCCACTGCATGGTGGCCCAAGGCCCGCGATGTACAAGCGCTGTGTGCAAACCCGCCTGCCTGGCAGGGCTGATGTCGCAGCGGTCACCGACGTAGAGGATCTCGCCGACGAGGGGCACGGCGTCGGCCACCCGTTTGAAGGACTCGGGGTCGGGCTTGCTGGCGCCCCAGTCGTCGGACGTACCGATCAAGTCGACGTCGTCGGAGACCAGCGTCCGCAAGATCCCCCGGCGCGTACAGTCTGATTGCCGGCGATACCGAGCCACAGCCCGTCGGCCCGGAGCTGCCTTAGCGTCGGACGGACATCCTCGTACAGATCCTCTTCCTCAAAGCTCTCGGGCTGCCCGGCAGCAGCTCGCTTCTCCCGCTCCTTGTAGAGATCGAAGCCGGGCCGGAACTCCTGGAACGTCTCCCGGTAGTCGCGGCCCTGGGCGATCACGGCCCCGAACATTGCATGGAAGGTATGCCGCGGCACACCCAGCCAGTCGGCCCAAGTGCCGTACTTGCGGGTCTCGTCCACGAGGCACTCGCCGACGTCGAAGACCACTGCGCGAATCATGTGAGAAGACTGTCCAAGGGTCGACGCGCATCGGTTGGGCTCAAGCTCACGACGCAGTGGAGATTTCGGAGGCCGAGGGGAGGTTGAAGTAGGGCTCGGGCCACTCGACGGCGCCGTCTGCGTCCGCTTGGGCCACGTGCTGCAAAAGCAGTGCTGTGGGGTCCTCTATGTTGCGCTTATCATCGCCGATCAGTAGGGGCTCCGTGATGGATATTGAGGGGTAGTCGATGCCTAGCAGTTTGCATATGTGCTCGAAATCCTCGTTCGTGTTTCCGTCGCCGAGGCTGCCGTGGAGGTAGTCGCGTAGGCGTGAACAGATGTCGAGCATCGCATTTCCGCTGTCCGTCACGCTGTATATGCCCCCTTGCGGGCTGTCGCTCTTCAAGAATCCTATGATGAAGAGCCGCTCCGTTTCGAATTGGAGAGCGTTTAGATTGACGTCCAGCGCCTTGGCTGTGTGTCGATGGCTTCGATAACCAGCCCTCTTGACCTGCGACAAGATCTCGAGCGGAAGGCCGGGGCGCCTTGAGGATGCGAAACGGGTCACATCCGCGGAGGTGAGGCCCCCTAAGGCTACTTGGAGGAGGAGGTCCTTGGTGATCTCCTCTTTCAAGAGGTTGTGGACGGTTCTACGGGACTTTTCGTCGTCTGCATCGAAGTCCGCCGGCACCCAGAAGACCCGCAGGCGGGACAAGCTTTTGGGCATGGTCCGGAGGTAGTCCTGGGTAACCTCGGCGAGGCGAGAACGATTGCGACTCTCGTGCCGGGCAATGTATACAGCCGCCGCGATGTCCTCATCGTGGAGAAGGGTTCTGAGGTCCTTGTCGATTCCATCTCCACCATGCCCCCAGAGCGTTTGCCCAGAGATCACTTTTGACCAGTCCTTCTTCAGGTCACAGGAGAAGTCAAAGCGCTTTCGCTGGCCCTCTGTGTAGCCAAATAGCCTGGATTTTGAAGCGCTCTCCATGATGTGGAGGGCCGCTTTTGACAGGAAGACATGCTCATCTGACTCTGGCATGGGTGCTCCAAGGATGTGTGCCGGGTGCTCCTACTTGGCTGAAAATCTCGTGTAGCCATGCGCATCCTGGTAGACGAGGTCGATTCCCTCTGTATGGAGAAGATTTAGTAAGTCACCCTGGGGCTTCTCCGGGAGCAGCACGGTCAGCTTGGGGTCGCGCGGCTTAATGTGTCGCACGAAATCCTTCAGTTGACCAATAGCTATATGTAGCTCATCGCGACTACTGGCGCCCCTAATCGCATACAGTTCATGCGTGGTGGCGTCGTATAGATCAGTCTTGAGCGTCTTGGTCGTACCTGAGATCTTTATTTGGTAAGCACAAACTTCATGCCCACGCTGGGTGAGATGGTCGAGGTACTGCTCTCGCAACGCAGATTGGCGGAGGTCGGCTATGAGGCTCGGCTGCGCAGCCCGCCTGCTCTCTGACGCTCGTTTCCTCTTCGGCTCTACCATTTTGCATGTGACTACCGTGGCGGAAACCTTTTGACTATCGGTTTCTCCCGCGCGCGAGATGACATCCTGGGTGAGGCGCTCATAGTCTCCCTTGGGCCGGAGGCGGAAGACGATGATGCGACGCCGCTCCCCCTCCTCGTCATTCGTCTCGCGCACGGTATACGGCTGCTGCGAGTCCAACTCAAACTCGCCAATGTAACGCTGCCGCTTGGCGGCTGATTTTGAGCCGGGCACCTTGCCTGCCGCCATGAAGACACGGAGAGACCTTCCCGTGTCCGCGTGGCACAGGACGGCAGCGTTGCGGGAGCCGTTCAGTCCCAGAAACGTTTGCTCTCCACGAGTGCCCTGACCGGTGTACTCGAACACCGGCCCGCGCTCGTCCTCTTCCTCTAGCCAGCCGTCCTCATAGCCGTACTTCTTGCCACTGTCGTGATCCACGTAGATGAGGATGTTTGGGGTGGTGTTGGAGGGAATGATCCCTCCCTGTGTTCCTCCGCCGAACAGCTCCTTCATCTCAGCACGCGTGGTCATCAGACCGGGCTTGATCGAAGCTAAGTCCATGCTCCGACGTTAGCTGATCGCTCTGACATCGAACGCGGTCAACTAGCTTGCGTTGATGGCTGCATACGACCAGATGTCGGCGGGCAACGCGTGCTCCAGGCGCCACGTGATCGCCATCGGCTTGCTGCCTGTGTGGCCTTCGTAGGTGGCAGGCCCGAGAAGCATCCAGGGCTGAGACTTACCGATGTCGGTGTTCTTGTACCGACGCATGAAGAGCAGGACATGGCTGCCCCGCTTGGCGTGGTGCTGGTAGCGCAGCCCTGTCGGGGAGCTTTCGGCCGTGGAGTTCTGGGACTCCCAGTGGAAGAGCGTCGGACTCAGGGCGTAGTCCCTGTATCGCACAGTGGGGGAGAAGTCCTTCTCGTTCTTCTCCAAGGTGATCAGGAGAGCGTCTGTCTGGAGGTCCTCGACCCACTGGACGCCCTGTGCGAAGGACCTGGGCATCTGGCCGCCGAAGCGTGCTACCCCGAGGGCCGCCAGGATCTCAGAGCGGTTATAGGAGCAGTGGACCTGTAGCGGGACCTGGTTGTGGGGGCCTGACAGAGGGATGGGGAAGTGGTCCGCCTGCTCGATGACGTAAGACAGGACCTGGCGGAGCTCATCGCGGACGTTTGGTTGATTGCGGAGTGCGTCGAGGCCTTGCTGGAAGCTGGTGAAACCGCCCGCGTTGTCCCACAGGTTGAAGAAGAGCATCCGGGCGTACACCTGGTCCGTGGGGTCCAGCTCCTCATAGGCGGGTACGTCGTCGGCCAGGAGGCGGAGGTACGCATTGGCGCGGTCAGGGTCATCGACGTGCAGGAAGGCATGGACACGTTTGAGGAGCGCCGACTCACCAGCCGGAGCAGCCGCTTTGATCAGCCCGGCTCGGCGTAGGACAGAAGTCCAGGAGTTGTCGCTCTTGTACAGCTCCTTGATCTCCCTGCGGCTCTCCCGCAGGTAGTCCGCGAGTTGCGGCGTGTCATAGGCCTTGACTTCGTTGACCAACGTCTTGACGGTAGCGCTGAGCTGGGTGCGGATGTTGCCCAGCACCAGGTCCTTGGCCTTGCCCTCCAGGATGATCTGGCATCCGGACGGCAGGAGCGGAAAATCGTGCTCGATGTGATCGACGAGCCGGTTCCTGGAGAGGTTCGTCAGAGCTCGGAACTGCTCTTCGAAGCGGAACTCCGCCCGGTGCTGTCCGATGAAGTCGAGGACTGTGAGCACGGGCTTCGTTTCAGTACGCCGTAGTCCACGGCCCAGTTGCTGGAGGAAGACCGTGGCGCTGTTGGTGGGGCGCAGCAGCAGGAGTGTATCGACATCGGGGATGTCGAGGCCTTCGTTGAACAGGTCCACGGAGAAGATGACTTGCAACTTCCCCTCTCGCAGGTCGGCGAGCGCTTGAGCTCGTACTGCGGCAGGCGAGTCGCTGGTGAGTGCCGTTGCCTGGAAGCCGGCCTTTTGGAAGAAGTCGGCCATGAAGCGTGCGTGCTTCTTGTCCACGCAGAAGCCCAGGGCCCGCATGGCTCCTGGCTGGGATACCTTGTCTCGGATCTGCTTAACGACGATGCGGGCACGCGCCTGGTTGCCCGTGTAGAGGTTGCCGAGCTCCTGGTCCGCGTAGGTACCCCTCTGCCACGTGAGGTTCGTCAGGTCTGTGCCATCGGGGATGCCGAAGTAATGGAAGGGACAGAGCAGGTCGTTCTCCAGTGCCTCCCAGAGTCGCATCTCGGCGGCGATGCGGCCCTCGAAGAACTCATCCTGCACGTTGAGCCCATCCATCCGCTCGGGGGTCGCGGTCAGGCCGAGTAGTTCCTTGGGCTTGAAGTGGTCGATGACGCGGCGATACGTACCGGCGGTGGCGTGATGGAACTCGTCGATCACGATGATGTCGAAGTGGTCGGGAGCCAGCTCTTCAAGCCGCTGGACATTCAGGGACTGGACGCTGGCAAAGACGTGGTCCCAGGCTTGCGGGTCCTCACCGCTGTAGAGCAACTCGCCGAATGAGGCGTCATCCAGCACCTCTCGGTACGTACGCAGAGACTGCTTGAGGATCTCCTTGCGGTGGGCGACGAACAGCAGCTTTGGTCGGCGGTTACTGAAGCGCTTGGAAAGGCTTCGGTAGTCCAGGGCGGCCATGACGGTCTTGCCCGTACCGGTGGCTGCGACCAGCAGGTTGCGGTTGCGTCCGCGGAGCTCGCGCTCTACTCGTAGGCGTTCCAGCATGTCCTGCTGATAGGGGAAGGGGCGTACCTCCAGCCCAGATAGGTTGATCTTCAAGTCGGTGGTAGAGGTGGTGCCGCTTGCCTGGGTTAGGGCTTGGTCGAGGCGGTCGGCGTGGTGATCCGGGTCGTACGTCTCGAACGCGGAGTCGTTCCAGTACGCGTCGAAGGTCGCCTCGAACTTGTTGAGTACTGCCGGTGTGGCGACGGAGGACAGGCGGACGTTCCACTCCAAGCCGTCGAGGAGTGCAGCTTTTGAGAGGTTCGAGCTGCCGACGTATGCGGTGTCAAAGCCTGTGTCTCGTCGGAAAAGCCAAGCCTTGGCGTGTAGTCGAGTGGATCGAATCTCGTAGTTGACCTTGACGGTAGCGCCGAAGTCACGGATGAGGCGGTCGAGTGCGTGGCGGTCGGTGGCGCCGATGTAGGTGGTCGTGATGACACGGATCGGCACGCCTCGCTCCTTCGCGGCGCGCAACGAGTCTTCCAGGACGCGAATGCCGTACCACTTCACGAACGCGCAGAGCAGGTCGATGCGGTCTGCCGTAGCGAGCTCTGCTCGCAGCTCGGAGCCGAGACTCAGGTCCTCGGGGGAGTTTGTGATGAGCGATGTCTCGGACAGGGGAGTCAGAGGGCGAAGGGCGTAGACGCCTGGAGCCTCTTGCTGAGCGAGTGCCAGCAGCTGCCGAGGACCCTCGACGATTGTCTTTGTGCTGGCAGCTTTGGCTTCGCTCGGGTTGGGTGCACTTGCGGAAAGGGCCGCGAGGATGCGGTTCGCGGCCGTCACGCGGTCTTCGGGCGGAAGCTCGCTCAGCCGCTGACCGACGGCTTCAGCGATGTAGCGTGCCAGCACGTGGGGAGCGGACTCCGGTGTGACTTCAGCGTCGATTGCTTTCCAGCCTGCGGCCGTGAATCGCTCCAACTCGTCGTGCAGGTCGTGGGTGATTAGCTTCTCGTAGACACCTGCGATCGGCGTCGATCCGCCCCCGTGTTCTGCCACGACTGCTCCCCTGATCCCTCGTGCTTCTCGTACACGGGCACCCGTGCCGATGTGGATCTGTTCTAACAGCAATCACTGTCACGCGAGGGGTTGTCTAGAAAGGGGACCTGCGGTGCTGCTGGGCCGCCCGCTTCCTGGCCAGTGTCGTGCCTCCGCACCCCGCCTCAACGGCGCTTCACTCCGCTGCGCTGCGTTCCGCGTCGGCTGGCGCCGATGGCCCTGCGGGCCACCCTTGACCCGGGTCGCCGGTGGGGTGAGGCGTCCCGGGCGTCACCAGAACGCGCCTGCTCCCATCCCCAACCCGAGCAGCACGCAAGAGACCCCCCAAGCCAGATGCGCCCCCGCTGAGTACGACACGTTCGCCGGCCTTCCGTCCTTCTGGTGTACGACCACCACCCGGCGTGGGTCCCTCGGGTCGTAGCGGAGGACGACCGGGACTCCTGCGTGGAGAGGGTGCTGCTCGTGATTGAGGGGGGTGCGGCGGTACGTCTGGTCGGCCGGGGCGTTGGGGAGGTCGACCGGTGGGGCTTTGTAGCGGACCTGGGGCGGGTGGAGGGTGGGGCCCTCTCGACGGGGGCCACGGGCCACCTCGCCCCTGGTGCGGATGCCCCGGACGCCGAGGCGGGCGAGGGCTCGGCGCTGGCGTTGGGCTATGCGTAGGTTCCAGATGCCGAAGGCCGTCATGGCGGCGGCCATGATGAGTGTGATCGTGAGCCAGGGCTGGTCCACGTGACATTCCCCCCGGAGCCGACGTCAGTCGTCTGTCGTACGGGAAGACGGGGGTCGTGTCGTGGCAGTTCCGTGGGGGCGGCTGTCGGGGCGGCCCGGGTCGGCACCGCCCCGGCTACGGTGCCTGTGTCAGGCCGTGCGTCCGTGGCAGGCGCCGTAGGTCTGGCCTGAGCCGCACCAGCAAGGTGCCCCCTGCTGTGGTGGCCAAGGGACCGCGCGGCCCCGGGCCGCCAGGGTCGTCGCGTACTGGGGGAGCAGCGTCGCGTCCGACGGGGACGAGAGTTCCGAGGCTGCGAAGGCCTCGTAGGACGGGACCGTGCCGGTGACGATGCCGAGGTTCGGGGTGCCGGAGGAGGACAGTTCCCGGAGGGCGGACTCTATGGTCGCGAGGTGGGTCTCGTGGGAGGGGTACTCCGAGGCCAGGGTCGGATAGGCCTCCAGGAGTTCCGAGAGTTCCGTCGCCGGCCAGTGGAGGATCGCCACCGGGAAGGGGCGGGAGAGGGCCTCCCGGTAGGCGCCCAGTTCCGCGCGGAGGCGGAGGATCTCCGCCTCCAGTTCCGCCGGGTTCTCCGAGCCCAGGGACCACACGCGCTTGGGGTCGTGGAGTTCGTCCAGGGTGATGGGGAGGGAGTGGACCGTGTCCGCCAGGGCGTCCCACTCGTCGTGGGTCTTGCCCAGCATGCGGCGGACCCTGTGGCGGCCGAAGAGGAGGGGGTGGGTCGGCTGCGGGGGTTGCGGTACGTCGGTCAGGAGGAGGCGTACGGCCTCCGTGAACGTGTCGTGCGCCGCTTCCAGCTCGTCGTGGGACTCCAGGGCCTCGGCGACGATCACCCAGGCGGCCGGGTCCCGCGGGGACGCCACGCGGACTCCCTCGATGATCGCCCTGGCCTCGGCCTCGTGGCCGTACTCCCAGAGGTTCGACGCCTTGAGCGCCCGTACCAGGTGGGGGTTGTCCAGGCCGTCCGTGGAGGACAGCAGACGGTCGTAGAGGGCCGTGGCCGTGGGGCGGTCGCCGGCGAGTTCGAGGTGGGCCGCGGCGCGCAGCAGCAGGGCCTCGGCGTCCTCGGGATACAGGCCGGCGGTCCGCTCCAGGCGTGCCGCCTCGGCGGTGTGGTCGACGTTTTCGGCAGGCGTGTCGGGGCGCATGGGGGACACCGTACTGCCGGGAGGTGACGAGCGTGAGAGATGCGCAGGCCAGACCGCCGGCCTGCGCTGGTTCCCCATGCTCGCCATCCCGGCTCTACAGTTCGCCCCGAACCGCCGCCGTACCGTCGGCCTACAGGGTCACTCCGTCGATTTGGAGTGTTTGGACCGATTTTGCGGCGAAGGGCACGCTCACCGATTTTCCGTTGAGGCGGATGTCCGAGCGGGGGGTGTAGAGGTCGCCGCCGCCCGTCGTCACCGTGTTCCAGCGGGGCACCACGCCGTTCGTGCCGCCCGTCACCGTCGAGAAGCGGGAGAGGTCGAAGGTGAGGGTCTGGGCGGACGTGGAGGTGTTCACCGCCACCAGCACCAGGCGGCGGGACGACGCCTCGTACGCCGCCACCGCGTAGCTCACTCCCGTGGCCAGGATCGTCATGCCGGGGCGGATGTGGCGGCTGAACTGGGCCAGTACGTAGTGCTTCGTCTGGACCGTGGTCGGCTGGAGGGTGTTCGCGTCGTAGGCGATCATCGCCCAGCCCGTCGACGGGTCCATGACCTGCCAGTAGCACCATGCCGTGGGGTGCAGCCAGCGGAAGTCGTAGCAGAGGTTCGACGCCATGGTCAGGCCCGTGCCGTCGCTGTCGCCCGTCTCGGAGTTCCACAGCTTCTTGCGGGACGTCGTCACCACGTCCGTGTAGAGGAGGTCGCGGCGGCCTCCCGAACCCTGGTAGCCGTGCACGTTGACCTGGGAGACCAGGGACTTGGTGGACGAGTCGAAGGATGCCCAGGTGGAGCGGGCCGTGTCGTAGTTCGTCTCGTCCGAGGCGGCGATCCGGATGCCGGTCAGGCCTCGCTTGTCCAACTCGCTGCGCATGTACGGGAGTACGGCCGCCTGGACCGCGGGGTCCATGTGGCAGCCCTCCTGGGTGCCGGTCGCGGTCCACCAGGTGGAGGCCGGCTCGTTGAAGGGGTCGACCGTCGCGAAGTTCACGCCCCAGTTGCTGCGGGCGTACAGGGCCGTCGCCGCCAGGTGGGAGGCGTGCTGGCGGTAGTTCCAGGTCTGGAGGTTGTTGCCGCCGTTCGCGGCGCCCGAGGGGTTGTGGTTGCTGCACATCCACCACATGGGGGAGTTGGCGAACAGCTCGGTGATCGCGCCCCGCTGCGTCGCCTTCACCAGCATCGCGCGCTGGTTGGCGTCCGCCGACCACTTCCAGGCCGACGAGGCGGGGTCCTCGTTGTTCCAGTCCTGCCAGAAGCCCTCGATCTGCTTGAAGGCCGGGATGTTCGGCGACTCGACCATGGTCTCGCCGCCGACGCTGTTCCAGCTGCACGCGCCCAGGTTGTAGCGGGCGATGTTGAGGCCCAGGCCGGGGAGCGATCTGCCGTTGTACGTCACCGACTTGGTGGTGAAGAAGAGGTCCGCGAAGTCGTCCCGGGCGCCGAAGACGTTGGCCCACCAGGCGAGGGAGGTGCCCCAGCCCTCCCAGGTGCCGTAGGTCGTCGACGGGTTGACGGCGATCGTGGCGTCCGCGTGCGCGGTTCCTGTCGCCAGGGCGCTGCCGAGGAACGTGCCGCCTGCTGCGGTCAGCAGGGTTCTGCGTCGTATCACGGCTCCTCCGTAGGGGAGTTCGGGGCAGGCGCCGGTCCCCCCGGTCCGGCGTCGCGGGTTGGCCCGTTGACGGGCATCGAGAAGCATCGGGTGTGGCAGGTGTGTTGTCGAGAGTTGTGACGAACCTTTCTAAAACCCGTGTACGAAGTCTCGGACGTGCCCTGCGGAGCGATCCTGTATAACGAACAGAGCGAAGAGAACGGGTAGTCGAGCGCACGCGCGTACGGGAGGAGGGGGAGCCGATGGTCCGCGGTCTGGCGAGTCTGCGTCCCGCTCTCGTGCTGCTCGTCCTGGTCCTGGAAGTGGCGCTGCTGGACACCGGCAGCCTCTACGCCACCGTCGCGCTCGCCGCTACCGCCGCGGCCTCCGCCGCGTTCACGGTCTGTGCCCTCGTCGGCTCGCGCTGCGCGCCCGCCGTGCCGCGCACCCGGGTGCGTACGGCCATCCGCGACCGTGACCTCCGTACGGCCTTCCTGCCGCAACGCGATCCCGACGCCCGGGGGCGCACCCGGCCCCGGGCGCCCGGGCACGCCCTCCGGGCGACTTTCGCGTAGGGGCCACATCCCGGCACGTCCCGGTGCATCCAGGTACATGCCGGTGCATCCCGTATGTCCCGGTACGTTCACGTAGCCGGCCCCGCGCGGGTCGTCATGCCGCCATGTCCGATTCCCGGCACGACGAGACCCCCGGAGGGCTCACCCATGTCCGTCTTCGCCACCCTGGTCGAGCGACTCGCCGACCTCCTCCAGCCGCTGTTCGGCGCCTCCGCGGCCGCCGCCGCGATCGTCCTGTTCACCGCGCTCGTACGCCTCCTCGTCCACCCCCTGTCCCGGGCCGCCGCGCGCGGTCAGAAGGCCCGGACCGCGCTCCAGCCGAAGATCGCCGAGCTGCGGAAGAAGCACGGGAAGAACCCCGAGAAGCTCCAGCGGGCCGTACTGGAACTGCACGCCGAGGAGAAGGTCTCGCCGCTGGCCGGCTGCCTGCCCGGGCTGCTCCAGGTGCCCGCGTTCTTCCTGCTCTACCACCTGTTCTCCAGCGAAACGATCGGCGGCCGGGCCAACGTGCTGCTCGGCCACGAGCTGTTCGCCGCGCCGCTGGGCGGGCGGTGGGCGGATGCGCTCGGGGAGGGCGGTCTCCTCGGCGGTCCGGGGCTCGTCTACGCCGGGCTCTTCGTGGTCGTCGCCGGGGTCGCCGCGTTCAGCTACCGCCTCAGCAAGCGCATGATGGCCGCGAGCCCGGCCCTCCCGGCCGGTGGTGAGCAGGTGGCGGGGCTGGGAGCGGTGACCAGGGTGATGCCCTTCATGTCCTTCTTCACGCTCGTCACCGTGGCCGTCGTGCCGCTGGCCGCCGCGCTGTACGTCGTGACCAGCACGACGTGGAGTGTCGTCGAGCGCGCTGTGCTGTACCGGTAGCCGGCCCGGTACGTGACGGTCCAGTACGTGAACTGGGTATTGCGGAGCGGACTCCCAGCTTGGAGGATCGACCAGTCCTCCGATGGCTGCCCCGCCGCATCCGGGTCGCAGGCCTCGGGCGGGCGCCCGCGATCGAGGGAGAAGTGATCATGAAGCTGCTGCGAGTCGGTACGGCCGGGGCCGAGCGGCCCGCACTGCTCGACGCCGACGGGACCCTGCGGGACCTGTCGGGCGTCGTGCCGGACATCGACGGGGCGCTGCTCGCGGACGACGCGGCGCTCGACCGCGTCCGGGCCGCCGCCGACGCCGGTGAGCTGCCCGTACTGGACGCCACCGGGCTGCGGATCGGGCCGCCGCTGGGGCGGATCGGCAAGATCGTCTGCATCGGGCTGAACTACCACGACCACGCGCGCGAGACGGGTGCCGAGCCGCCCGCCGAGCCGGTCGTCTTCATGAAGGCGCCGGACACGGTGGTCGGGCCGAACGACACGGTGCTCGTGCCGCGCGCGTCCCGCAAGACCGACTGGGAGGTCGAGCTGGCCGTCGTCATCGGGCGTACCGCCAGGTACCTGGGGTCCGCGGAGGAAGGGCTCGCGCACGTCGCCGGGTACGCGGTGGCGCACGACGTGTCCGAGCGGGAGTTCCAGATCGAGCGGGGCGGGACCTGGGACAAGGGGAAGAACTGCGAGACGTTCAACCCGCTGGGGCCGTGGCTGGTGACGGCGGACGAGGTGCCGGATCCGCAGCGGCTGTCGCTGCGGCTGTGGGTCAACGGGGAGTTGAAGCAGGACGGGACGACGGCTGAGCAGATCTTCTCGGTGGGGGAGGTCGTGCGGTATCTCAGTCAGTTCATGACGCTGTACCCCGGGGATGTGATCAACACGGGCACGCCGGCGGGGGTGGCGCTGGGGGCGCCCGAGCCGAAGCCGTTCCTTCGGGCCGGGGACGTCGTGGAGCTGGAGATCGAGGGGCTCGGGCGGCAGCGGCAGGAGTTCAAAAGCGCCTGAGGGGCGGGGAGCTGCGGATCGTTCGCGACTGCGGGTGCGTCGTGGTCGTTCGCGCGGTTCCCCGCGCCCCTGAAGGTCAGTCCAGTACCGAAGCCAGGTCGCGCCAGGCCTTCCTCGGGAGGGAGTCCCGCGGCTCGCCGTCCAGGACCTGGAGGGCGAGGTGGTCCGCCCCCGCCTCGAAGAAGGCGTCGATCTTGGCGCGGATCGCCGCGTCGTCGCCCCAGGCGAACAGGGCGTCGACCAGGCGGTCGCTGCCGCCGTCCGACAGGTCGTCCTCGGTGAAGCCGTGTCGGAGGAAGTTGTTGGTGTAGTTCGGCAGCGGGAGGTAGATCCCGAGGAACTCGCGGGCCAGGGCGCGGGCACGGACCGGGTCGGTCTCCGGGATGACGCCCAGTTCCGGGGCGAGCAGCGGGGCCTCGCCCAGGATCTCGCGGGCGTGCGCGGTGTGCTCCGGGGTGACCAGGTACGGGATCGAGCCCGCCGCCCGGTCGCGGGCCAGCCGGAGCGACTTCGGGCCCAGGGCGGCCAGCAGGCGGCGGTCGGCCGGCACTCCGGCGGCGTCCAGGCCGTCGAGGTGGCCGACGAGGGCCGAGTAGGGGCGGGAGTACTGCTCCTCGCGCTTGGCGTGGCTCACCCCGAGGCCCAGCACGAAACGCCCGGGGTGGGCCGACTCCAGCTCCCCGAAGGCCGTGGCGGCGGCGTCCGGCTCGTGCTGCCAGATGCTCTGGATGCTGGTGCCGAACGTGAGCTTCGAGGTCGCCTCGATCAGCGGGGCGGCGTTGGCGGCGGAGCTGTTGCCGCCCAGCCAGACGGCGCCGTAGCCGAGTTCCTCCAGTTCGGCGGCGGCCTCGGCGAGTTCGCCGCGCCGGTCCGGGTCCTCCGAGCGCAGCCCTACGCTCCAGATGCCGTAGCGGCCGACGGTTTCCTTCAGAGCGGTGGTCATCGGTTGGGATCCCTCCGGTTGGGCGCCATGCTTGATCATGCGTACAGCAGGTGCCAACCGGAGGGGGCCGCCGATGATTCCGGCACCGCCTAGGGGGTGTTCAGGAACCGCTCCAGGGCCTCGACCACGAACCGGTGGTCCTGGAGCTGCGGCAGCCCGGACACCGTCACCGCGCCGATCACGCCGACGCCCTCGACGGTGATCGGGAAGGAACCGCCGTGCGCCGCGTACGTGTCGGGGTCGAGGCGCGAGGACTCCTCGAACGTCGTGCCCTTGGCGCGGAAGCGGGCGCCCACCAGGTAGGAGGCGGAGCCGTAGCGCTCCACCACCCGGCGCTTGCGGGCGATCCAGGCGTCGTTGTCGGGCGTGGAGCCGGGCAGCGCCGCGTGGAAGAGCTGCTGGCCGGCGCGGTGGATGTCGATCGCGACCGGGGCCTGCCGCTCCCGGGCCATGTCGACGAGGAGCGAGCCGAGCGCCCAGGCGTCGTCGTGGGTGAACCGGCGGAACACCAGGCGGCGTTCCTCCTTCTCCAGCTCCTCCAGGCTCGGGGTGAGCTCCGGGTGGAACTTCGGGGTGAGCTCCTGGCTGTGCGAGGGGTTGCTCTTGTGGGTCACAGGGTCACCGTCACCTTCTCGCGGGCCGAACGACGGGCGGCTTCCAGTACGTCCAGGGCGGCGGCCGCCTCCAGCGCGGTCACCGGGTTCGGGGCCCCTTCCAGCAGGGCCTTGGCCACGGCCGCATAGTAAGCGGGGTAGTCGCCCGGGAGGGTGGGTTCGGGTCGGCCGCCTCCCGTGACCGGTGACTCGCCGGAGCCCACGCGGCCCCACAGCGACTCGGGCTCCGCGCCCCAGCCGGGCCCGGGGCGCCGGCCCTCGCGCAGGGCCGCCTCCTGGGGGTCGAGGCCGTACTTGACGTAGCCCGCGGCGGAACCCAGCACGCGGAAGCGGGGGCCGAGCTGGGCGGTCGTCGCGGAGACGTAGAGGTGGGAGCGGACGCCGCTGGTGTGCGTGATCGCGATGAACGTGTCGTCGTCCGTCTCGGCGCCCGGGCGGCGGATGTCCGACTCCGCGTACACGGCGGTCGCCGGGCCGAAGAGGACCAGCGCCTGGTCGACGACATGACTGCCGAGGTCATACAGCAGACCTCCGATCTCTGCGGGGTCGCCGGACTCCCGCCAGCCGCCCTTCGGCTTCGGACGCCAGCGCTCGAAGCGGGATTCGAAACGCCACACGTCGCCCAACTCGCCCTCGTCCAGCAGCTTGCGCAGGGTGAGGAAGTCGTTGTCCCAGCGGCGGTTCTGGAAGACGGAGAGGAGCAGGCTGCGCTCCTCGGCCAGGGCGGCGAGCTCGCGGGCCTCGGCCGCAGTGCCCGCGACGGGCTTGTCGACCACGACCGGCAGACCGGCCTTGAGCGCGGTGGTCGCGAGCGGCACGTGCGTCTTGTTCGGGGACGCCACGACGACCAGGTCCAGCTCGGCGGCCCGGTCGAACAGCTCGTCCGGGCCGGCGGCGAGGCGCACGTCCGGGAACTCGGCGCGGGCCTGCTGCTGCCGTTCGGGGTTCGAGGTGACCACCGTGTCGAGGACGAGGCCCTCGGTGGCGGCGATCAGCGGGGCGTGGAAGACGGAGCCGGCGAGGCCGTAGCCGACGAGGCCGACGCGGAGCGGCGAGCCCGGTGTGCCGGGCGTGCCGAGGGGTGTGCCAGTCATGCCACCCACTTTCGCAACGCTGTTGCCAAAGTGCAAGCGCCGGGGACAATGGTGGCGTGAACAGGGCGGACGACCGGACGGGCGCAGTGGGCGGAGCAGTGGGTGGAGTGGGCGGTATGGCGGGCTTGGCCGACACCGGAGCCGGAGCCAACCTGCTCGCCCTGCGCAGCCACAACGCGGCGCTGGTGCTCGACCTGCTGCGGACGGCCGGGCCCGACGGCATCAGCCGGCTCGAACTCGCCGAGCGGACCGGCCTCACCCCGCAGGCGGTCAGCAAGATCACGGCCCGGCTGCGGGAGGACGGGCTCGCGGCGGAGGCGGGGCGCCGCGCGTCGACCGGGGGCAAGCCGCGCACGGTGCTGCGGCTGGTGCCCGAGGCGGGGCACGCGGTGGGGGTCCACCTGGACCGGGACGAGGTCCGGGTGGTGCTCGTGGATCTGCGCGGGACGGTGGTGGGGGAGCGGCGGGCCGCGCTGGACCTGGGGGCCGGGGCGCGGGCGGTGCTGGCGGCGGTGACGGAGGCCGTGCGGGCGACGGTGGCGGGGGCCGGGCGGGTAGCGGTGGCGGGGGCCGGACGGGTGGCGACGGAAGCCGGGCCGGAAGGAGTGGCGGGGGCCGGGCGGGCGGTGGTGGCGGAAGCCGGGCCGGAAGGAGTGGCGGGGGCCGGGCGGGCGGTGGTGGCGGAAGCCGGGCCGGAAGGAGTGGCGGGGGCCGGGCGGGCGGCGGTGGCGGAAGCCGGGCCGCAAGGGGCAGCGGGAGCCGGACCGGCAGGGGGGACGGAGGTGCTGCCCGCCGGGCCGCTCCTCGCCCATGCCGGTTCCCTGCTCGGGGTGGGTGTGGCG
Source organism: Streptomyces chartreusis NRRL 3882 (assembly GCF_900236475.1). Classification (GTDB taxonomy): domain Bacteria; phylum Actinomycetota; class Actinomycetes; order Streptomycetales; family Streptomycetaceae; genus Streptomyces; species Streptomyces chartreusis_D. The sequence goes on from NZ_LT963352.1 coordinate 5,648,747, forward strand.
CTGCCCGGGCCGCTCGACCACGCCCGGGGTGTGCTGCACCGGGTGACCGGTTTCCCCGAGTGGGACGGCTTTCCGCTGCGGGAGGCCCTGGCGGAGCGGCTCGGAGTGCCGGTCGTCGTCGACAAGGACACCAACGCGGCGGCACTGGGCCTGGCGGCCGGGGGCCAGAGCGGCTCCTTCGCGTACCTGCACCTCGGGACGGGGCTGGGGGCCGGTCTGGTCATCGGGGGGAGCGTGCACCGGGGAGCCCGGACCGGGGCCGGGGAGTTCGGTCACCAGGTGATCCAGCTGGACGGCCCGCGGTGCACCTGCGGCGACCGGGGCTGCGTGGAGGCACTGTGCCTCGCAGCGGTGGCGCGCGGTGACGTCGAGGAGGCGGCGCGGGTGCTGGGAGCGGGCGCGGCGAACCTGGTGGGGCTGCTCGACATCGACGTCGTCCTGCTGGGCGGCAGGACGGTGGCCTCGGAGCCGGAGGCGTTCGTGCGGGGGGTCGGGGCGGTGCTGGGGGCGCGGGCGCGTCGGACGGGGGAGGAAGCCGTGCCCGTGCGGGTCGCGCCGGGTGGGGGGCGGGTCGTGGCGGTGGGGGCGGCTCAGTCGGTGCTGGGGCCGGTGTTCGGGCGGGGGGTCGGGTGAGGCGTGCCGGTGGTGTCCGGGAAGATCCGCCGCAGGTGGTACTCCAGCACCGTCCGTACGTCCGCGAGTGAGCGGCGGCCGTGCAGGACGTCCAGGCCCAGCCCGATCGCTCCCGACACCAGCAGGTCGGCCTCGTGCACACGGTCGATGCCCGACGCGGTGCTCCCCGCGGCCTCGCCCACCCCGATGATCTCCGCGACCAGCCGCTCCAGCGGCTGCTCGGCGGCCAGGAAGACCTCCGCGAGCACCGGATCGGTGAGGCTGCGCGCGTAGTACGCCGTGAACACGCGCAGGGCGAAGGCGCGTTGCTCGTCCAGCGGCAGGAACTCGTCCAGCACCGCCCGCAGCAGCGCGCAGGGCTCCGTCATGTCGTACGGGATCCGTCCCCGGGCCAGACGCTCGTTCTCCTCGTGCAGCAGCCGCAGCGCGTCGACCATCAGGGCGTGCTTGGAGTCGAAGTGGTACTGCACGACCCGCAGCGACACCCGGGCCTCCGCCGCGATCCTGCGCATGCTCGCCGCCTCCAGCCCCTGCTCGGCCGCGATACGCCACACCGCCTCGGCGATCCGGCGCCGCCGGCGTGCCCGGACGTCCGTCGGCCGGGGCGCGGGCGGAGTGCCCGGGGCGGGCAGCGGCTGCCGGCGCCGGCGGTACGCCCGGGCCTGGCAGCTCCGGGAGCAGTAGACGGGCGGGCGGCCTCGGCCCGGACGGCGCGTGGGCTTGCCGCACACCGGGCACGCCCGCTCCTTTTCGTCACGCACGCCTTCACGATAGCGCGCCGAGAAAGTGTGACGTAAAGCGGAAGTGATGGGCTATCAAGGGCCCGTGCTCCTCTGTGGATTGATACGTTCGTAACGCAACGTCACACCGCTCCTCACGTCTCGTCCCCCGGAAGGGAAGGCCATGAAGTACGACGTCCTCCAGGTTCTCGGCATGGTGATGCTGGTCGTGTGCGCCCAGGCACTCGTCCGGCTCCTCGTCGACAAGGGCGACCGGGGGCTGCTGGACGGGCTCCCCGGTGGTTTCCTCCCCACGCTGCTGGCCTACGCGGTCCTCACCGCCGCCGGTGTCCTCCTGACCGGCTGGGCCCACTCGCGCGCGAAGGCGCTGGGGCGCCGCTGAGGGATCCTCTCCGGTCGCCTCGGGATGTCCGCCGACCGGGCGGATCCGGGCCGCCGTTCGGGGGTGTTACCGGCGACGTCGGCTAGCCACCGGTTCCCTCCGGCAATGTCACATCTCCATGCGACTCTGCACGCCCGCTCACCTCTGCCTGGCGGCGGCAGCCGCCGTCCTGCTCACCGGGGCTCATCCGGCACACGCGGACGAGCCGGCGCCCGCCTGTGCCGCGCCGGACGACCACACCTTCCCGCTCACCACCCGCATCCACGGCGGACCCGACGCCTACACGGCCGGGGGCGGGTTCGGGACCTGGTACGTCGACCTGACCAACACCACCGACCGGCCGTGCACCGGCATCCACCCCGTCGTCGTGCTCGTCGACGACAAGCGGGCACTGGAGCCGTCGCAGCCCCGGCTGGAGTTCTTCGAGGGGGCGCGGGCGCACCCCGTGCGGTTCGAGAAGACGAGCGAGGACGAGCTCATCGGGGCGTTCGCCGACGATGAGGACCGCTTCGCCGGGTTCACCGTCGGGCCGGGGAAGACCATCTCGGTCAAGGTGCGGCTCGCGGTCACCTCGGACGCCGTGCCGAACGACGTCACCGTCAACGCCGCCGTGGTGCAGCGGCACGACGACGACGGCGACTGGGTGGGGCAGTCGAACGACTACCGCTTCGGGATCGACCGTGCCGGGCCGATCGACGGGGGCGACGAGCCGGAGGCCGACGGTGGCACCGACTCCCACCCCGACTCCGAGGCGTCCGTCCCGCCCCGGGAGGACCGCTTCCCGTTCGCCGAGGAACTCGCCAGCACGGGAACCGGCGGCCGGCTCGCCGCGGCTGCCGCGACGGTGCTGCTCGCCGGGGGCGGTGTACTGCTCCTCGCCCGCCGGCGCCGCTGAGGCGGCAGGCGCAGCCGAGGCGGCAGACGCGACCGAGGCGGCGGACCCGACCGAGGCGTCCCGCCTGTCGGGACGCCGTGAGCGGGCCATTCCCCAAGATCCGGCCACTGTCTAGGCTGGGGCTGCCTGGCACCAAGGCGGACGCTGGCACGCGTACGGCAGGAGATCCCGCACATGGCAGACCGCAAGCCCATCGAGTCGTGGCTCACCGACATGGACGGTGTACTCATCCACGAGGGCGTACCGATCCCCGGCGCCGACGCCTTCCTCAAGAAGCTGCGCGAGTCCGGGAAGCCCTTCCTGGTCCTCACCAACAACTCGATGTACACCCCGCGCGACCTGCACGCCCGGCTGCGCCGCATGGGCCTGGACGTGCCGATCGAGAGCATCTGGACCTCGGCCCTGGCCACCGCCCAGTTCCTGGACGACCAGCGGCCGGGCGGATCGGCGTACGTCATCGGCGAGGCCGGCCTGACCACCGCGCTGCACGACATCGGCTACATCCTGACCGACCACGAGCCGGACTACGTCGTCCTCGGCGAGACCCGCACGTACTCCTTCGAGGCCATGACGAAGGCGGTGCGGCTCATCCTCGGCGGCGCCCGTTTCATCTGCACCAACCCCGACGAGACGGGCCCGTCCACCGAGGGCCCGCTGCCCGCGACCGGCGCGGTGGCCGCGCTGATCACCCAGGCGACCGGCAAGAAGCCGTACTTCGCGGGCAAGCCGAACCCGCTGATGATGCGGACCGGGCTGAACGCCATCGGGGCGCACTCCGAGAGCAGCGCGATGATCGGCGACCGCATGGACACGGACGTACTGGCGGGCATGGAGGCCGGGATGCAGACGTTCCTGGTGCTCACCGGCCTGACCCGGCCCGAGCAGGTCGAGGACTTCCCGTACCGGCCGTCGCAGGTCGTCGACTCCATCGCGGACCTCGTCGACCGGGTCTGAGCCGGGAGGCAGCGGGCCGGAGCCCAAACCCGTCGCCACCCGTACGGAGCAGTGGCCGCGTCCCTGAGGATGCGGTGGCCCACCGTGCGGGGGAGGCTCCAGGCGTCTGGAGGTTCACGATGGGTTCCCTGAGAGTCACTGTCTGTACGAGCGTCCTGGTCGCGGCCGCCCTCACCCCGGCGGCGTACGCGGTGGACGCGGGGGACGTCTCGGTGACCCCGGCGACCCCCGCGCCCGGCAGTGACGTCACGCTCCGCGTGACCGACTGTGCGGAGAGGACGGCCGTCGCCCGCTCGGCGGCGTTCGTCGCGGACGCGCGGCTCACCGTCAGCGACGGTGAACTCGTCGGCGAGAGCCGCGTCCGCTCCACGCTCGACGCGGGGACGTACGCCGTGAAGGTCGCCTGCGGGGACGCCGAACGGACCGGCACGTTCACCGTCCGGGAACGAGTGGGCGAGGGGTGGCGGCAGTCGGCTTCCGGGACGGACGAGCGTCAGTCCGTGTCCGGGACCGGCGGGCAGCCGCCCGCACCCGGGACGGTCGGACAGCCGCCGGCACCCGGCACCGCGGGGCGGCCCCCCGCGCCCGGGACCGTCGGGCGGCAACCCGTGCCGGAGGGCGGTGGGCAGTCGTCCGCGCCCGGCGAGGACGGGCAGCGGTCCGAGCCCGGGGGCGATGGGCGGCAGCCCGCCTCCCGGCGGCCCGGCGCGCACGCCTCGCCCGTGGCCCCGGTGCAGGCGGGCGGCGGCGGCGCGGCGGACCGCGTCGCCGCCGAGGACCGGGGGGCCGGTCCCGGTACGGCACAGGGGGTGACGGGTCTGGTCCTCGCGGGCGTGGCCGCGGTGGTCGTCGCACTGGGCGGTGTCCGCCGGAGCCGTGGAACGGACTGACCATGTCCGAACAGGACCGGATCAAGGGCCGCTCCCCGGGCACCGGCCGCCTGCTGGCCGGCGTGGCCTGGGTGGCGCTGCTGCTCGGGCTGTGGCTGTGGGGCCGCGAGGTGACCGACGTACGGCACGGCATTTCCGCTCCCACCACGGGTGACATGGCGGCGGCCGGACGGCCCCCGGACGTGAAACTGCCGCCCGAGCACCGCCCGTTGGGCGACGCACTGCCCCAGCGCGTCGACATCCCCGGGCTCGGGGTGCAGGCGCCCGTGGTCGCGCGGGGCCTGGACGCGCGCGGCGCGCTCGATCCGCCGCCGTACGACCAGCCGGGCGTGGTCGGCTGGTACGCGGGCGGTGTGGCACCCGGGGCACCGGGGACCGCGCTGATGGTCGGTCACGTCGACACCGACACCCGGCCCGCCGTCTTCTACAAGGTCAGTGCCATGCGGCCGGGCCAGACGATCCGGGTGTTCCGGGCCGACGCCAAGGTCGCCGAGTTCACCGTCGAGTCGGTCCAGGTCCTCACCCGCGACGGCTTCGACGCCCACCAGGCCTACGGGCCCCGCGAGTCGGGCCGTGCCGAGCTGCGGCTGGTCACCTGCGGCGGCAGCTTCGACCGTACGACCCGCAGCTACACGGCGAACGTGGTGGTGTCGGCGTACCTGACGGGAACCGGCCTCTAGACGCCGGGCGCCCACCCAACCCGGTCGACGACCCGCTCCCCCTGAAGTCGCCGACCGGGCCGGTCCTCGACCGCGCGCGCACGGGCTGCGGGAGTGACCCGGCGAGCTGCGCGGGAGGCCACGGGAGCCACGGTGGGTGAAACTCTGGCCGGAGGCCGGGCCCTGCTGAGAAGACTCTAGAACCAAAGGGCCGCCCGGGCCTAGAGGTTGAATAACGCCAAGTCCCGATACGGTGGCTCTGCGTCATCGGTGCAGGTGGCCTCGGCCTCGTGGGTGTCGAGGGACGTATGTCAGGATTGAGACTTGGAACGGTGCACCCAAGGGGGAGTTGGATGTACGGCAGCAGGGGGGCAGGGGCGTCCGCCGGGAGGCGGATGTCCGCAGTGGTGCTGGGGGCGGCACTGCTGATCACGGGGTGTTCGTCCGACGGGGGGGACGGATCGGAGCCGGGCGCCGACGCGGGCGCCGGGATCACACAGCAGCCCAAGGACACCGCCCCGTTCTGGGTCAACCCGCAGGGCACGGCGGCTCAGCAGGTCGCCGCCCTGGAGAAGGCCGGCAAGAAGCAGGACGCGGAGCACATCCGCAAGATCGCCGAGCAGCCGGTCGCCGAGTGGGTCGGCCCGGACGACCCCGAGGCGCAGACCCGGGGCTTCACCGAGGCCGCCGACAAGGCCGGCCGTACGGCACTGCTCGTCCTCTACAACATCCCGCACCGCGACTGCGGCCAGTACTCGCAGGGCGGCGCCGCCGACGGCAACGCCTACCGCGAGTGGCTCGACGGCGTGGCGGCGGGCATCGGCGACCGCTCCGCCACGGTCATCCTCGAACCGGACGCGCTGCTGCACCTGGTGGACGGCTGCACCCCGGAACAGTTCCACGAGGAGCGCTACGACCTCCTCAAGGGCGCGGTCACGAAGCTGAAGTCCCTGAAGAACACGAAGGTGTACCTGGACGCGGGCAACGCCGGCTGGCAGAACCCCGACCAGATCTTCGAGCCGCTGAAGCGGGCCGGCATCGAGCAGGCCGACGGCTTCTCCGTCAACGTCTCCAACTTCTATTCCACCGACGACTCCATCGCCTACGGCAAGCAGCTCTCCGCCAAGGTCGGAGGCAAGCACTTCGTCATCGACACCAGCCGCAACGGCAAGGGCCCCTACACCCAGGGCAGCCCGGACGAACGCTGGTGCAACCCGCCGGGCCGCGCGCTGGGCGAGACGCCGACGACCAAGACGGCGGACCCGCTGGTCGACGCGTACCTGTGGGTGAAGCGGCCGGGCGAGTCGGACGGCGAGTGCAAGGGCGGGCCGAAGGCGGGCCAGTGGTGGGCGGATTATGCGCTGAAGCTGGCGAAGGCGAGTTCCTAGAAGCCGGGGCAGACGTCCTCGACCTGGTCGGGGTCTACGGCCAGTTCCTTCTCCGCCTCGGTCAGCTCCCGTTGTGCCAGGGTGCACAGCCGGTCCATCCAGCGTTCGGGTTCGAGGGGGATCACCGGGGTGCGGGAGCCGTCGACGATCGTGAGCGACTTGCCGTCGGTGCTCGGGGAGAGGACCGAGCCGTAGCCCACGTGGTAGCGGTAGGTGTCCTGGCGCTCGCCGATGTCCCAGACGACTTGTTCACCGGCGGCGGTGGTCGTGTGGAGCAGGCGGTCGCCCAGGAAGCGGCCGAGGTAGTAGACGCCGCTGGTGGTGAGAGTCGGCAGGTCTCGCTTCTTCTCGACGTCCCACAGCTGTACTCGGCCGCCCGCGTACTGCACGGCGAGGATTCTGCCGTCGGGGGAAAGGGCCAGTGACCGGACCGACCGGTGCTCCTCCTCCCTATCGATCCACCTCTTGAACTCACCGGTGGTGAAGTCCCAGACGCCGATCTCGGCCACCGTCCGCACCACCGCCTGCGGTTTCCCCGGTATGGCGGTGGCGAAGGTGCCGGCCGCCTCGTTGGCGAGCTGGGCGCGGTCCTGGACGGGCGGCCGGAAGATCTCGCCGTCCGGTTTGCCCGTGTCGAGATTCCAGCGGGAGACGTAGGACAGTCCCGAGATGACGGCGTGGTCGTCGTCGGAGAAGCTCAGGTTGATCCAGGACGGGACCAGCCCCGTGGTGGGGTCCGGGCCGGACGCCGTGATGCCGTCGGGTGCGGGCAGTTCGAGGACGTGCTCCTCTGTGAGGGCAGAGCCGTCGATGCGCCAGACCAGCACGGTGCGCTGGTCCTCGGCGATGGTCAGCATCCGCCGTCCGTCCGGGCTGAAGGCCGCGTACATACGGGCCAGCGGCCGGGACGGTCGCGCCGTCGCCAGGAGACGGTGGTCGGCCAGGTTCCACAACTGCAGTCCCGTGCCCTGGGAGTCGACGACCGCCATCCTGCCGCTCGGCCCGTCCGGTGTGCGGATGCGGTTGAGCAGGGCGTTGGTGTCGAAGGACGTGGGCGGCTTGACGCGTACGGTGACGATGCTGCCGCCGACTCCGACGACGGCGCGCAGGTCGTTGGGCGGGCCGGCCAGGGCGACCGGGGGAGCGAAACCACGGCCGGTGATGTTCTGGTCCTCCGGAGCGGCGGCGGGGGTGTCGAACGTGGCCGGCCAGCCCTTCTCCAGGTCGAGGACGAGGAACCGCATCCGGCCCAGGTCGGTGCCGATGCGCCCGGTGGGATTGATCAGGTAGCGGCCCGTCGCGTCGAGCCGGGGCGTGTAGAGCGGGCACAGCCCCTGGAAGCTGCTGTTGCTCCAGCTCTGGAAGCGCCGCGGGCTGGTGCCCAGCCGCCATGCTTCGAGTGCGCCCTGCTCGGTGCAGGTGACGAGGACGCGCCCGTTGCCGCTGACCGTCGCGGAGGCGGTTGCGCGCTCGTCCCATGGGCGGTGCAGCGAACCCCGGTCAAGGTCCCAGGAGACCAGCCGGCCCCGTACGTCGTCCGCTTCCGCTCCGGAGGGCACGATCCGCGCCACGACCGTGTCGTCCGTGGCGAACCAGGCCTGTGCCGCGTCCCAGCCGCGCGGCGGGACGAGGGTGCGGCCGGTGCGGCGGCCGTCGTCGGCGTTCCACACGAGCACGCCCTCGCGGGGGATCGCGGCGAGGATCCGCTTCCTGTCCCCGTCGAAGCGCAGGTCGTTGGGCGCGCGCGGGTTCTTCTTCACAGCCTCGCCCTCGCGCAGGGCGATGGTCCGGAACTTGTCGGAGTCGGAGGAAGTCGGTACGCCGAGGGAGATCAGACCCCAGTTGCTCGCCCGGGCCGCCCTCCGCCCGTCGGCCGATACGGCGATCCGCTCAGTATCCTGCCGTTTCGAGAAAAGGTGTGGTTTAGGCGTCTTCTTCCCTCGTAGGTCCAGCCGCACATAGTCACCGTTGCCCAGCACGGCATACACGAACGACCCGTCGTCCGTGAGCGCAACGTCCTCGACGTCGTTACGCCCCTCCATCACCACCCGCTCCACGTCCTGCAACCGCAGATACTGCGCGAGCAGCGCCGAGCGGGCGTCCGGCCGGGCCTCGGCCCGATACGCCCCGACCGCATACAGCGAGGAGGCGGTCAAGGACGTCCCGTCCAGACTCGCGGCCTGCTGCGCCAACCGGTCCGAAGCCAACCGCCGCTGCTCCCTCAGCAGATTGAGATACAGCACGGACACCACCGTCGCGGCCACGACGGCCAGGACCGTGACCACCGCCCACAGCATCCGCAGGTACCGCTTCCGGCGCTCGGACCGCGCGGCCTCGCGTTCCTTACGGTCCCGCAGCCCGACACTCGCCCGGATGAACTCGCGGTCCTCCTCCGTCAGTTCGGCACACCGCTCGGCAAGCATTCGCTCCGCCACCGACAGTGCCGGATCCTCCAGCAACAGCCCGTCCGGCCGCCCTGCCCGCCACCACCGGGCCCGGTCGTAGCGCAGTTCGCCACGCCAGGTGAGGAACGTACGGTCGGTCTCCAGCTGCTTCGCGAGTGGCTGCCAGTGCTCGATGAGGGCCTCGTGGGCCAGCTCGACCGTCTCTCCGCGGTCGGGGTCCGCGCCCAGGACGAGGACCCGGGCCTCGGCGAGCTCGCGGGCGATGGCCCACTGCTCCTCACCCGCGTCGCGGCGGGCGAGCCGGGCGCGCAGGGCCGTGCCGCTGCCGGGCGGGACCTGGATCAGCGCGCGGAGCAGCCCGGCCGCGGCATCCGGCGCCGCGCCCCGCAACGCCCGCTTCCACGCGGAGGTCGCCCTGCTGCTCAGCACGCCGCCCAGGCCGCCGAGTTCGCGGTAGGTGTCGAGGCGGAGCCGGCCGCCGACCTGCCGGTCCCACAGGGTGGTCAGGACGAAGCCGAGCAGGGGCAGGGCGCCGGGGCGGCCCGCCGCGTCCTCGATGAGCCGGTCGGCCAGTCCGCTGTCGTACTCCACGCCGGGGAAGGCCCGCAACGGCAGCCGGACCACCTCGGTGAGCTGCTCGCGGGTCATCAGGCCCAGCTGGTGCGCGGGCGCCCCGCCGACCAGGCGAGACAGCTCCGGGTGGCGCAGGGCGGCGTCCTGGAAGTCGGTCCGCAGGGCCACCAGGACCGCCACTCCGGGGTGACGGCCGGCGTCGAGGAGGGCGTCCACCAGGGCGCGCAGCTCCTCCTCGGGGCGCAGCAGCAGCGCCTCGGCCTGGTCGACGGCCAGCACGAGTCCGCGAGACGACCGGTGGTCCCGCAGGGCCTGTCCGACCGAGGCGGCGTCCGGCAGGCCGCCTTCCGCGCGCAGGGTGACGACCTCCACGTCCCGCTCCTTCAGGCGGGGCAGCACGCCGGCCATGAGGAGGGAGGACTTGCCGGAGCCGGAGGGGCCGGTCAGGGTCACGCAGCCCTCGGGCGCTGATCCGTGCGGGCAGAGCAGGTCGACGACCGCGGTGACGTCCTCGTCCCGGCCGAAGAAGTGCGCGCTGTGCTCCTCGGTGTACGGGCGCAGGCCCGGGAAGGGGGAGGAGGGCGCGAGCAGTTCGGCCAGGTCCGGGAGTTCGTCGAGGATCGTGCGGGTCGGGATGCAGAAGCTCTGGCCCCGGTGCGCCGGTGAGATCGAGGCGACGATGCCGACCACGGCACCGAGGTCCTCGTCCCACACGGCGGAGCCGCTGAAGCCGGGCTGGATGGGGTCCGACTGTCCGTCGAGCGGCGACATCTGGAGCCGGCCGGTGCCGGTCCGGCCGCGCAGCCGGGCGGTGTGCCAGCCGCCGCCGGTGTCGTCCCTCGGCAGTCCGAAAGCGATGGCTCTGTGGTCCCAGACGTCCCGGGGCGCCACCATCAGGACCGGCCGGGCCTCCCGCAGCGGGCGGGACAGGGACAGCACGGCGACGTCCCCGGTGCCGTTCGCGCGTACGGGCACCCAGTCGCGGACGACGGCGTCCGCCGGCTCGCCCTCGCGAAGGACCAGGCGGACACCGAGGGGGCCGTCGGGGCGCTCCTCCTGACGGGCCGGCCGCCCCGAGGCCTCCAGGACGACATGGGCGCAGGTCAGCACCAGAGTGGGCGCGATGAGCACCCCCAGGCCGCCGATGTGCCCGTCCGTGCCCGTGACCTGGACGGTCGCGGCGGCCAGGACCTCCTCGGCCACCGGGTCCGACGTGGTCGACTCGGTCATCTCCCGTTTCCCCCGCCACCGTTGACCACACGTTGCCGATCTCGTACCGAGAGCACACCAGAGCGCGTGCACACGTCAAGCACGTTTCCCGACAACGCCCTTCCGACGGGGAAACGAAAGGGGCGCCCTCCACACCGGAGGGCGCCCCAAAAGCCGATCGGCCGACCGCTACGGCACCTTGACCCACTGCGCCTTGCTCGGCGTGCCTCGGTCGTCCGTCACGAACAGCATGTACCAGCCCGCCTGGACCAGGTTCCGGTTCTCCGGCACGGTCACCGTCAGCTTGTCGCCGGACGCCTTGAAGTCCAGCGCGATCGACCGCTGGTCGACGTCCGTGACGTGCGTGGCCGCGCTCGGGCGGATCAGCCGGACCTTCTTGACCTTGGCCGCGTCAGACGAGGTGAACGTACCGGTCCCGCCACGCTCGATGGTCTGCGGCCCGCCCGACAGCGAGGGCTGGTCCCCGTCGCCGTAGAGGTACGGCGGCGTGTAGATCTCGATGCGCTGCTCGAACTCGCCCGGCTTGGTGTTGGCCTTGTCGCCGTACAGCGAGTCCGAGCCGAAGAACATCACACGGCCGTCGGGCAGCAGGATCGACCCGGAGTGGTAGTTGCGGCCCACCAGCGGGTCGGCGACCCGACGGAGCTCGTTCTTCTCCGTGTCGTAGAGCCGCGCCTCGAAGATGTTGGAGTCGCCGCGCCCCCGGTAGTCCTCCGAGCCGCCGGAGATCAGCACGCTGTCGTCCGGCAGGATCGAGGCGTTCGGGTAGCGCGTGCCCTTGTCCAGGGACGGGCCGTCCACGAAGCGCGGGTTGTCGGCCTTCAGGTCGACGATCCGGGTCTTCTCGCTGGACTCCTTGGACTCGCCGACGCCACCGCCGCCGATCACCATGTACTTCTCGTCCTGCGCGGGCGGCAGCAGCACCGTGCCCGACGTCTCCATCAGCGTGGGGTCGCTCAGGCCGGGGATCTTCGTGAACTTGTTGGTGTCCACGTCCCACACGCCAGGCTCACGGCCCACGTCGTCCGGCCCGTAGCCCGCGTTGGAACCCGAGTAGAAGACCTTGCCGTTCTGCATGAGGAACAGCGCCGGGTAGGTCGGGAACTGCCGGACCTTGCCCGTGTAGCTCCACTTCTTGGTCTTCGGGTCGAAGACCTCGTTCTTGCCGGGGACGAGCTGGCCGATGTCGTCGAGGCCGGAGACGCTGAGGATCTTCCCGTCGCTCAGGGTGGTGAGCGTCGGGTACCAGCGGGCCTCCTTCATCGGGTCGACCTTGATGTACTTCTCGGCGACGGGATCGAACTCGAAGGCGTCCCGGATCCCCTGGAAGTCCTTCTTGTCGAGGGCGAGCTTCTGCGCGATGCCGTAGGTGTTCTTGGCGTCGGCGCCCTTCAGGCCGTGCACGCGGTAGTTGTCCTGCGTGCCCGTCTCGTACTTCTGGCCCCGCTTCTGCGCCTCGACGTAGATCCGGCCGAGACCGGGGTCGTTGCGCAGGAACTTGCCGGTCGCCTTGTCGAAGACCTTCTTCGCGCGGGGCACGAGCACCGGGTCCTTCGAGACGAAGGTCTTGCCGTTCTGCTTGCCCGTGAACCTGGTGCCCGCGGGCAGCGTGATCGGCTTGTCCGGGTTCTCGTTGTGGACGATCATCAGGCCGCCGGCCTTGGTGACGTCACCCTTGAGCTTCTCGTACCGCTTGGTGCCGCCCGCGATCAGCAGGTTGCCGTTGGCGAGCTGGGTGTGGCCGGTACAGAACAGGTCGGCGGGCGTCGGGACCTTCTTGATGGTGCCCTTGACCGGGTCCCAGATGCGCGTGTCGAACTTCTTCGCGTCGAAGTTGTCCTGGTTGTTGCCCGACCCCGCGACGAGCAGCACCTTGCCGGTGCGCAGCAGCGCCGCGTGGATCGTGTTCTGCCGGTACTCCTCGGGAAACTCGATGATCTCCCACTTGCCGTTCGCGGCCTTGTACTCCGGCTTGTTGATTGTGTACTGGTGGTATTTCTCGGTGCTGAAGCGGTAGAGCCACGGCCCGTTCATCCCGGCCAGCGCGAGTACCACCGCCGTGCCGATCGCGAGTCGACGGGCCCGGCGGCGGCCTGCACGGTCGTTCATTCCTTACGTCCCCCAAGTCCACCAAGGGCGATCTGCATGGTCTGGTCGGTTCCCCCGACCTCCCCGTTTGAGCCAGGGGTGGCGGCCCAACTGGGCTTGTGCTGCGGGGCGTGCGCCGCCGACGGCTGCTGCGGGATGGGCAGCGGCTGCGTCCGGTGCGGGCCCGCAGGGTCCTGCGGCTGTTCCACGGCGGGAGCGGCGGGCTTCTTCGCGTCCTGCCGCAGCTGCCAGCGCCAGGCGAAGACCGGCGAGGCGGTGATCAGCAGCGCGAACGTAGCCCAGATGATCATCGCGGGGTGCGAGTGGCCGAAGACGAAGCCGGCCGCGATCGACGCACCGAAGATCGCGACGAAGTACCAGTGGTAGCGGAACGTCCCGAACCAGCGGTCCGGGCTCGCCGAGTCGCCCTTGGGCGTGACCACGAACTTGCTCTTGCGCCGCAGCACGGAGTCGATCAGCGCCTTCGCGTACAGCGGCGCCGACAGCGCGGACATCACCATGCCGGCCACACCGCCGGAGCCCTCCGGCTCGTGCGGCGAGACGTTGTGCCGGCGGTTCCAGACGTACAGGCCGATCTGCAGCGCGGAGGCGTTGCCGTAGAGCATCAGCCAGACCGCCGGGTCGATGTTCACACCCGAGGCGCCCAGGCCCAGGAACAGGCAGCAGCTCAGCGCCGCCAGGATCCAGTTCAGGGCCGACATCGGATAGAAGATGATCATCATCGTGTAGTTGAAGAGCTTGCTCGGCGGCAGCGAGTACCAGCCCTTCCAGTACTGCTTGAGGATCGTCTCGTACGTCCCTCGCGACCAGCGCATCTGCTGGGTGAAGAAGTCCGTCCAGGCGCTGGGGCCCTCACCGACCGCCAGCACGTCCGGCGTGTAGACCGAGCGCCACTTGCGGCCCGTCGCCGGGTTCTTGTGGCGGTGCATCTCGAAGCCGGTCGCCATGTCCTCGGTGATCGAGTCGTACAGACCGCCGATCTGCTTCAGTGCCTTGATGCGCACGGCGTTGGAGGTGCCGACGAACATCGGGGAGCCGTAGCGGTTGCCCGCGCGCTGGATCAGCGCGTGGAACAGGAACTGCTGCGACTCGGCGGCCTTGGTGATGGGGTTGTCGTAGTTGCCGTAGACCTGCGGGCCGATGACGAAGCCGACGTCCGGGTCGCGGAAGAAGCCCAGCATCCGCTCCAGGTAGTTGGGCAGCGGCACGTGGTCGGTGTCGACCGAGGCGAAGAAGTCGTAGTCGTCGCCGTGCGCCTCCAGCCAGGCGTTGTAGTTGCCGTGCTTGGTCTTGGCGCGGTGCGGGCCCTTGGCCTGGTTCCACTTGGCGACGCCCTTGCGGGAGAAGTGGTGCACGCCGAGGCGCTCGCAGACCGCCTTCACCTCGGGGTCGTCGCCCTCGTCGAGCAGCCACACGTGCATCAGGCCCCGGTGGCGGATCCTGACGGCCGCCTCCAGGGTCTTCGTCACCATCTCCAGCGGCTCCTTGCCGGGCACGAAGGAGGTGAGGAAGGCCACTCTGGTGCCGGTCTCGGGGACCACCGGGATCGGGTCGCGGGCGACCAGCGTGGCGTGCGCGTTCGACACCACGTTCATGCAGCGGAAGAACTCGATCAGACCGATCGCGACCAGCATCACGATGTCGAGCGCGGGCAGCCAGTCGAAGGCCGGGTAGTCGCGCTCGGTCCAGTGCTCGGGCTGGAGCAGCCACACCAGCAGCACCAGGGACAGCACCGGCGCCGCGGCCAGCATCAGCGCGACTCTCAGCCGGTGCGGTTCCTGCGAGATCAGCGACCGGTACTGCACTCTGTACGGCTTGGTCCGATCAGGCTGGGTGAGGGGACCGGCGAGCCGGCTGTAGTGCTCGTAGTCGTATCGCGGCAGCGTCTTCTTGATCCGCCGGAATGTCCCCGTGGTGCTCATCCGATGCGCCGGCACCCTGAGCTGGGTGGTCTGGGACGGGTCGTGGTCCTGCTGTCGGGCGCCCGTCGGCCTCGACGTCATGAGTCATCCCCCCACACGCGGACACCGCGTGTTTCGTCGCTTCCTTCCGTCTGCGAGAGGTCCCCCTCGACCTTCACAGACGTATCAGTGGTGGGTCGCTGTCACCACGTCATCCACACCTTATAGACACGGCAACGCGACCTTCCGGTTGCATGATGCCCCCCTCGGCATCGCTTCACGAACGGGGCCCCTACTCCCGCCCAGCCCGCAACCGGCTCCGAATCCCCCCAACTGCCGCGAAACCGCAGCATCTTGAAAAACCAGAAAACCAGGGTTCTACGGCGTTCATCATGATCGCAAGATGCGAAACGCGGTGTTTACCGGTCATACGCGTTCATTGTGGTGGGTGTGGGGACCCTGTGGAGTCGTTGTGGACAGGCGGGCGCGGATGTTCCCGAAGTGCTCTCTTATGGCATCCTCCGCCCGCATCGAGTCGCCGGACCGGACCGCGTCGAGGATCTCCCGGTGCTGCCGGCAGGTCACCTTCGGGTCCTGCGGCTCGCCGCCGAGGTCGGTGCGGACCCGGTGGAAGGCGTCCCAGAACGCCTCCAGGACCTCGCTCAGCAGCACGTTGTCCAGCCCTCGGTAGAGGGTGGCGTGGAAGGCCCGGTCGGTCTCGGCGAGACCGGCTCCGCGCGCGGCCTGCTCTTCCATACGGTCGACGAGCCCGTCCAGTTCAACGAGGTCCGCTCGAGGTATCCGCCCGGCGAGCCGGGAGACCAGCCCGGTCTCCACCGCCTCCCGCAGTTCCAGCAGCTGGAGCAGGGAGTCCTCGCCCCGGTAGTGCCCGGCGACCGTGCGGAAGGCGAGGCCCTCGATCATCGGGGCCAGGGACATCGGGCCGACGTAGGTGCCGAAGCCGTGCCGGATCTCCACGATGCCCATGGCCTGGAGCGCCTTCAGCGCCTCCCGCACCGAGTTCCGGCTCGCGCCGAGGTACTCCATCAGCTCGGGCTCGGTCGGCAGCGGGGCCCCGGAGGCCAGCCGGCGGTCGATGATGAGCTTCTTGATCCGCTCCTGGAGGTCACGCGCTGCCATGGCGAGAGGGTATCCGGCCAATCGCGCGGTGGGCCGGGTTCCGGCCACAAGGAGGGAGGGCCCTCGGGGACACAAGCTCAGGGACACAAGCTCGGGGATACAAGAAGGCCCCCCGCTTCCGCGAGGGGCCTTCCGGTCGGTGCGCCGCCAGGGACTCGAACCCCGGACCCGCTGATTAAGAGTCAGCTGCTCTAACCAACTGAGCTAGCGGCGCGCGCTGACGACGTAACTCTACAGGACGCCGGGAGGTGCTCCGGACCACCGGGCGCGGCCCCGGGAAGGCTCCCGTACCGCGCCGAGTACATCATTCGGACCGTCAGCATGCGCGTGTGGATGACAGTTGAGAAACTGACGACGCGCGCCCGGACGGGTACGGGCTCGGCATTTTCCGTCGGAAGTGTGAGGGGAATCGCATGCAGTCTCCGGTATTCGAGGAATTCGACCCCGCGAGCGACTGCGACTGCCCCGGATGCGTCCACTGGCGCCGCGTCCTGCCGCATTCCTGGCGCGGCAGCGCCACCGCCCACCCGGCCGCACACCGCGCCCTCGCCCTGGCCGCCGCGGCCTCGGCGGCGCTCGGCGCGGGTCACGCCGTACCGGCCGCGGCCGCCCCGCACGCACCCCACCGACCCGGCGTTTCCGCAGATGACGAGCCCGGCACCCCCCAGGGCCGCACGGCCCCGCTGTACGGCCCCGGCGGCCGTACCGCGACGCCCTCCGTCCCTCTCAAGCCCACCGCCATCACCCGTACGGAGATCATCAACCGGGCCAAGACCTGGGTCGCCGCGAAGGTCCCGTACAGCATGAACGCGTACTGGTCCGACGGTTACCGGCAGGACTGCTCGGGCTATGTCTCGATGGCCTGGAAGCTGCCCGGAAACGAATGGACGGGCAACCTCGCCCAATACGGGGAGCGGATTTCCAAGGAGGAACTCCAGCCGGGCGACATCCTGCTCTTCCACAACAGGTCCGACCCGGAGAGCGGCTCGCACGTCGTCATTTTCGGCGGCTGGACTAACGCCGCGCACACCTACTACACCGCCTATGAGCAGACCCGCCCGCACACCCGCCGGCGAACCACCCCGTACGCCTACTGGAACGACTCCGACCGGTACGTCCCCTACCGGTACAAGGGCGTCACCTCGGAGGAGCCGGCGACGGAACCGGGGACCGCACCCGGCAAGGAACCGGTCAGCGGGACACCGGGCGCACCGGCCGCCGCACTCCGCCCGGAAGCGGCGTATTTCAGCCCCGGCGCGCACCGCCCGTACGTCACGCTGCTCGGCCGGATCCTCGTCGCGCGCGGGGCCGGCGGCAAGGGCGTGGAGGCCGGGGCGGTCGGGCCGCCGCCCTCCTCCCACGGTGTCCCCGGCTACCCGGGGCGGGCGATGTTCCGGCCCGGCGCCAGCAACCCCTACGTCACCCAGCTGGGAAGGCAGCTCGTGCGGAAGGGGTTCGGCGGGTTCTACCCGGCCGGGCCGGGGCCGCGCTGGGGCGAGGCGGACCGGCGCGCCGTCGAGGCCTTCCAGCGCACCCAGGGCTGGCGGGGCGGCGCGGCCGACGGCTACCCGGGCCCGGAGACCTGGCGGCGGCTCTTCTCGTAGGCCCCCGGCCCTATCACCGTTGTGACGCATCTGGCGCGGAGGCTGGAGGCACTCATGAGTACGACCACTCCCCACACGTCCGAACCCGACGGGCCGGCCGACGGGCCGGCCAGACCCGCCCGGCTCATCCAGAACGAGTCCACCACCGAGATCCCCGTCCACCTGCTGTTCCGCGACGACCCCGACCCGGCGCCGGTACCGCTGAAGCCGGCGGTCGTCGCCCGCCGGCAGGGCACGGGGGAGCAGCCGCGCCTCCGACGCCCGGCGGCCGTGGCGCCGCGCCCGGTGCCGCAGGTCGATCCCGACCTGGTGGAGCGGCCCGCCCGGGTGCTGCCCGGGGCGGTGGGTGTGCTGGCCGGGGTGTGCGGGGCGGCAGGGTGCGTGGCCACCTCCTGGTGGGCCGGGCTGCTGCCGCCGCTCGCGCTGGAGGCACTGCGGCTGCCCGCGCACGCCGGGGCCGGTCTCGGTCCCGCGCAGTGGGCGGCGTACGCGGGAGCCGGGGCGCTCGGGCTGTTCGGCTTCGGCGGGCTGGCCCGGGGCCGGACCGGGCGGGCCTCGGTGCTCGGGCTGTTCGGCCGCTACCGGGGGACCGTCCGGCGCTCCGGCTTGCTGTGGGTCAACCCGCTGCTGCTGCGCCGCCGGGTGGACGTACGGCTGCGGCACTGGCGCAGCGAGCCGGTGCCGGCCGCCGACGCGAGCGGGGCGGCGCTGCGGGTGGTCGTCCAGGTGGTGTGGCGGGTGCGGGACACCGCGCGGGCCACGCTGGGCGTCGAGGACCACGAGACGTATCTGCGCGAGTGCGTCGAGGCGGCCCTGGTCCGGGTGCCGGTGGAGATGCCCGGCGGGACCAAGGGCTCCACGGACGCGGCGGCCGAGGCGCTGACCCGGCTGGTGGCGGCCGACGCGGCGCCGGTCGGCCTGGAGGTGTTCTCCGTGCAGCCGCTCCGGGTGGAGTACGCACCCGAGGTCGCCGCGGCGATGCACCGCCGCCGCATCGCCGCGCTGGACGCCCAGCACCGGGCGAGCGTGCTCACCTCGGTCGTGGACTCGGTGGAGGACACGGTGACCCGGCTGACCATGCGGGGGCTGGTCGAACTCGACGACTACGAGCGGAAGGTGCTGGTGAGGGACCTGACGGTGGCGTTCTGCGCGGGCCGGGGAGAAACGGCTCCGTGATTGGTATGGACATGTTCAACCAACGCCCATACTCTCAGACTTGGTCTAGACCTACCTGCACAGCTCAGTGAACCTCCCCCACGTTCTCCAGGAGCGGCAGCATGCGCAGAAGGACCAAGTTGTCCGCAGCCGCGGTGGGACTGGCCACGACCGGAGCCCTCGTACTCTCCTCCGGCGGCGCCAGCGGCCACGGCTACACCGACCTCCCCGTCAGCCGGCAGAAGCTCTGCCAGAACGGCACCGTGACCAACTGCGGTCCGATCCAGTGGGAACCGCAGAGCGTCGAGGGCCCGAAGGGCTTCCCGGCCTCCGGTCCGGCCGACGGACAGATATGCAACGCCGGACTCGGCCAGTTCAGCCAGCTCAGCGCACCGCGGACACCGTCCGGCGGGGCCTGGCCCACCACCCGGGTGACGGGCGGCCAGACCTACACGTTCCGCTGGCAGTTCACGGCCATGCACGCCACGACCGACTTCAAGTACTACATCACCAAGCCGGGCTGGAACCAGAACCACAACCTGGCCCGGTCCGACCTCAACCTCACGCCGTTCTTCACGGTGCCGTACAACGGCCAGCGACCGCCGTCGACGCTCTCCCACAGCGGCAGGCTGCCGTCCGGTCTGAGCGGCCATCACGTCATCCTCGCGGTGTGGACGATCGCCGACACGGGAAACGCGTTCTACGCGTGCTCGGACGTCACCTTCTGAACCTTCTGAGGTTCCCTTGAGTCACCGGTGCGGCCGGTGTGGGTAGGTTCCCCCCACGCCGGCCGATCGGGGCCGGCGCATCGACCTCGGGGGATGCGCGATGGACGTGATCTTCTACGTCGTGCCCGGCCTGATCATGGTCGTGGCGGTCTTCATGGCCTACCGGGTCGTGCGGCGCTGGCTCCAGATCCGGGGCGCCTGGAACAGCGGGCTGACGGCCGAGGGCCGGTGCCTGCGCGCGTACGCGACGGTGAGCGGCGGGCACGGTGACACGTCCGTGCGGACCGCGCTCCGTCACGTGTACGAGTTCATCACGCGCGACGGCCGGGTCATCCGGTTCGAGGAGGAGGGCGGCCCGGGGACGATCGCCGAGGGCGACTACGTCACCGTGTACTACACCGACGGCCGCCAGGTCGTGGCGACGGCCCAGGCGCCGAGCCGGGTGCGGCAGGCGATGACCGCCGTCGGCCTGCTGGCTTTCCTCGGCGTGATCGTCGTGTTCTGCGCCGGTTTCGTCGCGGCGTACAGCCAGATCATCGGCCCGTACGGCGACATCGTCTTCAGCGTCGACGACAGCGGGACGTCCGTGGTGCCCTGAGTCTCCACATCTGACGGCCTGTCAATTACCGTGCGCGTCCATGGACTCCAGGGCGAGCACGGTGGCGGAACTCATCGCCGCCCGGTGGGGCGACCACCGGCCGGGACTGTGGTGCGAGGATCGGGCGCTGACCCACCACGAGGTGGCGGCGGGCGCCGCGGCCCGGGCGGCACTGCTCGCCGATGTGCTTCCCCCGGACGCCGAACCCCACATCGGGGTGCTCCTCGACAACACCCCCGAGTTCCCCCTGTGGCTGGGCGCGGCGGCCCTGGCCAGGGCGGCGGTCGCCGGCGTCAATCCCACCCGCAGGGGCGCCGAGCTCGCCCGCGACATCCTGCACACCGAGTGCCGCCTCCTGGTCACCGAGCGGGCGCACCTGTCACTGCTCAAGGACCTGGAGCTGCCCGGCCTGCGCCTCCTGGTGACGGACGAGACCGGCTACGCGGATGCCCTCGCCCCCTACGCGGACGCCCAGCCGGACGCCTCCAGCGCCACCCCGCACGACCGCTTCCTCCTCTACTTCACCTCCGGCTCGACCGGCGCGCCCAAGGCCGCACTCTGCTCCCAGGGCCGCCTGGCGGCCGCCGGACGCTCGCTGGCCGGCCAGTTCTCCCTGGGCACGGAGGACGTGCACTACCTCTGCATGCCGATGTTCCACGGCAACGCGGTGATCGCGGGCTGGGCACCCGCGCTGGTGACGGGGGCGGGCGTGGCACTGCGCCGGCGCTTCTCGGCGTCCCGCTTCCTGCCGGACGTACGCCGTCACGGGGCGACCTACTTCACCTACGTCGGCCGGGCGGTCCAGTACGTCCTGGCCACCGAGCCGCGCCCCGACGACCGCGACAACCCGCTCCGGCTGGGTTTCGGCACGGAGGCCGGCGCGGTGGACGCGGCGGCCTTCGAGCGGCGGTTCGGGGTGCGGCTGGTGGAGGGGTACGGCTCGTCGGAGGGCGGGGCGGCGGTGCAGTGGTCGCCGGGGACACCGCCGGGCGCGGTCGGCCGGGCGGCACCCGGGCTCGTCGTCCTCGACCCGGAGAGTCGCGCCCAGTGCCCGCCGGCCCGCTTCGACGCGACGGGGCGGCTGCTCAACGGGGACGAGGCGATCGGCGAACTGGTCAACCAGGGGCCCAGCCCCTTCGAGGGCTACTGGCGCAATACGGCGGCGGAGCGGGAGCGGCGCAGGGACGGCTGGTACTGGACGGGCGACCTGTTCTACCGGGATGCCGACGGCTACCTCTACTTCGCCGGCCGCACCGACGACCGCCTCCGCGTCGACGGGGAGAACCTGGCCGCGGCGATGATCGAGAACATCCTCGCCCGGTACGAGGGGGCCGACGCCGTCGCGGTGTACGCGGTGCCGGACCCGGTGACCGGGGACCAGGTGATGGCGACGATCGCCGGGACCTTCGATCCGGAGGCGTTCGCGCGGTTCCTGCTCGCCCAACCCGACCTGGGGACGAAGATGGCGCCCCGGTTCGTGCGGGTGGCGGGGCGGATGCCGGTGACGGCCACGAACAAGATCCATCGGGCGGCGTTGCGGAAGGAGGGCCTGCGCTGCGCGGATCCGGTGTGGTGGAGGCCGCCGGGGGAGCGCGCGTACCGCCTGCTGACCAGGGAGGATCTCGAACACGCCGAAGGGCCTCCCGCTCCCACGAGAGGCCCTTCACCGGTGCGCCGCCAGGGACTCGAACCCCGGACCCGCTGATTAAGAGTCAGCTGCTCTAACCAACTGAGCTAGCGGCGCATGACTCCCGCCGACCGCGTTCGCATCGCGTTCTCGCGGCTGGCGACGGGAAAAATAATACCTGGTCCCGAGGGGTGCTTCGGACCACGCCCCGAGGCCGCATCCGACCACCCGGCGCGGCCCTAGATCGCCATGGACAGCAGGACCGGTGCCGCGTTGCGGTTGAGGGTGTCCGCGGCCTGGCGGAGCCGGTGGGCGTGCTCGACCGGGAGGGACAGGGCCAGGCAGCCCACGGAGGAACCGGCCGTGACGGGGACGGCCGCGCAGACCGTGCCGACCGCGTACTCCTGGAGGTCCAGGACCGGCACGGTGGGCGGCTGGGACTCCAGCCGGGAGAGCAGCAGCCGGTCGCTGGTGATGGTGCGCGAGGTGAGGCGGGCCATCTTGTGCCGGGCGAGGTGGTCGCGGCGGCCGGCGTGGTCGAGCTGGGTGAGCAGGCTCTTGCCGATCGCGGTGGCGTGGGCCGAGGAGCGGAAGTCGACCCACTCGTTGACCTTGGGCGTGGCCGGGCTGTCGGCGTACTGGGTGACGCTGATCTCGCCGTCGACGTACCGGCTCATGTAGACGGCGGCGCCGACCGAGTCGCGCAGCCGGTCGAGGGTGTGCTGGAGCTTGTCGCGCAGGGCCTGCTCGCGGTGCTGGGCGGAGCCGAGGCGGGCCAGCGTCTCGCCCGTGACGTACGCGCCGTCGGCGATCTGCTCGACGTAGCCCTCACGGCGCAGCATGCGCAGCAGCGCGGTCAGCCGCCCCGGTCCGATGCCGGTGTGCCGGGCGAGGTCGGTGTCGGTGACTCCGGTGGAGATCCGCGCCACGGTCTCCAGGACACGCAGCGCTTCCTGGGCCGAGTGGTACGGGGTGGTCGGCGGCTCGTGCTTCAGCGCCACGGTGGTCTCCCCCTGCGCTTGCTGTTGGGCCGTGGATCCGGACAGCGAATCCCCTCCACGATAACCGGCAACGGATCTGAGGAGAGCGGGGGTTGACAAGATTCCCGGGCCCCCGGACTGGGGCATCGACCCTCTGGCATATGCCAGAGGCATGCCCCAGTCATCGGGCCCGGACGTTCCGCCTGGTCAC
This sequence comes from Streptomyces chartreusis NRRL 3882, assembly GCF_900236475.1. Taxonomy (GTDB): domain Bacteria; phylum Actinomycetota; class Actinomycetes; order Streptomycetales; family Streptomycetaceae; genus Streptomyces; species Streptomyces chartreusis_D. Next base: position 5,671,549 of record NZ_LT963352.1, read on the forward strand.
GCGTTGTAGTCAGAGCACCGCGCTGAGGAACTCCCGCGTGCGGTCCTGCTCCGGCTCGCTGAAGATCTTCTCCGGCGGGCCCGACTCGATGACCCGGCCCGAGTCGAACATCAGTACCTGGTCGGAGATGTCCCGGGCGAAGTTCATCTCGTGCGTCACGCAGAGCATCGTGATGTCCGTGGAACGGGCGATGTCCCGCAGCACGTCGAGGACGCCCGCGACCAGCTCCGGGTCGAGCGCGGAGGTCACCTCGTCCAGGAGCAGCACCTGCGGTCGCATCGCCAGCGCCCGGGCGATCGCCACCCGCTGCTGCTGCCCGCCGGACAGCTGCGCCGGGTGCTTGTCGAGGTGGTCGGTCAGCCCGACCAGCTCCAGCAGCTCGCGCGCCCGCTCCTCGGCGGCGTCCTTCGACATGCCGAGGACCGTGACCGGGGCCTCGGTGATGTTGCGCAGGACCGTCATGTTCGGGAACAGGTTGAACTGCTGGAAGACCATCCCGATCTTCTTGCGGACCTCGCGCACCTGCTTCTCGGGCGCCGGGAACAGCTGCTCCCCGTCCACGGTGATCGTGCCCTCGTCGGGCTTGAGCAGCGTCATCAGCAGGCGCAGGATCGTGGTCTTGCCGGACCCGGAGGGGCCGATCAGGGTCACGTGCTTGCCGGCGTCCACGGAGAAGTCCAGGTGGTCCAGGACCGTGTGGTCGCCGAACCGCTTGGTGACCTGCTCCAGCCGGATCAGCTCGCCGGTGCTCCTGGCGGGGTTCGTCTCGGGGTTGGGGAGAGTGTCAGTGGACAAGGCGTCGCTCCAGGGCTCGCAGGAGAAGGGAGGCCAGATAGGAAATGACGATGAAGGCCACGCCGATCACCGTCAGCGGCTCGGTGAACTGGAAGTGCTCCTGCGAGAACAGGCGCGCGTGGCCGAGCATCTCCAGCACGGAGATCGCCATCAGCATCGGCGTGTCCTTGAGCATCGCGATGACGTAGTTGCCGAGCGCGGGGACGACCCGGCGCACCGCCTGCGGCAGGATCACCGCGGTCCACGTCCGGCGCAGCGGCAGGTTCAGCGCCGTCGCAGCCTCCCACTGGCCGACCGGCACGGCCTCGATACCGGCCCGGTACACCTGCATCGTGTACGTCGAGTAGTGCAGCCCGATCGCGAAGACGCCGGTGGTGAGCGCCGAGAAGGTCACGCCCCACTCGGGCAGCACGTAGTAGAGGAAGAACAACTGCACCAGCAGCGGGGTGTTGCGGACGAACTCCGTGACGGCGCCGACCGGCCAGGTCACCCAGCGCGTCGGCAGCCGCATCAGCAGCGCCCACACCAGGCCCAGCACGAACGAGATCAGCGAGCCGATCACCAGGATCTGCAGGGTGACCAGCAGACCCTTCCAGAAGTCCGGCATGAAGTCGGAGACCGCGCTCCAGTCCCAGTTCATCGGACCGCCTCCACCACGACCGGCTCAGGCGCCCGGGTCTTGCTGTCGGGCTTCTTCCCGACACCCGCCTTGAGCCTCTTCTCCAGCCCGCGCATGACCCGGGTGAGCAGGAAGGCGATCACGAAGTAGACGATCAGGATGTACGTGTAGATCTCCGCGCTCTCCTGGAGCGCCAGACGCACCAGGTTGCCGCTGAACGCCAGGTCGCCCATGCCCATGATCGACACCAGGGCGGTGCCCTTGAGCAGCTCGATGAGCAGGTTGGAGAACGGCGGGATCATCTCCGGCACCGCCTGCGGCAGCAGGATCAGCTTCATCCGCTGCCAGGGCGTGAAGCTGAGCGCGATCCCGCCCTCCCGCTGCGCCGGGTCGACCGCGTTGAGCGCGCCGCGCACGATCTCGGAGCCGTACGCCCCGTAGGTCAGGCCGAGCGCCAGGGTGCCCGCCCACAGCGGCACCAGCTGCCAGCCGAAGGCCGGGGGCAGCACGAAGAACACCCAGAAGATCATCACCAGGGCCGAGGTCCCGCGGAACACCTCGGTGTAGAAGCCCGCCAGGAAGCGGACGATCCACAGCCGGTGGGTGCGCGCGACGCCGACCACGAAGGACACCGCAGCGGCCAGCAGCGCGCTGCACACGAGCAGCTGGATCGTGACCCAGACGCCCTTGAGTACGAGTTCCCAGAGTCCCGAGGTCATCCGCCGCAGAGCTCCTTCGCGGTCAGGTCCGTCATCTCCGCCTCGGTGAAACCGAAGGGCTTGAGGATGCGGAACAGTTCGCCGCTCTTCTTGAGCTTGCGCAGCTCGACGTTGAAGGCGTCGCGCAGCTTGGTCTCGGTCGGCCGGAACGCGAAGGCGCCGCCGTCGACGTGCGGCTTGCCGCCCACGATCGGCTTGAACGGCGCGGTGGCCTCCGCCTTGGCGGACTTCTTCACCACCTCGCGCACGGTGAGCGCCGTACCGGCGAACACGTCCACGCGGCCCGCCTCGACGGCGTTCAGGCCCGCCACCTGGTCCGGGACGATGAGGATGTCGCTCTCCTTGTACCCCGCCTCGACGGCGTACTGGATCTCGGCGTACCCGGTCCCGGTGGCGAACTTCGCCTTCTTCCCGACGACGTCCTTGTAGCTGTGCAGCCCCTTCGGGTTGCCCTTGCGCACGATGAACGCGTCGAGCATCTGGTAGTCGGGGTCGGCGAAGATGACCTGCTCGCAGCGCTCGGGGTTGACGTACATCCCGGCGGCCACGACGTCGAACTGCTGGGAGTTCAGGCCCGGGATGAGCGAGCCGAACTCGGTCGGCACGGGCTGTACCCGGTCGACGCCGAGACGCTTGAAGATCACCTTGGCCAGTTCCGGTGCCTCACCGGTCAGCTCGCCGTTCTTGTCGATGAAGCCGAACGGGATCTCACCGGCGATGCCGAGGCGGACGACGCCCGCCGCCCGGAGCCGGCCGAGCAGGTCACCGCCCTCGGTGCTCGACGCCGTGGCCACACGGCTGCATCCGGCGGCGCCCAGCGCGCCGAGCGCCGCGACCCCCGCGAGCAGCGACCGGCGTGTGGGCCTGGAGGCGGCCTGGGATATGGATTCCGGACTTCTCAGTGGGCTTCTCTGTGGTGGAGCCATGGGCGCGCGGCTACCCGACCGCATCCGAGTTATGCCGATCTTTTCAAGCCCCGCACGTCTCCCGGTGCGCCCTTGACCGCGGGGGCGGCGGGCACTCCCATGGAGGCATGGCTGATCGCTATATCGAAGTCTCGCTGGTCAAGCGCGACGTGACCTGCAGGGCCAGGCTCCTGGACGACCGCGCACCGATCACCTGCGCGGCCGTCTGGGATGCCCTTCCGCTGGCCGGCGACGTCTACCACGCGAAGTACGCACGCAACGAGATCTACGCCCTTTTCCCGCCCTTCGCCGAAACCGAGCCACCCCTGGAAAACCCGACCATCACCCCGATTCCCGGCGATCTGTGTTATTTCACCTTCGCCGGGGCGGAGTTGGGGACCAAGGCCTACGGATACGACCGCGAGGTCCGCGCCGGGACCACGCTCGTCGACCTGGCCCTGTTCTACGAGCGCAACAACCTGCTGCTGAACGGCGATGTCGGCTGGGTCCCCGGCATCGTCTGGGGCCAGATCGTCGAGGGCCTGGACGCCATGGCCGAGGCGTGCAACGACCTGTGGAGGTCGGGAGCGGCGGGGGAGACGCTCAGCTTCCGGAGGGCCTGAGCCGGCCGGCGGACGCCACGCCGGCCTCGTACAGCGCGTGGGCCGCCCGTAGCACCAGATCGTCCCGGTGCCGGGCGGCCACGAGCTGGAGGCCGATCGGCAGGCCGTCCCCGTCGGCACCGACGGGCACGCTCGCCGCGGGCTGCTGCGTCATGTTGAACGGGTAGGTGAACGGTGTCCAGCCCGTCCAGCGCCGATGGCCGGATCCCTTCGGTACCTCGGCGCCCGCTTCGAACGCCGTGATCGGCAGGGTCGGCGTGACGAGCAGGTCGTAGGTGTCGTGGAAGCGGCCCATCCGGCGCCCCAGGTCCATCCGGACGTCGACCGCGGCCAGATAGTCCAGCGCCGAGTAGCGGGCGCCCTGTGTGCAGATCTCGCGCAGGCCCGGGTCCAGCAACGCGCGCTGGTGCGGTCCGAGGTGCTCGGTCACCCGGGCCGCCCCGCTGAACCACAGGGTGTGGAACGCCTCCACCGGGTCGGTGAGGTCCGGATCGGTCTCCGTGACGTAGGCACCGAGCTCCGCCAGCCGCTCCACGGCCCGCCGCACCGCCGTCGCGACCTCCGGGCGCACCGCCACCTGCCCGCCCAGCGACGGCGAGTAGGCGATGCGCAGCCCGTGCACCCCGCCCGTCAGGCCGTCCGCGTAGGCACCGGGCGGCGGGGCGAGCGCCGACCAGTCACGCGAGTCCGGGCGGCCGATGACGTCCATCAGCAGCGCCGCGTCCGCCGCGTCCCGGGTCATCGGCCCGACGTGCGCCAGCGTGCCGAACGCGCTCGCCGGGTAGAGCGGCACCCGCCCGTACGTCGGCTTCAGCGCGAAGATCCCGCAGAACGACGCCGGGATACGGACGCTGCCGCCGCCGTCCGTGCCCAGCGACAGCGGCCCCGCGCCGAGCGCCACGGCCGCCGCGCTGCCCCCGCTCGACCCGCCGGCGGTGCGCGTGGGGTCGTACGGGTTGCGCGTCACCCCGTTCAGCGGGGAGTCCGTCACGCCCTTCCAGCCGTACTCGGGGGTCGTCGTCTTGCCGATGAAGACCGCCCCGTGCTCCCGCAGCCGGGCCACCGACGGGGCGTCCTCGTCCCAGCGCCCCGCCGGATCCACGGCCTTCGACCCGCGCAGGGTCGGCGCGCCGCGCAGCAGCAGGATGTCCTTGACCGTGACCGGCACCCCGTCCAGCAGTCCCTGTGGCTCACCGCGCCGCCATCGCTCCTCCGACTCCCGGGCCCGGGCCAGCGCGTCCTCGGCCGTCAGCCGGACGAAGGCGTTCACCTCCGGCTGGATCGCCTCGGCCCGCTCCAGCGCCGCGCGGGTCGCCTCCACAGGGCTCCACTCGCCCTTGCGGTAGCCGTCGAGGAGCCGTACAGCGGTCAGCTCGGTGAGCTCGGTCATCCACCCTCCAAGGAACGTCAGTGTCCGGGTACGTACCCACGCTGCTTGTCGACCACGTTCTCCAGCGGCTTTCCCGCCGCCCAGAGCTCGAACAGCTCCACGAACTGGGCGCCGAGTTCGTCCCGCCAGCCGACGATGTCGCCGCTCATGTGCGGGGACAGGATCAGGCCCGGGACCTGCCACAACGGGCTCTCGGGGGTCAGCGGCTCGGACTCGAAGACGTCCAGTGCGGCGCCCGCGATCCAGTGCTTGGCCAGGGCCTCGGCGAGTGCGTCCTCGACGACCAGCTGGCCGCGGCCGACGTTCACGAACCGGGCGGACGGCTGCATCACGCCGAAGCGGCGGGCGTCGAACATGCCGTGCGTCTGCTCCGTGAGCGGCGCCGCCGCGATCACCCAGTCGGCGCGCGCCAGCAGCCGGTCCAGATCCTCCGGGCCGTGCACGCCGGCGCGCGGGGCGCGGCCCACGAGCGCCGTCGTGATGTCCAGCGCCCCCAGCGTGCGGGCGATCGCCCGGCCGATCGGCCCGGTGCCGACCACGACGGCCCGGCTCCCGGCGACCTTGTGCGACTCGCGGTGCCGCCAGGTCCGCTCCCGTTGCAGCTCCAGCGTGCGCGGCAGGTCCTTGGCCATCGCCAGCACGAGCGCGGCGACGTACTCGGCGATCGGCTGGTCGAAGATGCCGCGCGCGTTCGTCACCACGGTGTCGGAGGCGGCGAGTTCCGGACACATCAGGTGGTCCACACCGGCGCTCGCCGTATGCACCCAGCGTGGCCGTGGGCCCTCGCCCGGCCAGGCGTCCCGCACGGCGCGCGAGGTGAAGTCCCACACCAGGAGTACGTCCGCACGCGGGAGGCGTGCGGCGAGACCCTCCGCGTCGGTGTGTTCGATACGCGCGTGGCCGGTGAGGCGGCCGAGGCGGGGGAGGGGTTCGGCGTCCAGGACGAGCAGGGTGGGGGTGGGCATGAGCAGCCGTTTCTCCAGCCGTGCGGCGGGGGCGGCCTGCCTTCGGGGAGGCGGCCGGTGACGACGAGTTAACACGGTGTTGACCAAGGAATGATCCGGGCGGATTGACCACGCTCGCACCCGAACCTACCGTCGTCAACACGGGCGTTCCCACGATCCGTTGCACACTCGTTGCCCAGTGTGAGGCCGGTGCCCTGCTCATGGACGTCTCATTTCTCGGCGGGCCCAGCCCGCAGCGCGGGGTCGGCGTCGTCGCCCCCTTCGACTTCGCACTCGACCGCGAGCTGTGGCGCTGGGTGCCGGACGAGGTCTCCCTGCACATGACACGAACACCGTTCGTGCCGGTCGAGGTCAGCCTCGATCTCGCCCGCATGGTCAGCGAACACGAGACGCTGAGCGAGGCGGTCCGCACCCTCAACGCGATCGCCCCCGAGGTCATCGCCTACGCCTGTACGTCGGGCAGTTTCGTCGGCGGCGTCATGGGCGAGCGCGCGATGTGCGAGGCGATGAGCCGGGCGGGCGCCGTACCGGCGGTCACCACCTCCGGCGGGCTGCTGGAAGCCCTGGTGGAGCTGGACGTACGGCGGGTGGCGCTGGTGACGCCCTACACGGTGTCGGTGACGCAGTCGCTGGAGGCGTACGTCGCCCAGGCCGGCGTCACGATCTCCGGCTGTGCCTTCATGGGCCTGACCCGGCACATCTGGAAGGTCCCCTACCGGGAGGTGGTGGACATGGCGCGGCAGGCCGTACGCGACGACGCCGACGCCCTGTTCATCAGCTGCACCAACCTGCCCACCTACGACGTCATCCCCCAGCTGGAGGCCGAACTGCGCATCCCGGTGATCTCGGCCAACCAAGTGACGATGTGGGCGGCGCTGCGCCGACTGGGTACCCGTGCGGTGGGACCGTATCAAGCGCTGATCAATCCGGAGGCGCGTGCCGGTCTCGGATCGCCGGGGGTGGACCCCGGCCCCGTCGTGCCGGAAGAAGAGCAGCAGCAGGAAGGCTGGACATGACAGCACTGGGATTTCTCTACCCGGGCCACTCCGCCGAGGACGACTATCCGCGCATCGAGCAGCTGCTGGGCAGCGACATCCGGGTGGACCTGGTGCACACCGACATCGGTGAGGACGCGCACCGGGTGGACGCGCTGCTGGAGATGGGCTCGGCCGGGCGACTCGCGGCGGGCGTCCAGGAGCTGCGGCACGCCGGCGCGGACGCCGTGGTGTGGGCCTGCACCAGCGGCAGCTTCGTCTACGGCTGGGACGGCGCGCAGGAGCAGGTGCGCACCCTGGCGCAGACGGCCGGCATGCCGGCCTCCTCGACGTCCTTCGCCTTCGTGCACGCGGTGCGGGAGCTGGGGGCGCGCCGGGTCGCGATCGGCGCGACGTACCCGGACGACGTGGCCCAGTTGTTCGCCGAGTTCCTGCGGGCGGACGGCGTCGAGGTCGTCTCGGTGAAGAGCTCCGGCATCATCACGGCCGCCGAGGTCGGCACCTGGGGCGAGGCGGAACTCCTCGCCCTGGCCCGGCACTCCGACCACCCCGAGGCCGAGGCCCTCCTCCTGCCCGACACGGCCCTGCACACGGCGGCTCACATCCCGGCCCTGGAGAAGGAGCTCGGCAAGCCGATCCTCACCGCCAACCAGGTCACGGTCTGGGAAGGCCTCCGCCTGGCGGACCGCCGCGTGAACGCGCCGGAACTGGGCGCCCTGTTCACCAGGGAGCCGATCGTCCAGGTGTGAGACCGCCCTGCTCGCCCCCGACGCCCGGAATCGGTCCCACCTCTTCGGCGGGGCGGATCCGGGCAAAGGGGGTGAACAGCCCGCCAGGAGGTGAGGAACCTTCAACTCCGCCGCCTCGCAGCGCGCTTGAGTTGACCGAAAGCGCGTTCCCCTTCAGTCGTCCACCCCGTGCACACTGGCCACGTCCGCAGCCAGTCTGCCGTGAAGGACGGTTCCCGATGGCCGAACCGGGTCGGTCCAGATTCCAGGCAAGCGCTGTCCACCTGTCCGGGTGCCTGCTGTGCTGGAGCCTGGCCGCAGCGATGATCACCGCCGCCGTGGACGCCGTCCTCCATCCGCAGGCCCGCTGGTGGGGTGCCGTGTGGTCGCTGCCCTGGTGGCTCGCCTGTGGGGCCGCCCTCGCGTGGATCGTGCTCCGCGTCCGAGAGAAGGCCGCCCGGCGGCCCCCGTACGGCGGAACGCAGAGCGACTGGGAGCGGGCCGCTTGATCCCGCGGCGCCTCCCGGGCCGACCCTGCGGCACCTCACGGGAATAACCGGAGACAGTCCCCTGTTAGGGCCGGAACGACAGCACCCGGCCCACAGCAGGAGGCACCCCACCGTGGCGGCAGACGAGATACGCGGCGCAGCGCAGGGCAGCGCCCCCGTCCCCCTCTCCGTACTGGACCTGGTCACCGTCGGTGCCGGCCGCACCGCCTCCGACGCGCTGCGCACCAGCGTCGAGCTGGCCCGCCTCGCCGAGGCCCGCGGCTTCCACCGCTACTGGGTCGCCGAGCACCACTCCATGCCGGGTGTGGCGTCGTCGTCCCCGGCCGTGATCCTGGCCCACCTCGCCGCCCACACCGGCCGCATCCGCCTCGGCTCGGGCGGTGTGATGCTGCCCAACCACGCCCCGCTCGTCATCGCCGAGCAGTTCGGGACGCTGGAGGCCATGGCCCCGGGCCGCATCGACCTCGGGCTCGGCCGCGCGCCGGGAACGGACGGCGCCACGGCCGCCGCCCTGCGCCGCACCGACCGGCTGGGCGAAGGCGCCGACGACTTCCCGCAACAGCTCGCCGAGCTGACCCGGTTCCTCGACGACGACTTCCCCGACGGGCACCCCTACCGCCGCATCCACGCCGTACCGGGCCCGGTCCAGGCCACGTCCCCCGGCGGTGTCCAGTCCCCGCACCGCCCGCCCGTCTGGCTGCTCGGCTCGTCCGGCTTCAGCGCCCGCCTGGCCGGTGCCCTCGGACTGCCCTTCGCCTTCGCGCACCACTTCTCGGCGCAGAACACCGTCCCGGCCCTGGACCTGTACCGGGAGTCCTTCCAGCCGTCCGCCGTGCTCGACGAGCCGTACGCCCTCATCGGCGTCTCCGCGCTCGCCGCCGACGAGGAGAAGGAGGCCCGCCGTCAGGTGCTGGCCGCCGCCCTCAGCATGGTCCGGCTGCGCACCGGACGCCCCGGCCTCGTGCCCACCCCCGAAGAGGCGGCGGCCTACGAGTTCAGCCCGATGGAGCGCGACTTCGTCGACTCCTGGAACGCCAACGTCATCCACGGCACCCCGGACGAGGTCCGCTCCGGCCTGGACGACCTCGCCAAGCGCACCGGCGCCGACGAACTGATGATCACGGCCAACGCGCACGGCGGCGACGTACGCGTGCGCTCCTACGAACTCATCGCCGACGCCTACGGGTTGCCGACGCCCGCCTGAACGCCGGGTGTGCCCAGCAGCTCGGAGATGCGATCCGGCGGCACCGGACGGGAGTAGAGCCAGCCCTGTCCGGTGTCGCAGCCGATGCGCCGCAGCCGGGTCGCCTGGGCGGAGGTCTCCACGCATTCGGCCGTGACGGTCAGCCCGAGCCGGTGGGCGAGCTGGATCATCGCCTCGACCACGACCTCGTCGGCCGGGTTCGGGCGGGTGGCCGTGCTGTCCCGGTCGTCGTACTGGAAGCCGCGGACGAAGGTGCCGTCCAGCTTCAGTACGGACACCGGCAGGCGGCTGAGGTAGGCCAGGTTCGAGTAGCCCGTGCCGAAGTCGTCGATGGCGATGCGCACGCCCATGTCGCTGAGGGCCTTCAGGGCCTGGAGCGGCCGGCCGGCCGAGCCCATCACCGCCGACTCGGTGAGCTCCAGCTGGAGCAGGTGCGGTGCGAGGCCCGTCTCGGCCAGGGTCTCCGCCACGTCCGTCACCAGGTCGGAGTCCCAGACCTGACGCACCGCCACGTTCACGCTCACGAAGATCGGCGGCTCGTCGGGGTGGTCCAGCTGCCAGCGGCGGGCCTGCCGGCAGGCCGTCCGCAGCACCCAGCGGCCCAGCGGAACGATCGAACCGTCCTCCTCGGCAAGTCCGATGAACCGATTCGGCGTCAGTATGCCGAACTGAGGATGGTTCCAGCGGATGAGCGCCTCGACCCCGTGCAGCCGGTCGTCCTCCATGCCGACCAGCGGCTGGTACTCCAGTTGGAACTCGCCCCGGTCGATGGCCGGCCGTAGCGTGGAGGCGAGGGCCTGGCGGGTCATGCGGTGGGCGTTGCGCTCCGGGTCGAACAGGGTCCAGCGGGCCTTGCCGTCGGCCTTCGCCCAGTACAGCGTGGTGTCCGCCGCCTGCATCAGGGCGGTCGGGGTCGTCCCGGCCGCGTGCCGCTCCACCACGCCGATCGACGCCGAGACCGACAGCCGCTGCCCGCAGATGTCGAACGGGTCCTGGATCGCCTCCAGCACCGACTCGGCGAGCTCGGCCAGTTGCTCGGTGCCCGTGGAGTCCTCGACGAGCAGCGCGAACTCGTCACCGCCGAGCCGGGCCACCAGCGGGATGCTGATCCGGGAGTGCCCGGCCTCGTCCGCGCAGCGCGTGAGGCGCTCGGCGACGGCGGCCAGCAGCCGGTCGCCCACGCGGTGGCCCAGGGTGTCGTTGATGGCCTTGAAGCCGTCCAGGTCCAGGTAGCACAGCCCGATCCGGCCCGTGCCGCTCTGCTCGTACGACTCCGCCTCCAGCGCGGCCGACAGGCGTTCGAAGAACAGCGTGCGGTTGGGCAGCCGGGTCACCGGGTCGTGCATCTGCAAGTGCCGCAGCCGGGCCTGGAGTTCGCGGCGGGAGCTGATGTCGGCGACGGACAGCAGGACGGCCCGGTCCTCGGCGGGCAGCGGGGCGACCGTCACCTGCACCCACAGCGAGTGCCCGTCGGGGTGCTTGAGCCGGCGCGTGCAGCGCAGCCGGGACTGCCGGCCGCGCAGCACCTCGCGGTACGCGTGCCAGGTGCGGGCGTCGGAGGTGAGGTCGACCAGGTCGGCGGCGACGGCCCCGGCCAGCTCGTCCGGGGCGGTACCGAGCAGCGCGGCGAGCGAGTCGTTGGCGCTGACGACCATCCCCTCGCGGTCGACGACGGCCATGGCGAGCGGGGCGGCCGTGAAGACGGAGCGGTAGGGCGGATGCGCCGGGGGCTCGGTACGAGGAGGCGTGTCGATCTCACTCTCTGTGACGACCGGCCGGTCGAGGTCTGTCGCGGGCGCCGGCCCTTCGGAGGTTCCGCTCACCGCTCGCTCCCGCATGTATTCGATCTCTGTCCGTGCAGGAAAGGTCAGGAAAGTGTGCCGATCATAGAGGCTGGCCCCAGGGCCTTCCAGCCGGTGTCCAGTGTTCCGGACCAACCCGCCCTTCTGCCAGATCGTTTCTGCTCACGCCTGGACGGCTTCTTCAGGCCCCCGACCAGTTGTGACGTTCTGTGAGTGCTTCTCGGGTGTCGACGTCCGCGAGCTTTCGGCTTCTTCACCCGACTGGTGCAAGCAAACAGGGCGCAGTACGACAAATCATCACAGGCTGGGTGCGGTGTCCCGCGAACCGTACCCGGAGGTACTCGTGCCGCGTCAGTTCCCGCGCGCTCGACTGCGCAGCACCGCGGCCGTGTTCACCACCATGTCCGCGCTCGCCGCGACCTCCCTCGGTGCCGGCCCGTCGGCCGCCGAGCCCGACTCGGCCGCGCCCTGCGCCCTGACCCGCACCGACGCCCACCACTCCGAGGGCCTGGACACCTGGAACGCCGCCTATCCGCGCCCGGGCCGGGCCCTGGACGCGGTCATGGTCTTCCTGTCCTTCCCGGACGCCCACCCGCTGACCACACCGCAGGAGCTGACCGCCGACCACTTCCCGGCCACCACCCGCTTCTTCGAACGCGCCTCCTACGGCCGCTTCACCCTGCGCCCGCACCCGCTGGGGCACTGGATCCAGATGCCGCAGCCGTCCACGGCGTACGACATACAGCGCGACTGGAGCACCGCGCACCGGGCCGCGTATCTGCGGGACGCGCTCTCCGTGGCCGACCCGCAGGTCGACTTCTCCCGCTACGACGTCGTGTACTTCGTCGCCGACCCGGACGCGCCCGGGGTGGACTCCGACGCGACCAAGGTGGTCAACCTCACGACTCCGATGCGGGCCGACGGCACCGATCTGCGCCGGGTCGTCACGGTGTTCGAGCAGCATCCACCGGACCGGCTCGTTCTCGCCCACGAGACCGGGCACGTGTTCGATCTGCCCGACCTCTACCACCGGCCCGTGGACGGCAAGGGCGACTGGGACACGCACGTCGGCGACTGGGACCTGATGGGCAGCCAGTTCGGACTGGCGCCCGATCTGTTCGGCTGGCACAAGTGGAAGCTGGGCTGGCTGGACCAGCGGCAGGTGCGGTGCGTACAGGACGCCGGGCCCGCCCGGCTGACCCTGGAGCCGCTGGCGGCCGGGCCCGGGGTGCAGGTGGAGGGTGCGGCGGGGGCGCCGGCCTTCGGTCTCGGGCGGGGCGTCAAGCTCGCGGTGCTGCGGACGGGCCGCGACAGCGTGCTCGCCTTCGAGGCGCGCGGGCCGGTGGGCAACGACGTGACCGCGTGCCGGCAGGGGGTGCTCGTGTACCGGGTGCGGGGCGGGGCGCAGTCCGGGAGCGGGCCGATCGAGGTGATCGACGCCCACCCGGGCACCGAGGCGTGCTGGGAGGACTCGGTCTACCCGCCTCTCGCGGACGCGCCGATCGGCCCCGGGGAGAGCTTCACCGTGCCGGGGGAGGGCGTCCGGGTGGAGGTGGAGGGACGTACGGCTTCGGGGGCCTGGACGGTGAAGATCGCGGTGGGGCGTTGACGGCGTCCTGGGCATGGCGAAGGGCCCCTCGCTCTCGCGAGGGGCCCTTCACTGTCTGTGCGCCGCCAGGGACTCGAACCCCGGACCCGCTGATTAAGAGTCAGCTGCTCTAACCAACTGAGCTAGCGGCGCCTGCTGACGTCGTAGACCTTAGCACCCTGGTCGGCGGGAGGAAAAATCGATATGCGCACGGCCGAACGGGCCGCCCGGACGGCCGCCCACAGCAGTACCTCGGGGCCGGGCAGCCAGGGCTGGCGGGTGTCCGGGGCGACGAGCCAGCGGGCGCCGGAGCGGCTGGGGGAGGCGTCGTCCGCCGGTGCCGGGACGGTCACCGCGTCGCCCGTGCCGTGGCACAGCAGGGGCGGGACCCCGTCCGTGCGGCCGAGGTCCCCGGTGTCCCCCTCGCGCCTGCCCCACTCCTCCCACTCCAGCAGCGCCGGCAGCCGCTGGGCCGTGCCGGGCGCGGCGAACAGCAGCATCCGGCCGCGGAACTCGGCGACCGGCCCCGAGCCGGGCCCGTCGTCCCACAGCCGGTCGAGCATCCGCCGGCCGAACATCGCGGGCGCGCTGACGACGTCGAAGACCGCCCCGCAGGGCAGGACGACCGGCGCGGCCGGCCGCTCCTCCCAGAGGGCGAGCGTGCTCCGCGGATACGTTCCTGCCGAGGCGAGCCAGGCGGCCCCGTCCGGGGTGACATAGGAGGCGTTCCATGCGCTGCTCATGGCACCAACATCTACCGGCTGTGAACGCGCGGTTCCCGAGGGTTGCGGGAAATCGGGACAGGAGGGGGTGGGAGGGAGTATCTTGCCCGCCTGGCATATGCCACGGAGATCGGCAAGGCGGCGCAGCGCCCGGGTCTCAGACCGGGTCGACGGGCCCCCGGCCCTCGCCGCCGCCCCGCATCAGGTCCCGTCCGAACTCGACCATCTTCTTGGCGTAGTCCTCGGTCCACTCGGCCCGCTCGGCGATGTCCGCGGTCGTCAGCCGGTCGAACCGCCGCGGATCGGCCAGCTGCGCCGCCGCGATCGCCTGGAACTCCAGTGCCCGGTCCGCCGCGGCCCGGAACGCCAGCGTCAGCTCCGTCGCGCGGGACAGCAACGCGCGGGGATCGTCGATCGACTCCAGATCGAAGAAGTGCTCAGGGTCGGAGGCCGCCTCCGCGGGCTCGAAGAGCAGGGGCGCGGGGCGTAGCCGCGGTTCGTTCCGACGCGGCGTGGGCTCCGCCATGTCTACTCCTCCTCGTACGTCGCGCTGACCCTCCCGGTGGAGTGGGCCACCGTCCATTGTCTCGCGGGCGCGCAAGTGGGCATCGCGGTAGTGGGTACGGCTGCGACACCACCCGGTGTTCGTCACGGCTGCCAGGACACGCGATGTTCGGCCAGATGCGCCAGCACCGCGTGATTCGCCTCCCACCCGTCCGGGCTGCTTTCACCGGCCGCCTCCGGCGGCGTGCCGGCCTCCGGCCGGCGGGGGCGGGGTGTCCGCTGGTGTGGATCATGGCCGCCACAGCACCCGGTGTTCGTCACGGCTGCCAGGACACGCGATGTTCGGCCAGATGCGCCAGCACCGCGTGATTCGCCTCCCACCCGTCCGGGAACTTCACCACGGTCCCCAGCTGCACCGGCTCCGTCGACGGATAGTCGTCCAGGAGGTCGGTCACCCCGGCGCGGCAGACGACGATGCAGGCGTGCCGGTGGCGGGAGGCCAGGACGCACAGGCGGCCCGTCTCCAGGTGGAAGGCCGTGGCGTCGGGGCGGCCGGAGAGGGGGTGCAGGACCACCGTGACGTCGTACTCGCGGCCCTGGAGCCGGTTGGCCGTGTCCACGACCACGTCGGTGACGCCGAGGTCGGCCAGGGCGGCACGTACCGCCGCCGCCTGGTCGCGGTGGGCCGTGCCGACGGCGATCCGGTCCGCGGTGAGGGGCGTCGGGTCCGCTGAGCGCTCCGAGGTCGCCGCGCCGCCCCGGTCCAGCAGGCGCCGTACCACCGTCGCCACCGCCCGTACCGCCTCCGGGTCCGTGCGCGGGGTGTGCCGGGCGGGCAGCTCCAGCAGGCCCCAGCCCGACTCGGCCGCCTCGTCGATCACCCGGTCGGGGCCGGAGCCGTCCGACGGCACGGCGAAGGAGAGGCGACGGTCGCCGTGGCCGGTGCCGCTGCGGAACGGCGTGTAGGGGTAGAAGGCGTCCGAGACCAGGGGAGCGGCGGAGGCCGGGAGCCGCCAGGACACCGGCAGACGGTGCTGGGGCAGGTCCGGGTTGTGCGCGAGCAGCGTCGTCACCGCCGAGGCCGACGGGTCGTAGGTGAGCCCCGCCCACTGCTCGCTGCCGACGATCGCGAACGGGTCGAGCTGCCCCGGGTCACCCACGAACAGCGCCCGCTCGAACAGCCCGGCCACGGCGAGCAGCGCGTCCGAGCGCATCTGGTACGCCTCGTCGACGATCGCGTACCGCCACGGCTCGTCGGCCTTCACATGCGCCCACTTCGCCGCCGTCGAGATCACCACGGCCAGCCCGGCGAGATCGGCCGCCTTCGCCGACTTGCGGACGTTCTCCAGGTCGTCGAGTGCCTTGTCGTAGGGGTCGGCGTCACTGCTGTGCAGCCGCCCCACCGGCAGTTCGGGGTTCTTCTCGGCGAGCCGCAGGACCAGGTCGTCGACCTGGGCGTTGGTCTGCGCCACCACCATCAGCGGATGGCCGGCCGCGGCCAGTTCCAGGGCCGCGCGGACCACGAGCGTGGACTTGCCCGCGCCGGGCGGGGAGTCGACGACGACACCGCGCGCGGTGCCGTGCAGCGTGTCGTGGAGGATCGCGTCGGTGGCCTGGGCCGCGGCGGCAGAGGGATCGAAGAGCGTCGTCACAGCAGGTCCTCCGCGGTCACCGGGTCGGCGGCCTCCAGGGTCGCCTCACCGGGCGGCCCGCCGTGCGTCCAGGGTGTCTCCTCCGGGTCGGGCAGCTTCGCGCCGCCCCGCTGCTCGTGCTCGAAGAGCGTGAAGCAGACCCGGTCGCCCTTCTCCGGCACCGACCCCGGCTCGGGCTCCTTGCCGCGGCCCATCTTGTCGAGGATCCGCAGGACGACGTACGCGCCGTCCTCCTCGGCCCCGACGAACTCCGCCGACTGCGGCTTCCCGGCCAGCGACCGGTACACCTTCGTCCGCTCCCCGAGATGCGGCCTGTCGTCCGTGTGGACCGTGACCAGGGGGCGCGGGCTGGGCCGCTTGCCCTCGCTGTACGCCATCACGACGTCCGTGACCTCACCCGCGAACGCCTCCCCGGACAGCCGCCGTCCCGCCATGACCAGCGGGTCGTCGAGAGCCTCCTGGGCCTCCAGCCGGGCCTGCTCGCGCTCACGCGTGGCGAGCTTGTTCGCCGCCGTGACCGCGTCGTCGCGGCGCGGCTGGGGCGGCTCGCCGGCCAGGACCCGGTCGCGGTGGCCCGTGAAGGACCAGCGGTCGCGGGTCCAGCGCTCCTCGACGTGCGCCCCCTCGGGCAGCTCCCGCAGCAGGTCCAGTCCCTGCCACACCTTCTCCCAGGTGGGCCGGGTGCGGCTGAGCACCAGGTCCCGGATCTCCCGCTCGGCGGCGGTCAGCGCACCGAGCCGGTCGTCGGCCTCCAGACCGTCCTCGGCGGCGGCCAGGGCCGTGCGGGCACGGTCGTAGCGCTCGATGGCCGGGGCGAGCAGCTTGTTGTCGAACGCCGGGTCGGTGGCGGGACCGGCCGGGGGACACGTCAGCTGGCCCTTCGCGTCCCGCTCCAACTCGGCCCGCAGCGCCGCCTCGGCGCCGGTCAGGCCCTCCGGCGGATCGATCCAGGCGAGGAGCGCCCCCAGGTGCTGATCCTCCAGCGTGGACTGCCCGGTCGCCCAGTGCCGTCCCAGTACGTCCGTCATGGCCAGCAGCAGTGAGGAGCCGGGCACCCGGGCCCGCTCCCCGAAGTGCGTCAGCCACCGCCCGAGCAGCGGCACCCGGGGCGGCGCCGGATACGGAGCCTCCGGCTCCTGCTCGGCCGTCCGCCGGAATCGCATGGAGCGCCCGAGCAGCCGCACCAGGTCGATACCCGCCCGGCTCGGCACGATCAGCTGCGGCGCGTCCGCGCACAGGTCGACCTCGACCTTGACCCGCTTGCCGGTCTCCGGGTCGGTCTCGGTGCGCTCGGCGGCCTCCACGACCTCGGCGTACGCGTCGACGTACGGCAGCACCACGTCGGCCAGTTCGGCCAGGAACGCGAACCTGAGGTCGCGGTCGCGGGGCTGCGGGACGACCAGCAGACGCGGCGCGTCCCGGTCGGTGCCGACCAGCGCACCGAGCGGGGCGCCGGCCTCACCGGCGGTGGTGAGCGGCACGAACACCAGCGGGTGGTCGGACAGGTGCCGGTGCCGGACCGTCGCGGCGGGCTGGGCGCGGCCCGTGCTGACGGCTTCGAGGCGGGCCAGCGTGGAGATCAGCGACACGCCGCCTCCAGTGCCTCGGCGCGCAGGGCCGCCGCCCGCCTGAGGGCCGACACCGCCGGGTCGCCGGGGTCGCCCGCCTCGCCGTGGGCCGCCGCGAGGACGTCCTCCACGGTCGTCAGCCCGCCCAGCTCCGCCCGCACCGGCCGCCCGAGCGAGGTCACCGCGCCCGTCTCGCGGGAGCGGGCCCGGCAGTGGAAGGCCAGCTCGCACGCCGACAGGCACTCCGGCGCGTACGTCGCCGGAACGGACTCGACGGCGGCCGTCAGCTCGTCGGCGGGCAGCTCGGGGGAGAAGCACGTGCCCTCGGGGAGCGCCTCGGCGATGTCCTCGATGCGGGTCAGCCGGTTCAGCTGGCGGGCCGTCACCGCACGCTGCTTGCGGATGTCCACGGCGGACGCGGCCGGCAGGTTGGAGAAGTCCTTGGGGCAGACGAGCAGGATCCGGTGCCGCACACGCGGGGACGGAGCCCTGTCCTGAACCCGGGCCGCGACCTCCTCCAGCGCCAGCACGTACACCGCCGCCTGCCGGGCCGCCGCCCCGACCTTCGCCGGGTCGGCCGAACCGTCCAGCAGCGGGAACGACTTGATCTCGACCACGGTCCAGCTGCCGTCCGGGTGCACCACCACCGCGTCCGGCTCCAGGAACGCGGGCGAGCCCGCGACGTCCAGCGCGAGCATCGGGTGGTCGAGCAGCGTCCACGCGCCCGGGTGCGCGGTGGCCTCCCGCAGCTCCAGCGCCGTACGGGCCGTACGCCCCTGGGGACCGGTGGCGGTCAGGTCGGGCACGCGCGCCTCGGCGGGCGGCTCGGCGGTCCGGTCCAGCTTCTCGTGGACCAGCCGCAGCAGCTCGGCGCCGCCGTCGGCCTTGACCTTCGCCTCGAAGGCGTTGCCCCGCGTGAGCGCGAACTGGGACTGCCCGAAGGCCGACGGCGAGCCCAGCGCGCTCGCCAGCGCCGCCTTGTTCACCCCGGCGCCGTCGAGGATCGCTCTCCGCGCACACCCGGGGTTGGCGGCCAGCGCCGCCAACGCGCGCGCGTCCAGGGCCTTCGCCGGTACGTCGGGACCGCGCAGCTCAGCGAGCCGGTGCCGGAGCGCCGTCCCCCGCGTCCTTGGGGGAGGCACTCGGCTCGGCTCCCGCTCCGAACCGCGACTCGCGCTGCCGTGGAATTCGCTCACCCGCGGAAGTCTGGCATCCGGCACTGACAATCGGGGAACCTGCGGCCGGAGATGCCTCCGTGACCGGCGCGGCACGCGGCACGAAACGCGCCCCGACCCGGTCCGCCGTGCGCATCACGACCGGCGCCAGCAGCAGTCCGACACCCATGACGGCCGCGCCCGCGACCGCGTCGAGGAAGTAGTGGTTGGCGGTGCCCATGACCACGATCGTCGTGATCAGCGGGTAGGCGACACCGGCGGCCTTCGCGGTGCGCGTACCGCCGTAGCGCCAGAGCATCACTCCGCACCACAGTGCCCAGCCCACGTGCAGGCTCGGCATGGCCGCGTACTGGTTGGTCATGCCGCCCATGCCGCGCGGCGCGCTCGCCGCGCCGCCCCACCAGCCGTAGGAGCTGTACTGCGCCATCGTGTCCACGAAGCCGTGGCTCGCGTCGAGGAGCCGGGGCGGGCAGGTCGGCAGCAGTGTGAAACCGATCAGGCCGATGAGGGTGGACGTCATCAGCCAGGTGCGCGCGGCGCGGTACCGCACCGCGCGGGAGCGGAACAGCCACACGAGGATCGCCGGCGTGACCAGGTAGTGCAGCGACGCGTACCAGAAGTCCGCCGGTATGCCTATCCACGCCTCCTGGGTGAAGAGGCGGTTGAGCGGGTGCTCGAAGTTGAGATACAGCGCCTTCTCGGCGCGCAGGAGCGCCAGGCCGTTGTCGACCGCCCCGGACACGTCGCCCCGGGCGAGGAGCCGGCCCGCCGTGTAGCACGCGTACACCAGCAGGATCAGCGGCAGCTCCGTCCACCAGCGGAGCCGGAGCGCAGGGGCCGCCTCGGTGCCCGGTGTCTCGGTGTGCGGCATCCGATCGCCCTCCCCCTTCGTCTCCACGCGGCGCCCGGCCGGTCGGTCGTGCCACTTTACGGCGTACGTGCGCGCCCTGGGGGCGCCCTCCGGACCTCAAAGACGCAGAGATCGCCCCCCGGGTTGCCCGCGACCAGCGTGCGCGATGATGGTGGAGTTCCGCTCGCGTTTTTCTCCCGGAAAGGTCCCCCATGGCTCCGCGCATCCTGCTGGCCCGGCACGGACAGACCGAGTGGTCGCTGTCCGGCAAGCACACCGGCAGGACCGACGTGCCGCTGCTGGAGGAGGGCCGGCGCGGGGCCAAGCTGCTCGGCGAGCGCCTGCACCGGGCGCCGTACGACGGCCTGCCCGGCGTCGAGGTGCGCACCAGCCCGCTGGCACGCGCGCGTGAGACCTGCGAACTGGCCGGCTTCGGCGACCGCGCGCGGGCGTGGGACGCGTTGCTGGAGTGGGACTACGGGGCGTACGAGGGCATGACGCCGGCGGACATCCAGGCCGTCCGGCCCGGCTGGTTCATCTGGCGCGACGGTGTTCCCGAGGGCGAGACCCTCGCCGGGATCACGGAGCGGGCGGACGAGGTGGTCTCCTGGGCGCGCGCCGAGGACCGGGACGTCCTGGTCTTCGCCCACGGGCACATCCTGCGCTCCATCGGGGCGCGGTGGCTGGGCCTGCCGATCGACTTCGCGGCGCGAATACGGCTGAATCCGACGTCGCTGTCGGTGCTCGGGTGGGCTTACGGGGAGCCGGCGATCGAGAGCTGGAACGATCTCGGCCATCTCGTGTAGCCGTGCCGCCCGCCGGGACGTGTGCCGTCCCGGCGGCACGACTGCCCGCCGCTAGGTCATCCTCGGCGACGACGCGTGCCTCTCCAAGAACGCCGACACCCCCGAAGTTCGCCGGTGTGGTGACAACACCCGTGCCGTAGCCGCCAGCATCGTCTGGATCCGGGACGACTGGACCTCCTCCAGCAGATCCAGCACCCGCATCCCCGCCACGGCGGCCTCGTCCGGCCGACCGCCCCGCGCGAGGTCGTCCGCCAGCTCCGCCGTGTACAGCGCGATGTTCCGCGTGAAGTGCGGATCCTGGAGCTCCGCCGCCCGCCGCGCGTGCCGTGCCGCCCGGGGCCAGTCGCCGAGCGTGGACCAGCACTGCGCCTCCAGGCCCTCCAGTTCGGCCTCTCCGTAGAAGGACATCCACTCGGGGTCGGCGTCCGAGGGGCCCCGATCGAAGAGGGCATGGGCCCGGGCCAGCGCCTGCTCGCAGCCGGCGCGGTCGGCGAGGCCCGCCCAGCCGCCCGCCTCGCGCAGCGCGAGCAGCGACATCAGCCGGGCCGAGCCCACGGGCCGGGCTACACGCTGCGCGGCCTGGGCGGCCCGGACCGCCTCGCGCGGCCGGCCCGCGTCGCGCGCGAGGAAGGCCGTGTTGCAGAAGGCGTGCGCCTCCAGGCCGGGATCGCCGGTCATCCGGGCGGTCGCCAGCGCCTCCGCGTAGTGGGAGCGGGCGTCGTCGAAGCGCCCGGAGTCGTGCGCCAGCCAGCCCACGGAGATGGCCAGTTCACCGGCGCCCGAGTAGAGCCGGTCCGCCGTCGTCTGCCGGGTCGTACCGGCGTCCAACAGGGCGTAGGCGGCACGCAGCGGGGCCGCGGCGCGGCGGTAGAGGCCATCGGCCCCGTGCCGGTCGTCGAGCAGCCGGATGCGGCGGACGGCTTCTTCCAGGGCGCCCGCGTCACTCGCCCCGGCGCGGCGCACGGGGCGCTGTGCCGCCGCGGCGTCGAGGGCGAGGCCGACGGGCCCCAGCGAGGCGGCGGCCACCGTGGCGCCCCCGCCGGTCATGAATGCGCGACGTAGCACGTCGCTCTCCTCGTAGGTGTCGTGCGGGTGGTACGGGTCGTACGGGTTCTGCGTTTCATACGGCTCGCACGCCCCGCTGGTCTCAGTCGTGGCGTTCGCCGGGGGGTTCGCGGTGCACATCAGGGGCGCGTCCTCGGTGTCGCGCGCCCGGCGTCCGCGTACCGACGAGCGGGGCGCGAACCCCAAGTCGGTGAGTGTGCGGCCAGGAAACATGTGCAGGAACACCCGTTCGTACGCGTAGTTGGGGCAGCGGATCTCGCCCGCCTCGACCCGGCCGATGTACCGCGCGTCACAGCTGACCTGCTCGCCGATCTCCAGAGCGGCCCGGCGGATCGCCGCGGCGAACTCGGCCGGCGAGCGCTGTCCGCGCAGGTGCCGGAAGGCGAGGTTGGGCCGCGGTGGCCGGTTGGGTTGAGACGAGGTCACCGTTGACGACGCCATGGCCGGGTCCTCTCGTGCGAACCGTCGAACCATGCCGGGTTTGGGGCGAGTTGTACGCATTGTCCCGTATGGTCTGCCCCGTGTCCGGCGAGCAAGAACGTACCTGCTGTGCCGGAGTCCTCACGCTGGGTTTGGCTACAAACCGGATATCTCATCCGTGATCTGCCATGAAGTGCCATCCTTTGCGGCTGACTTCCGCCGTAGCCGTTGACGGTCTGCCGCGTTGAACCCTGTGGACCGGGAGGCCCCCGACTCCCGACCGCTCGTCCAAGCAGGGGTTCCGTGGTGGAGGCCGGGATGGAGACCAGCCAGATCAACGATCCTCGTACACCGCCGAGCAGGCCGCCGAGCACGCCGCCGGCCGGCTGTGATGTCGTGACCGTGCCGGCACGGCAGGGGTTGGAGGCGGTCGACATCCTGCGGCGCGGGACCGGGGAAGCGGTCGGGCCCGTACTGCACGACGACGGCGGTGCCACACTGGGCTTCCTCGTGCCGCCGGGGACGGCCGCGGCGTGGGACGTGCCGGGGAGCACGTGCACGGGGACCGACGGACGCGGACTGCCCCTGGCCCCCGAGTCTCCGGTGGCGGGCTCGGACTGGCTGCTGCCGCCCGGGGAGGCGGACCTCGCGACGGACCCGGCGGTGCTGCGCAAGGCCCTCGGGGAGGCGGCCCGGACCATCAGGGCGGCGGACGGCTGCCGCTGAGGCGCCGAGGCACCGCCGCCCGGGGGAGCGTACGTCCTGCTTAACAGGCCGCCCCCGATAATGACCCAATGGGAAAGTCCAGGAGCGGCCGGCGCAGGCAGGCCGGTGCGGAAGCCGTCGTCGAGAGCGTCGACGGCGGGCTCGCCGAGCTCATCCCCGACCGCGACCGGGCCCGGGGCTGGACCCTGGTGATCGACGGGGCCCCGCAGTCGCACGTCGACCTGGACGACCCGGCGTACCTGTCCTTCGAGTACCAGCGCCGGCTCGGGCATGTCATCGACCTCGTCGCCCCGCCGGGCCGGCCCGTGCACGCCGTGCACCTCGGCGGCGGCGCGCTCACCCTCGCCCGCTACGTCGCCGCCACCCGGCCCCGCTCCACCCAGCAGGTCGTCGAACGGGACGCCGCCCTCGTGCAACTGGTCCGCCGCCGACTGCCGTTGGACGCGAACGCGCGCATCAGGGTGCGGTCCGTCGACGCCCGCGAGGGGCTCGCCAAGGTGCCGGACGGCTGGGCCGACCTGGTCATCACCGATGTGTTCAGCGGGGCCCGCACCCCGGCCCATCTGACCTCGACCGAGTTCCTCGACGACGTACGCAGGGCCCTCAAGCCCGGCGGGATCTACGCCGCCAACCTCGCCGACGGGCCGCCGCTGGCCCACCTGCGCGGCCAGATCGCCACCGCCGCCGCCCGTTTCGAACAGCTCGCGCTGGTCGCCGACCCGACGGTGCTGCGCGGCAAACGCTTCGGGAACGCCGTCCTGGTCGCCTCCGACCAGCCGTTGCCCGTCGCCGAACTGACCCGCCGCGCCGCCTCCGACCCGCACCCCGGCCGGGTCGAGTACGGCAGGACCCTCACCGACTTCACCGGCGGGGCCGCACCCGTCACGGACATCGCGGCGGTGGCGTCGCCCGCGCCGCCCGCTTCGGTGTTCCGGTGAGCCCGTACGGCACTCAGTAGGTCCCGATCTCCACGCGCGGCGGTCCGTCGTGCCAGGTGCAGAACACCGACACCCGGTCCGCGCCCGAGGAGAACTCCACGCGGATCCACGACTCCGTCTTCCACACCTGCATCGACCAGCCCGCACCGGGAGTGGCCGAGACGAGGGACGCGGAGGTCCTGCCCAGGTCGAAGACAGCCCGGCCGCCGTCGGTGTCGTAGCTCTTGACCTCGCCGGCGGCCGTGGAGGTGGCGGCGGGGGAGGGACTGGGCGGTTGTGTGGGGGGCGGGCTCGGCGTTCTGGCCGCGGGCGGTGCGCTCGGCGTCCGGCGCGGTCGCGGACTCGTCCGTTCCGACGGCGTGGCCGGGGCCTTCGACTCCTGCCTGGACGCTTCGGCCGCCTTGATGGGCAGGGCGCGCGGCGGGTCGTAGGCCGTGCCCGCCAGCACCGTGTGGACACCCCACCACGACAGCGTGACCGCCGCGCCCGTGGCGAGCAGCCAGGCCAGTACGTGCACGAGTCCTCTGCGCATCGCCGGTCATACTGCCTCACGTGTCCCACGCGTTGTCCCCGAACGGGAGTACGCGGGGGCCGGTCGTCCCCAGGCGGGGAGTTGTCCACAGGCCCGCACCCGGCTGTTCGAGATGGCGTACGGTGCGGCGCATGGCAAGTGTGCTCGTGGTCGAGGACGACCAGTTCGTACGCTCGGCGCTCATCCGGCACCTGACCGACGCCTCGCACACCGTACGCAGCGTGGGGACGGCACTGGAGGCGCTGCGCGAGGTCGCCCATGTCCGCTTCGACGTGGTGGTCCTGGACCTCGGGCTGCCCGATCTCGACGGGTCCGAGGCCCTGAAGATGCTGCGCGGCATCACGGACGTGCCGGTGATCGTCGCCACGGCCCGGGACGACGAGGCGGAGATCGTCCGGCTGCTGAACGCCGGGGCGGACGACTACCTGACCAAGCCCTTCTCGGTCGAGCACCTGTCGGCCCGGATGTCGGCCGTGCTGCGCCGCGCCCGCTCCGGCGCGGGAGAGGGGGAGGTGTCGGTGCTCCGGGTCGGCGGCCTGACCGTCGACCCGCTGCGCCGCCGGGCCGAGCTGGACGGTGCGCGGCTCGACCTGACCCGCCGCGAGTTCGACCTGCTCGCCTTCCTGGCCCGCCGGCCCGGTGTCGTCGTCCCCCGCAAGGAACTGCTCGCCGAGGTGTGGCAGCAGTCGTACGGCGACGACCAGACCATCGACGTCCATCTGTCCTGGCTGCGCAGGAAACTGGGCGAAACTGCCGCGAACCCCCGCTATCTGCACACCCTTCGGGGCGTCGGTGTGAAGCTCGAACCGCCGGGGGCGGAGGCGCCGCGATGAGGTGGGCCCTGGTCAAGGTGTCGCTGGCGGTGACCACCATGGTCGTGCTCGCCTTCGCGGTGCCGCTCGGACTCGTCATCCGCGAGATGGCCCGGGACCGCGCCTTCTCGGGCGCCGAGCGGGAGGCGGCGGTCGTCGCCCCGGCGTTGTCCATCACCACCGACCGCGACCAGCTCGAACGGGTCGTGGCCGCTGCCGGCTCCGACGCCGGGATGGCCGTGCACATACCGGCGGGTGACGGCCAGGAGGCCCTGGAGCTCGGGCGGCAGCGCGCCGCCGACGAGGACATCGCGGCCGTGCGGAAACTGGGCCGCGCCTCCACCACCGGCGTCGCAGGCGGCTCGACGCTGCTCCAGCCGGTCGCGCTCAGCACCGGCGAGATCGCGGTCGTCGAGGTGTACGTGCCGGAAGCCGAGGTCACCAACGGCGTGGGCACGGCCTGGGCGGTGCTCGCCGGGGTCGGTGTCGCGCTGGTCCTCGGCTCGGTCGCCGTCGCCGACCGGCTGGGCGTGCGGATGGTCCGGCCCGCCAAGCGCCTGGTCGAGGGGGCACGCGACCTCGGGGAGGGCGGGCTCGGCGCGCGCGTGCCCGAGGAGGGCCCGACCGAACTGCGGCTCGCCGCGGTGGCGTTCAACTCGATGGCCGACCAGGTCGTCCAACTGCTGGCGAACGAACGGGAGCTGGCGGCCGACCTGTCCCACCGGCTGCGCACGCCCCTGACCGTGCTGCGGCTCAACGCCGCCTCGCTCGGCGAGGGACCGGCCGCCGAGCAGACCCGGACCGCGGTCGAGCAGCTGGAGCGTGAGGTCGACACCATCATCCGTACGGCCCGGGAGGCCAAGCCGCAGACGGCCGCGGCCGGTCCGGGTGCCGGGTGCGACGCGGCCGAGGTGGTGCGGGAGCGGATGGCGTTCTGGTCGGCGCTCGCGGAGGACGAGGGCCGCAAGTGGCGGGTGGCCGGGGCCGACCGGCCGGTGCGCATACCCGTGGCCCGCGCCGACCTGGCCGCCGCGCTCGACGCGCTGCTGGGCAACGTCTTCCGGCACACCCCGGAGGGCACCGCCTTCGCGGTCGACGTGCACAACGGCGAGGACGCGGTGATCGTCCTCGTGTCCGACGCGGGGCCCGGCATATCCGACCCACAGGCCGCGATGGCGCGGGGCCGCGGCTCCGGGAGCGACGGCTCGACCGGGCTCGGCCTGGACATCGTGCGCCGGCTCGCGGAGTCGACCGGCGGGGACGTGCGGATCGGCTCCTCGGTGCTCGGCGGGACCGAGGTGCGGATCTGGATCCAGCTGGACGGGCGGGCGCCGGCGAGCAGCAGGGGGCACCGTGGGCCGGTGCGGCGCCGGCGGCGGGGCGGGCTGGTCGCTGCATACAACCGCTCCCGCTCTCTCTGACGGCTGCCTCTCTCTTCGGCCGGTCCTCCCGGTCCCGTCCCAGGACCTGATCCTCCCAGGACGTCTGGTGTTCACGGGTCGGTCACATTTCGACAAATGAAGTCGACGGCCCTTGACGCATGACCGGACACACGGCTGTTATTGCGCCACCGTGTTCGGTCAAGTTGATTTCTGGTCGATTAAGACCGGATTTCACGCCACACCCTCGTGGCCGAACCCTGCCCCCAGGAGCCGTTCATGCACGACCTCTCTCCTTCCGGACTCTCCCTCACCGCTCCCAGCCGCCGCACTCTGCTGCGCGGCATAGGTGGCGCGGCCCTGCTCGGTGCCGGCATACCCCTGCTGAGCGCCTGTGGCGGCAGCGGCACGGCCGCCGACCCGAAGACGGTCAGCCTCGGCTCGAACTCCTCGGACGCGGTGCCGAAGAAGGCGTTCGCCGAGATCTACGCCGCCTTCACGAAGAAGTCCGGCATCAAGGTCGACGTGAACACCAAGGACCACAACACGTTCCAGGAGCAGATCAACTCCTACCTCCAGGGCACGCCCGACGACGTCTTCACCTGGTTCGCCGGCTACCGCATGCAGTTCTTCGCGTCGAAGAAGCTGGCCACCCCGATCGACGACGTGTGGCAGAAGATCGGCGGGAACTTCCCCGAGGCGATGAAGAAGCTCAGCAAGGGCGAGGACGGCAAGTACTACTTCGTGCCGCTGTACACGTACCCGTGGGCGGTCTTCTACCGCAAGAGCGTCTTCGCCCAGCACGGCTACAAGGTCCCCACCACCTGGGACGACTTCGTCGCCCTGTGCAAGCGGATGCAGAAGGACGGGCTGGTCCCGATCGCCTTCGGCGACAAGGACGCCTGGCCCGCGATGGGCACCTTCGACCAGATCAACTTCCGCACCAACGGCTACGACTTCCACGTCGAGCTGATGGCCGGCAAGGCCGCCTGGACCGACCCCAAGGTGCGCAAGGTCTTCGACCACTGGACGGAGATCCTCCCCTACCACCAGGACGGCGCGGTGGGCCGCACCTGGCAGGACGCGGCCCAGACCCTGGTGGCGAAGAAGGCCGGCATGTATCTGCTGGGCACCTTCGTCGGCCAGCAGTTCACCAACAAGGCCGACCTGGACGACCTCGACTTCTTCGCCTTCCCGGAGATCGACCCGCAGTTCGGCCAGGACACCGTCGAGGCGCCCACCGACGGCTTCATGCTCTCCAAGGCCCCGAAGAACCACGACGGCGCCGTCAAGCTGCTGGAGTACCTGGGCACCCCCGAGGCCGAGCAGATCTACCTCAAGGCCGACTCGAGCGTGGTCGCCGCCTCCACCAAGGCCGACACCGCCTCCTACACCGCGCTCCAGAAGAAGTCCTTCGAGATGATCTCCAGCGCGAAGAGCCTCACGCAGTTCATGGACCGCGACTCCCGTCCGGACTTCACCTCCACGGTGATGCAGCCCGCGCTCCAGAACTTCATCCGCAACCCCAAGAACGTCGACAGCATCCTCTCGTCGATCGAGCGTCAGAAGAAGACGATCTTCGCGTCCTCATGAGCACCGACACCTCCACCGAGAACCCGGAGACGGTCCCCGCGCCGTCTCCGGGCGCCGCTCCCGCGAAGAGCTCGACGGGCCACCGTCGCCTGCTGACCCGCCGCGACCGCATCACGCTCGGCCTGATGGCGGGCGTGCCGACGATCCTGCACGTCGCCCTGGTGTGGCTGACGGCCCTCGCCTCCATCGCGCTGGCCTTCACCACCTGGGACGGCATCGGCTTCGACTCCATCAAGTGGGTCGGCCTGCAGAACTTCAAGGAGCTGTTCACCAGCAACCCGCAGTTCTGGCCCGCCGTCGAGCACAACGTCATCTGGTTCGTCGTGCTCATCCTGCTGCCCACGCCGTTCGGCCTGTTCCTGGCCGTGCAACTGGACAAGAAGATCCGGTTCAGCCGCGTCTACCAGACCGCGTTCTTCCTGCCGGTCGTGATGTCGCTGGCGGTCATCGGCTTCGTCTGGCAACTGATCTACAACCCCGACACCGGCCTGATCAACAGCCTCATCGGAGCCAACAAGCCCGGCCACTACATCGACTGGATCGGCGACCCGGACCTCAACCTCTGGGCCATCCTGGTCGCCGCCTCCTGGCGGCACGCCGGCTACATGATGATCCTCTACCTGGCCGGCCTGAAGAGCGTCGACCCGGCCCTGCGCGAGGCCTCCGCGCTGGACGGGGCCAACGAGTGGCAGACGTTCAAGAACGTCGTCTTCCCGACCCTGCGGCCCACCAACACCGTCGTCCTGGTCGTCACGATCATCGAGGCCTTGCGCGCCTTCGACCTGGTCTTCGTCTTCAACAAGGGCGCCCAGGGCACGGAGTTGCTGTCGATCCTGGTGACCAACAACATCATCGGCGAGTCCAGCCGGATCGGATACGGCTCCGCCATCGCGGTCGTCCTGCTGGTGATCTCGCTCGCGGTGATCATCCCGTACCTGATCGCCACCTTCCGGAAGGAGCGGCGCGCATGAGCACCGTCGCCGACGCTCACAAGCAGCGCACCCCCGTCCGCCCCGCCCGGATCCTGCTGCACACCTTCCTCGTCGTCACGGCGCTGGCCTGGCTGGCGCCCCTGCTGTGGGCGCTGCTCGCGGCGATGCGGCCCTACTCGGAGACCAGCACGAAGGGCTATGTCTCCTGGCCCGACAAGCTGAGCTTCGACAACTTCACCGCCGCCTTCCAGCAGTCGGACATGCTCCACTACTTCGGCAACACGCTGATCATCGCCGTGCCGGCCGTGCTGCTGACGCTGCTGCTGTCGTCGATGGTCGCCTTCTACGTCAGCCGCTTCGACTTCCGCCTCAACCTGGCCCTGCTGCTGGTCTTCACCGCCGGCAACCTGCTGCCCCAGCAGGTCATCATCACGCCGCTGTACCGGCTGTACCTGCTGATCGACCTGCCCGGCATCACGATGAGCGGCAAGCTCTACGACTCCGCGCTCGGCCTGGTCCTGATCCACGTGGCGTTCCAGTCCGGCTTCTGCGCGTTCGTGCTGAGCAACTACATGCGCTCGCTGCCGCACGAACTGACCGAGGCCGCCCTGGTCGACGGCGCCTCCGTCTGGCGCCTGTACTGGCAGATCGTGCTGCCGCTGTGCAAGCCCGCGATGGCCGCCCTCGCCACCCTGCTGTCCATCTGGATCTACAACGACTTCTTCTGGGCCATCGTCCTGATCTCCACCGGCGAGAACATGCCGATCACCTCGGCACTGAACAACCTCTCCGGGCAGTACTTCACCGACCCCAACCTGGTCGCCGCCGGAGCCCTGCTCACCGCGATCCCCACCCTCATCGTCTACTTCGTGCTCCAGCGCCAGTTCGTCAGCGGCCTGACCCTGGGCGCCAACAAGGGCTGACCTTTCCGAAAGAGAGCACCGTGCACCACCCCTTCACGCCGCTGGCCTCCGTGCCCGTCGACCTCCGCCAGGCCCGTGTCCACGAGGAGGGCTGGCAGTCCTGGAGCCCCAGCGGCGCCTACGCCCTGGGCGCGGCTCCCCACCGTCCGGCCAACGCCAACTGGGCCACGGTCTGCTACCGGCCCGGCGTCACCGTCCCCGCCGGCGTCTTCCAGGGCGAGGGCCTGCTCGCGCTCGACCCCGGCGACGGCGCACCGGTCCGGCTGTGGGCGGCGGCCGAGCCGACGCGCGAGGTGCCGTCGATCCGGCTCGCCGTACGGGACGGGGTCGCGGAGGTCGGTGCCGACGGCCCGGTGAAGGAGTGGACGGGCGAGGACGTCCAGTCGGTGCTGCGCGACTGGGCGGGCAGTCTCGGACTGGACGCCCCGCGCCCGGCGCCCAGCGTCTGGTGCTCCTGGTACGAGTACTTCACGGACGTCACCGAGGACGACATCCACGAGAACCTCCGCGCGATGGACACCCTCGACCTGCCCGTCGACGTCGTCCAGATCGACGACGGCTACCAGCAGGCACTCGGCGACTGGCTGACCCTCTCCGGACGCTTCCGCTCCCGCGCCGGAATCGCCGACAAGATCCGCTCCCGCGGCCGCCGCGCCGGCATCTGGACGGCTCCCTTCCTCGTCGACCCGGCGAGCGACCTGGCCGCCGAACACCCCGACTGGCTGGTCCGGGACACCGCCGGCGGCTTCGCCCACGCCGGCCGCAACTGGGGCCACGACCTGCGGGTCCTGGACACCACCCACCCGGACGCGGCGGCGTACCTGACCGAGGTCTTCACGACCCTGCGCGCCGAGGGCTACGACTACTTCAAGACCGACTTCCTCTACGCGGGCGCCCTGGCCGGCCTCCGCCACGCGGACGTCGACCCCCTGACGGCGTACCGCGGGGGCATCCGCCTGATCCGCGACGCGATCGGCCCGGACTCCTACCTCCTGGGCTGCGGCGCCCCGATGCTCCCCTCCATCGGCCTTTTCGACGCCATGCGCGTCAGCCCCGACACGGCCCCGCACCGCCGCCCCGAGGCGGACGACTACTCCCAGCCGGGCCAGGACCCGGCCGAGTTCACTGGCGCGGCCCGCCAGTGGCAGCACGACCGCCTCTGGACCAACGACCCCGACTGCCTGATGGCCCGCCCCGCTGTCGAGACCCGCGAACAGTGGGCGGCACACGTGGAGTCCACGGGCGGCCTGATGGCCTCCAGCGACCGCTTGCTGTCCCTGGACGAGTGGGGCGTGACGACGACCCGCCGACTGCTGACACCACGCGGCGTCTCCTGACATGCCGGGGCGCGGCACTCCCCTATCAGTGCCGCGCCCCGTCCCCCCGCCTCCGCAGTGGCTAGACCGCCTCCACCTCCGGCAGCGTGCCCGTCCGGGCCGCCCGGGCGTACCAGTGGGCGCTGGACTTCGGGGTGCGTTCGAGCGTCGCGTAGTCCACGTACACCGCGCCGAAGCGCTTGCCGTAGCCGTACGACCACTCGAAGTTGTCCATCAGGGACCACAGGAAGTAGCCGCGGACGTCCGCGCCGTCGGCGATCGCGCGGCGGACCGCCGACAGGTGGCCGTGCAGGTAGGCGACGCGCTCCGGGTCGTGCACCCGGCCGTCCGAGTCGACCTTGTCGTCGTAGGCCGCGCCGTTCTCGGTGATGTACAGCGGCAGGCCCGGTGCCTCCCGGGTGTAGCGCATGATTAGCTCGTGCAGGCCGGTCGGGTCGATCGTCCAGCCCATCTCGGTGCGGTCGCCGGGCGTCTGGTGGAAGGCGACGTCGTCCGCGGCCGGCCAGGGCGAGTGGTCGCTGGAGCCGTGGCCGTCGGCGCGGGGTTCCTTCGCCGCCGGGTCGGCCGCCGAGACCAGCGAGGGCGTGTAGTAGTTGAGGCCCAGCGCGTCCAGCGGCTGGTTGATCAGCGTCAGGTCGCCGTCGAGGACGTGGTTCCAGTCCGTGAGCTCCGCCGTCGCCACGTACAGCGACTCCGGGTAGGCGCCGTGCAGGATCGGGCCGTGGAAGACGCCGTTGGCCAGGTCGTCGATCTTCCGGGCCGCCGCCAGGTCCGCCGGGCTCTGCGAAAGCGGCCTGACCACCGAGGAGTTGAGGCTGATGGCCACCGTGTTGCGGGCCGGCATCACCGACCGCAGCGCCGACGCGCCCAGCCCGTGCGCCAGGTTCAGATGGTGCGCGGCACGCAGCGACGCCGCCGGATCCGTCCGGCCCGGGGCGTGCACCCCGGAGGCATAGCCCAGGAACGCGCTGCACCACGGCTCGTTGAGCGTCATCCACTGCTCGACCCGGTCGCCCAGCGCCTCGCCGACGATCTGCGCGTACTCCGCGAAACGGTACGCCGTGTCACGCTCCGGCCAGCCGCCCGCGTCCTCCAGCTCCTGCGGCAGGTCCCAGTGGTAGAGCGTGACGGCCGGCCTGATGCCCTTGGACAGCAGCTCGTCGACCAGCCGGCGGTAGAAGTCCAGGCCCTTCTGGACGGCCGGACCCCGGCCGGTCGGCTGCACCCGCGACCACGAGACGGAGAAGCGGTAGGCGCCCAGGCCCAGCTCCGCCATCAGGGCCACGTCCTCGCGGTAGCGGTGGTAGTGGTCGACAGCGATGTCACCGTGGTCGCCGCCGGCCGTCTTGCCCGGCGTATGGCTGAAGGTGTCCCAGATCGACGGCGTACGGCCGTCCTCCCGCACCGCGCCCTCGATCTGGTACGCGGAGGTCGCCGCGCCCCAGAGGAAGGCGGGAGGGAAGGTCACCGCAGCGGCCGGGTTCTCGGAGTCAGGCATGGAAGCGCTCCCATTGGAGGTCGTGGAGAGGCGAGGGGGGAAGAGGGAGGGGGGAGGAGGGAGGAACAGGGGCCGGGGCGGCGCTGACCCGGCACCCTGGAAGAACCCTGGGAGAACGGACGAGGCGTCAGCCCTTGACGGCGCCCTGCATGATGCCGCCCACGATCTGCTTGCCGAAGATCGCGAAGACCAGCAGCAGCGGCAGCGTGCCCAGCAGCGCGCCCGCCATGATCAGGGACTGGTCGGGCGTGTAGCCGCGGCCCAGGCCCGCGACCGCGACCTGCACGGTCGGGTTGCCCATCTGGGTCAGCACCAGGAACGGCCACATGAAGTCGTTCCACGTCTGCACGAACGTCAGCATCCCGAGCACGGCCATCGCCGGCCGGGCAGCCGGGAACACCACGTGCCAGACCACGCGCCAGCTGCTCGCCCCGTCGACCCGGGCGGCCTCGATGATCTCGTCCGGCAGCGCCTGGATCAGGTACTGCCGCATGAAGAACACACCGAACGCGCTGACCAGCGAGGGGAAGATCACCGCCTGCAACTGGTCCGTCCAGTCGAGCTTGGCGACCATCATGTACAGCGGGATCACGCTCAGCTGCGGCGGCACCATCATCGTGCCGATCACGATCAGCATCAGCGCGCCCCGGCCCCTGAACCGCAGCTTGGCGAAGGCGAAACCGGCGATCGTCGACAGGAAGACGACGACCAGCGCCGAAACACCCGCCACGATCGTGGTGTTGAAGAACGCCTCACCCAGATTGGCTTCATTCCAGGCGATCTCCAGCTTGTCGAACAGGCCGGAGCCGAACCAGAACGGCGGCGGCGTCTGCGCGAGCCGCTGGTTGTCACGGGAGGCGGCGATCGCCGTCCACACCAGCGGGAAGAGCGAGACGATGGTGAACACGATGAGGATCGCGTAGGCGATCGGACCGCCGTGCAGCTGCCCGCCGGCCCGTGCCGACTTCGGCAGACGCGGGCGTTTGGACTCTTTCGCGGGCGCACCGGGCGGCGGCGCGTCGGGGGGCGTCACAGTCGTCGTCACGGCCACCACTCCTTAACTACTGGCGCGCAGCCGGCGCGAGATGACGTAGTTGACGACCCCGATGACGATCAGGATCAGGAACATCGTCCAGGCGATCGCCGAGGCACGGCCCAGGTGCTGGGCGACCCAGCCCTGCTCGTACAGATACAGACCGAGCGTCTGGAACTGGTGCTCCGCGCCGCCGGACGTGCCCTTGTTGGCGTCGAAGAGCAGCGGCTCGCCGAAGACCTGGCTCGCGCCGATCGTCGACACGACACACGTGAACAGGATCGTCGGTCGCAGTGCCGGCAGCGTCACGTGGATGAACTGCTGCCAGCGGTTGGCCCCGTCCAGCGCCGCCGACTCGTACAGGTCCTGCGGGATCGCCTGCATCGCGGCCAGGTAGATCAGCGCGTTGTAGCCGGTCCAGCGCCAGATGATGATCGACGAGACGGCGATCTGCGAGGGCCACTTGTCGTTCTGCCAGTCGACCGGGTTGATGCCGACCATGTCGAGCGCCCAGTTGATCATGCCGTAGTCACGGCCGAAGAGCAGCACGAACACCAGCGAGGCGGCGGCGATCGACGTCGCGTACGGCGCGAGCATCACGACCCGGAAGAAGGTCGAGGCCCGCAGCTTGTAGTTGAGGATGTGGGCGATGCCCATCGCCATCAGCAGCTGCGGGACGGTGGAGATGATGCCGATGGTCAGGGTGTTCTTCGCCGCGTTCCAGAAGAACTCGTCGTCGAAGATCCGGGTGTAGTTGCGCAGCCCGACCCAGTTCATGTCGGTCGGCGCGGTCAGCTCCACCTGGTGCAGCGAGGCCCAGCCCGTGTAGATCAGCGGGAACAGGCCGAACGCGATGAACAGCAGGAAGAACGGGGAGACGAAGGCGTACGGGCTCCAGCGGATGTCCCGCTGCCAGCGGCGGGACAGCCGGTCCCGGCGCCGGCGCTCCTTCTCCACGGCCGCGGCGTCCCCGGGCGGGCGGCCCGGGGCCGCGCCCCCCTCCACGGGGGGCGCGGCGGTGTCGTGACGGGTGGCCATACGGGTCACTGGTCCAGCTTGTTGTCGATGGTCTTGACCGCGGAGTCCCAGGCCTCCTGGGCGGACTTGCCCTTCGTGGCGAGGATGACGCCGTTGTCCGTCAGGCCCTGCATGATGATCTGGTCCTTCGGGCCGATCACCTGCTCCGGGGCGGCCTTGGCGGCCTCCGCGAAGACCGGGCCGATCTTCTGGTCACCGGTCATCTCGTTCGTCGCGCCGGTCACCTCGGGCATGGTGTAGGCGGACGGGGCGCTCGGGAAGCTGGCCTGCACCTTGAACAGCTTCGCCTGCTGCTCCGGCGCGGTCAGCCAGGTCACGAACTTCTGGGCCTCCTTCACGTGCTTGCCGCTCTTCGGCACGGTGAGGAAGGTGCCGCCCCAGTTGCCGCCCTTGGGCGCGGTGGCCACGGCCCACTTGCCGGCGGCCTCGGGCTTGGCGTTGCCCTTGATCGTGCCGAGCATCCACGGCGGGCAGGCGATCGCGGCGAACTTGTTGTTGGCGATCGTGGAGTTCCAGCCCGGCTGGAACTGCGTCTGCGACTGGACGAGGCCCTTCGCGGCGGCCTCCGCGGTCAGGTTGAAGGCGGCCTTGACGGCCGGGTTGGTCTTGTAGATGACCTTCCCGGAGGCGTCGTAGAACTTCTCCTTCTCGCTGCCCAGGATGGCCTGGATCAAACCGCCGGGGGAGTCCATGAAGAAGGTGCCCTTGGGGGCCTTGGACTTGTAGCGCTCACCGACTTCGACGAGCTTGGCCCAGTCACCGGCCCACAGCTTGCCGACCTCGGCCGGGTCGGTGGGCAGACCGGCCTGCTTGAAGAGGTCCGTGCGGTAACAGATCGCCATCGGGCCGACGTCGGTGCCGAGGCCGATCGTCCTGCCGTCCTTGGTGGTGGCCTGCTGCCACTTCCAGGGCAGCCACTTGCTCTTGTCGACGCCCGGAGCCTTCGACATGTCCTCGAGCTTGTCGGCCTGGGTCGCCGTGACCTCGGCGATGTTGGCGACTTCGACGGCCTGGACGTCCAGCAGACCGCTGTTCGTGGTGAGGTGGTTCAGCAGCGCCGGGTAGTAGTTCTCGTTCCGCTCGACGACGTTCTCGGCGATCTTGATCTTCGGGTTGAGCTTCTCGTACTCGGCGTAGAGGCCGGCTTCCTTGAAGCCCATGGTGCCGAAGAGCCCCACGGAGATCGTCGTCTTGCCGCCGCCGTCGCCGGACGAGGAACCGGAACTGTCGTCTCCGCCGTCGTCGGCACAGCCGGCCAGCAGCCCGGCGCCCAGCGATGCGACGGCCGCGACGACCATCGCCTTGCGGGCGGTTCGGATGCGTGCTCGCATGTCGTCCTCCTGTTGCCCTGACGTGCCGACCCCCCGGCCAACTGCATTGTTGGACCCGTTTTTACTCGCTGCGGCTCGGGTGGGGAACGTGCGGGTTGTGTATGTGTCAGGTACTGTGGGAGCGCTCCCACCGGTGATGTGTTGAAGGTTCTCCGGTCGGGGCGGGGGTGTCAAGGGACCGGACAGCGAGAGATGCGTTCAGTTATCGGGCTGTTAACTGGACCCGGGCCGCAGTTTGTCGCGGCCCCGGACGGCGGTATCAGGCCAGTCGAACCTGCCCCCCGGCCGAAGCGGAAGGCCGGGGGCGGCAGGCCTCGGCAGCGGTCACTCCAGCCGGCGAGCCTGTTAAATTCCAGGCCAGCCGCAGAGTGCGGGTGTGGACGGGAAGGCGGAGCCCATGGCAAGCCACGGAGCGCGGGGCCGAAGCGGTGGCCGGCCCACCCTCGAAGAGGTGGCGGCGCGCGCCGGTGTCGGCCGCGGCACGGTGTCCCGGGTGATCAACGGTTCGCCCCGGGTCAGCGACGCGACCCGTGCGGCCGTCGAGGCGGCGGTCGCCGAGCTCGGCTACGTCCCGAACACCGCGGCCCGCGCCCTGGCCGCCAACCGCACGGACGCGATCGCCCTGGTCGTCCCCGAGCCGGAGACCCGGTTCTTCGCGGAGCCGTACTTCTCGGACATGCTGAAGGGTGTC
Source organism: Streptomyces chartreusis NRRL 3882 (assembly GCF_900236475.1). GTDB lineage: Bacteria > Actinomycetota > Actinomycetes > Streptomycetales > Streptomycetaceae > Streptomyces > Streptomyces chartreusis_D. Next base: position 5,707,916 of record NZ_LT963352.1, read on the forward strand.
GGGGCGGAGCTGTCCGAGACGCAGATGCAGCTGCTGCTGATCTTCGCGGGCAGCGACCGCGAACGCCGCCGTCTCGCCCAGTACCTGGCCGCCCACCGGGTGGACGGCGTCCTGCTGGTCTCGGTCCACGCGGACGATCCGCTGCCCGACCTGCTGTCCCAGCTGGACATCCCGGCGGTGATCAGCGGCCCGCGATCGGCGGGGGAGACGCTGCCGTCGGTCGACTCGGACAACTACGGCGGCGCCCGGCAGGCCGTCGAGCACCTGCTCTCCCGCGGCCGCCGCCGGGTGGCCCACATCACCGGCCGCCTCGACGTCTACGGCGCCCAGCGCCGCATCGACGGCTACCGCGACGCGCTGAGCGACGCGGGCCACGAGGCCGACGAGGCGCTGATCGAGCCGGGCGACTTCACGGAGGAGGGCGGCAGCCGTGCCATGGCGGCGCTGCTGGAGCGCCGGCCCGACCTGGACGCGGTCTTCGCCGGCTCCGACGTCACCGCGGCCGGTGCCCGCCATGCGCTGCGCGAGGCGGGGCGCCGCATCCCCGACGACGTGGCGCTCGTCGGCTACGACGACTCCGCCATCGCCCGCCACATGGAACCGCCCCTGACCAGCGTCCGCCAGCCCATCGAGGAGATGGGCCGCCGGATGATAGACCTCCTCCTCACGGAGGTCGCCGACCGCCGCCCCCTGGCGTCCCGGGGGCTGGACCGACGGCAGGTGGTCCTGGCCACGGAGCTGGTGCCCCGGTCGTCGTCGTGACGCCGCATCCCCTGCTGGAGATCACCGAGGTCGCTCGGACCGAGCCGTATCTGCGCACGGTGGGCGAGGTCTTCCGGGCCTTCCGCGACCAGGACTCGGGCTGCGTGTCGTACGGGGTCCGGCTCGCCGACGGGGAACGCTGGTTCGTGAAGGAGGCGACGACCGACGCCGCCGAGCGGTCGCTGCACCGCGCCTGGGCCTTCCACCGGGCGGTACGGCATCCGGCGATCGTCCCCCAACTGCACCGGTTCGCCACGGGGGACGGACGTACGGCGGTGGTGCTGCCCTGGCGCCGAGGCGAGTCCCTGTACTCGCCCGCGTCGCTGCGGCACGCAGGTCCTCTGGCCCGCTTCCAGGACCTCCCCGTCCCCCGGGTGCTGCGGACCATCGGCCATCTCCTGGATGCCCACCTGGCGGTGGAGGCCGCGGGATTCGTCGCCGTCGACCTCTACGACGGCGCGTTCCTCTACGACTTCGACGCCGGCGAACTCCACCTGATCGACCTGGACGAGTACCGCCCGGGCCCGTTCGTGCTCCAGGCGGACCGCCTGCCGGGCTCACGGCGCTTCATGGCCCCGGAGGAATGGCAACGCGGCTCGACGATCGACACCCGCACCACCGTGCACGCCCTGGGCCGCGCCATTCGCCTCCTGCTGAACACGGCCGGCGAGAAGCCCACGTGGCGAGGGACGGCGGCCCAACTGGCGCTCGTGCAACGGGCCACGCGCACGGACCCGGCCGAACGCTTCACGAGCGTGGCGGAGCTGACGGCGGCGTGGCGCCGCTCGGCGCACGGAGCCCCGGGCACCGCCGCATGACGTCCACGCCGTCCGGCACGAACGCCCACCGCCGCAGCGCCTCCTGAAGCTCCCGCTCCCCGACCCAGCCGTGCCAGGCGATCTCGGCCGGGTCGGGAGCGAGGGGCTCGGCGACGACCGCCTCGTGCACGCCCAGCCAGTACGGGCTGATCGCCCCTCGCAACAGGAACTTGAAGACGAACCGCACCTGCACCCGAACCCCCAGCTCCTCGGCCAGCTCCCGGACCGCGGCCTCCTCGTACGTCTCCCCGACCTCGACGCCCCCGCCGACCAGCCAGTCGTAGTGGCCCGGGAACCGGGACACGTGCTCCGGCCTCCGGTACACCAGCACCCGTCCCCACGGGTCACGGCAGACCGTGGTCGCGACCCGGTGCAGCCAGCCGTGCCGGATCGCCTCGTCCCGGTCGACGACCCCGATCACCCTGTCCCGCTCGTCGACCCGCTCCACCGGCTCACCCATGGCGTCACGATCGCACAGAGGGACAGTCAGACCCTCGCCTCTGCCGGACGCCGGGCCAGGTAGACGGCCGCCGTCGACACCAGGACCGCCATGCAGGCGATGAAGACCAGGCCCGCGCCCTCCAGGCCGATCCGGTCCGTCAGAAGGCCGACGCCGATCACCGGGACCGAGATGCCGGCGTAGGCGACGACGAACAGCGTCGAGAGCACCGCCGCCCGCCGGTGCTCGGGAGACGCCCCGGCGACCTCGGACAGCGCGGCGCGGAACGCCAGGCCCTGCCCGGCGCCGCCGACGAGTGCGCTCAGGACCACCAGTGACATCAGGTCCCACCGCAGCGCGCCCGCGAGCAGGGCCAGCCCCGCGAGGAGTCCGGCGCAGCCCAGCGGGAGGGAGCGCCGCACACCGACCCCGCCGACCGCCAGTTGCCCGCCCGTCGACGCGAAGAACGCCAGCGCGACGACCAGCCCGCTCACGGCGTGGTCGTCCACGTGCAGGGACTCGGCGAGGAATTCCGGGCTGACCGAGGTGAACACCCCGAAGAGGGCGAACCCCGCGAACGAGGCGATCGCCGCGGGGGCGAACACCGCCCGCACCTGCGGGGGCAGCGCGGGGCGCTGCGGCCGGACGGCGCGCAGCGGTCTCCGCTCCCGTACGGTCTCCGCGAGCCGCAACAGGACGGCGGCCGACCCGGCCACCAGCACGAGGTGCGTGACGAACGGCAGGTACAGCGGCCAGCCGGCGTACTGCGCGAGCACGCCGGAGAGCAGCGGGCCGCAGCCCAATCCGCCCATGTTGGCGGCCGTCGCCACCAACGTGGCCCGGGAGGCGCCGCCGTCCGGGGCGAGTTCCATCACGTACGCCGTGGCCGCACCGGTGAACAGACCCGCGGACAGTCCTGACAGCAGTCGCCCCGCGTACAGCCAGCCCAGCCCGGTGGCGCACAGGAAGCAGACGGCGCTCGCCGCCGCGAGGCCCAGGCCGCACAGCAGCACCGGGCGCCTGCCCACGGCGTCCGAGGCGTTGCCGACCAGTAGCAGAACCCCGATGACCCCGAAGGCGTACAGGGCGTACACCACGGTCACCGTCAGCTCGGAGAACCCGAACTTGTCCTGGTAGAGGGGGTAGAGGGGAGTCGGCAGCGTGGTGCCGGCCATGCACACGGCGAACACCGTCCCGCTGAGCACGCACGCAAGCCACCCTCGGCGCTCACCGTCCATGCCGCCGACCGTAAGCCCGGCCGCTGCCCGGCCCTGGACCGGCGCGCCAAAAGCATCAGCCGGTGGCTTCGACGCGAAGCCACCGGCTGATTACTCAGGGTGAGTGACGGGACTCGAACCCGCGGCATCCTGGACCACAACCAGGTGCTCTACCAGCTGAGCTACACCCACCACGACCGGCTTGGAGGTCAGTGATTTCCCCGACCGGCCGAGAAAAAGTGTACAGGGTCCGAAGGGGTGCTCGCGCCCGGCTTTCGCGGCGCCCCTCCGCGGGCCCCCGGCACGGCTACTGCGCAGGCAGCACGTGCTTCGCGGCGATCTTCCTCGCGGTGTCCGAGTCGGGCCCGGGCTGCGGGACGAAGACGGCCTCGCGGTAGTAGCGCAGCTCGGCGATGGATTCGCGGATGTCGGCGAGCGCCCGGTGGTTGCCGTTCTTCTGCGGGCTGTTGAAGTACGCCCGCGGGTACCACCGGCGGGCCAGCTCCTTGATCGACGAGACGTCGACGATCCGGTAGTGCAGGTAGTCCTCCAGCGTCGGCATGTCACGCAGCAGGAAGCCGCGGTCCGTGCCGACGGAGTTGCCGCACAGCGGGGCCTTGCCCGGCTCCTTGACGAACTCCCTGACGTACGTCAGGACCTGCTCCTCGGCGTCCTTCAGCGTCGTGCCGTCCGGCAGCTCGGCGAGCAGCCCGGACGAGGTGTGCATCTGACGCACCACGTCCGGCATCGTCTCCAGCGCGCGGTCCGGCGGCCGGATGACGATGTCCACGCCCTCGCCGAGCACGTTCAGCTCGGAGTCGGTGACGAGGGCGGCCACCTCGATGAGCGCGTCGTCCGACAGCGAGAGGCCGGTCATCTCGCAGTCGATCCACACCATGCGATCGTTCATGTGTCTCACCTTACGGTGAGCCGCCGCGGGCCGGACCGGCCGTGCGGTGACCTCGTGGCCGGCGGCGCGCCTGCGTGCCGAAACGGCACCGGGCCCGCGCGGAGGCTCACCTCCCCGCGGGCCCGGTCACCGGCTCACGTCGCGCTGCGCTGCCCCGGCAGACTCGCCCGGCTCGGCACGTAGGCCTCCCGCCCGTTGTCCGACGCGGACGACGCCGACGCGGACAGGGCCGGGGACGATCCGACCGCGCTCGCCGCCGCCGTACGGCGGGACTGGAGCGGGACGGGGTGCTCCGGATGCAGCGAGGCGGGCGCCTGGCCCGGCTGGCCGGGATGCCCCGCGGGCCCGGACATGCCGGACCCGGGACCGCCCGGTGCGGCCTCGGTGTCCTGCGGCCGCTCGCCCTGCGGGCGCCGGGCGCGGTACGCCGCCCGGTAAGCGGCCGGCGACGAGCCCAGCTGGCGGCGGAAGTGTCCGCGCAGGGCGACCGGCGACCGGAAGCCGCAGCGCCCCGCCACCTCGTCCACCGAGTAGTCCGACGTCTCCAGCAGGCGCTGCGCCTGGAGAACCCGCTGCGTGATCAGCCACTGCAGCGGCGCGCTCCCGGTCAGCGAGCGGAAGCGGCGGTCGAACGTACGACGGCTCATGTACGCGCGTGCCGCCAGCGTCTCCACGTCGAACTGTTCGTGGAGGTGCTCCAGCGCCCAGGCGACGACCTCGGCGAGCGGGTCGGCGCCGATCTCCTCCGGTAAAGACCTGTCGAGGTAGCGCTCCTGCCCGCCGCTTCGGCGCGGGGGCACGACGAGGCGCCGGGCCAGGGCCCCTGCCGCCTCGTTGCCGTGGTCCGTGCGCACGATGTGCAGGCACAGGTCGATGCCCGCGGCCGTGCCCGCCGACGTCAGCACGTCGCCGTCGTCGACGAACAGCTCCCGCGGATCGACGTGCACCGACGGATAGCGCTTCGCCAGCGTCGGCGCGTACATCCAGTGTGTCGTCGCGGGTCGGCCGTCCAGCAGGCCCGCCGCCGCGAGGACGAAGGCGCCGGTGCACAGCCCGACGATGCGGGCGCCCTCCTCGTGTGCCCGGCGCAGCGCGTCGAGCGCCTCGTCGGGTGGCGGAGAAGTGATCGAACGCCAGGCCGGTACGACGACCGTGCCCGCGCGCGAGATCGCTTCCAGGCCATGCGGTGCGGTGAGTTCCAGGCCCCCTGTGGTCCGCAGTGGGCCGTCCTCGCCGCCGCACACCAGCAGTCGGTAGCGCGGCACGCCGGCGTCCTGGCGGTCAATCCCGAACACCGACAAAGGTATGGAACTCTCGAAGATGGGGCCGCCGCTGAACAGCAGCACCGCAACGATCTCCTTGCGACGTCGCCCGGAAAGCTTCCGGGCCGCGGCTTCCGGCGCGGCAGTGGAGTCGTGGCTCATACTGCTAAGCCCCCCTCGGTGGTCGCGGCTCCTCGGTTGTGTCGCTCCTGCACGTTTCCCCTCGGTCCTGCACGAGTCCCCCGCCGTAGACAGTCAAGATCGAATCTACTGTGTCCCGTCGCGCCGCAGTGGCCGGTTCGGCACTCGGCACATTGTCGACTTGGCAACTTGGCGTGAAGCATTCGATCACGAAGCGTTGCACTCGTGGGGCGTGCAGGGAAGTGCGCCTTGTCGCAGTGGCCAATCCGCGTAGGGTGCGCAGCACCCCTGAGGCCCTTTCCGTGCAGGTCGAACGGGGGTTGGGGGGTGGTCAGGGAGGGTGATGCACAGGTGCGAGAAGTTGGCTGAAAAGCAGCGTGCGCGTGCGCGGAAACCGGTCAGCCGACCGGTGTATCCCCGCCAGTGTGCCGTCCACCGCGGTGCGACCCGGTTCCGGTGCGGTGGTGCCGGCCCCGGTGGGGGGCCCGGTCCTCGGCCGCCAGCCGGGCCGCGCCGCGCTCGGACTGGCGCAGCAGGACCCGGCAGGCGCCCGTGACGGCCGCGAGCCCGAGGGCCGTGCCGGCGGCATCGGCCAGGGAGGCGCCGTAGCCGAGGAGCACGACCGGGACGAGCAGGCAGCTGAAGGCCGCCCAGCGGACCACGTCCGTCGCGGTGTCCCGCGGTGGCGGGGCCGCGTGGTCCGCCTCGGAGGCGGGACGGGATCCGGGCATGGGTGCTCCCTGTGGCGTGACTCACGGGGTTCAACGCGTGGCCGGTGAGCAGGTCACTGTGTGACCCGCTCACCTCCACGGGTAAGTGAATCCCGTGCAAACCGCCTGTACAGCGCAGCAACCATTGCGTTACGGGCGGTGCCTCGTGCATGCTCCCTGGAACCCGCACGCACGGCGGGCGGGATCTGGGCTAAGGAGGCGTGCCGCCGTACCCTTGGGGGTATGGGGTTGGGAAGACCATTCCCGGACACAGCTCCGCCGCACACTGTTGTCCCTCCCATAAAGGATCACAACGCCGAGACAGCCATGGCCGGTCACGAATTCTTCGAACCCGCGGACCGCAAGCGGCCCGTCGCCGATCCCACGGCGGCCGAGCCCCTGGCGGCGGAAGAGCCACGCCACTCCTGCGATCCCGCCTTCAAGCACGGGGTCGTCGTCGGCTTCGACGGCTCCACGTCCAGTGAGCGCGCCCTGGCGTACGCGATCGGCATGGCCCATCGCTCCGGGTCGGGCCTGATCATCGTCCACGTCGCCAACCGGCTGCCGACCACCGTGTGGGCCGGCTGCGAGCCGCCGGTGTTCGTGGACGTGCCGGACCACCGGACCGAGGTGCTCGGGCTGGAGCTGGCGTGTGCGGACTACCTCGCCGAGGTGCCCTGGATCCTGGTCGAGCGCGGCGGCGACATCTGCCACGAACTCGAAGAGGTCGGCCGGGAGTACGAGGCCGACGCGATCGTCGTGGGGTCGACCCACGGCATCGTCGGGCGGATCTTCGGCTCCGTCGCCGGGCGGCTCGCCAAGCGGGCGCAGCGGCCCGTCATCGTCATTCCCTGACGTCACGCAGGAACAACTCCCTTGTGCGGCGCGTAAATCTACCCGCGCGTAGAGGTGTTTGTGCCCTTGTGAAGGGCATATACGGGACACCGCACAACTGCACATGCACTAAGGGAGCCCGCCGTGGACAAAGACGTCTCCGCGGGAAGCGGAATCACCACCGTGGCCGGTCGACTCGCCCTGGGAATCACCCTGTTGGCCTTCGGGCTGGGGCACACCGCTGTGATCGACGGGGTGTCAGCCGCTGACGCCGTGTCAGTCGCCCAGTACGTGGGCGGCATTGCCCTCTTCGCCGCCGGCTTGCTGGCCCTGCGCGGGGGCGACTCCGTCGGCGGGACGGCGTTCTCGGTGCTCGGGGCGCTGTGGTTCACGTGGGCCGTGTCGGCCGACGCGCAGGTCTCCACCAACGCGGCGGGACTGTTCCTGCTGTTGTTCGCGCTGGTGGTGTTGTCGCTGACGTTCGCCGGCGGGGACCAGCTCGGGCAGGGCGTGTACGGGCTGTTCTTCGTCTCGCTGCTGCTCCTCGCGATCGCCGTGTTCGCCGAGAACGACGGACTCGCGAAGGCCGGTGGGTGGTTCGCCGTGGCGGCGGGGGCCGTCGCCTGGTACGCGGCCACGGCGGTGCTCGCGCACTGGCCCACGGCGGTTCCGCGACGCGCTGCGGGCCGGGGAGTGACGGCCACCGGTTAGCCGCGCAGGCCGGGGAGTTGGGCGGCTTCCCGGCGATGAAAACGGACCCCCTGTGCCTGGTGGCAGCGCGTGGGGGTCCGTCCTCTTGTGTGGCCTGTACGGGCGGGTGGGGGCTTGTCGCGCAGTTGCCCGCGCCCCCAAGAGCCGACTACTCGACTGTCACCGACTTGGCCAGGTTGCGGGGCTTGTCGATGTCCCTGCCCAGGGCCAGGGCCGTGTGGTAGGCGAGGAGCTGGAGGGGGATGCCCATCAGGATGGGGTCGAGTTCGTCCTCGTTCTTCGGGACGACGATGGTTTCGTCGGCCTTCTCCTGGTGCTGGTGGGCCACCGCGAGGATCTTGCCGCTGCGGGCCTTGATCTCCTCCATGGCGGCGCGGTTCTTCTCCAGGAGGTCGTCGTCGGGGACGATCGCGACCGTGGGGAGGGCGGGCTCGATCAGGGCCAGTGGACCGTGCTTGAGCTCGGATGCGGGGTAGGCCTCGGCGTGGATGTAGGAGACCTCCTTGAGCTTCAGGGAGGCCTCGCGGGCCACCGGGTAGCCCCGCACCCGGCCGATGAAGAGCATCGAGCGGGCCTCGGCGAAGTCGAGGGCCAGCTTCTTGACGTCCTCCTCGTGCTTCATGATCTCGGCGATCTGGGTGGGCAGCTTGCGCAGACCCTCGATGATCCGCTTGCCGTCGCGGACCGACAGGTCGCGGGTGCGGCCCAGGTGGAGGGCGAGGAGGGCGAAGGCGACCGTGGTGTTCGTGAAGCACTTCGTGGAGACGACGCAGACCTCCGGGCCCGCGTGCACGTAGATGCCGCCGTCGGCCTCACGGGCGATCGCGGAGCCGACCACGTTCACCACGCCCAGGACCCGCGCGCCCTTGCGCTTGAGCTCCTGCACGGCGGCGAGGACGTCGTAGGTCTCGCCGGATTGGGAGACGGCGATGTAGAGGGTGTCGGGGTCGACGACCGCGTTGCGGTAGCGGAACTCCGAGGCCGGCTCGGCGTCGGCGGGGATGCGGGCCAGCTCCTCGATCATCTGGGCGCCGATCATGCCCGCGTGGTACGAGGTGCCGCAGCCGAGGATCTTCACGCGGCGGATGCGGCGGGCTTCGCGGGCGTCGAGGTTGAGGCCGCCCAGGTGCACGGTGGAGAAGCGGTCGTCGATGCGGCCGCGCAGCACGCGGTCCACGGCCTCGGCCTGCTCGTGGATCTCCTTGTGCATGTAGGTGTCGTGGCCGCCCATGTCGTAGGAGGCGGCCTCCCACTCCACGGTGGTGGGCTCCGCGGTGGTGCGGGTGCCCTCCGTCGTGTACGTGCGGAAGTCGTCGGCCTTCAGGGTGGCCATCTCGCCGTCGTCCAGGGTGACGATCTGGCGGGTGTGGGCGACCAGGGCGGCTATGTCGGAGGCGACGAACATCTCCTTCTCGCCGATGCCGAGGACGACCGGGGAGCCGTTGCGGGCGACGACGATCCGGTCGGGGAAGTCGGCGTGCAGCACGGCGATGCCGTAGGTGCCCTCGATGAGCCGGAGGGTCTCGCGGACCTTGTCCTCCAGCTTCTCGGCCTGCGAGCGGGCGATGAGGTGGGTGAGGACCTCGGTGTCGGTCTCCGAGAGGAACTCGACGCCGTCCGCCTCCAGCTTGCGGCGCAGGTCGGCGGCGTTGTCGATGATGCCGTTGTGGACGACGGCGACCTTGCCCTCGGCGTCGAGGTGCGGGTGGGCGTTCACGTCGGAGGGGGCGCCGTGGGTGGCCCAGCGGGTGTGGGCGATGCCGGTCGTGCCCTTGAAGCGGGCCGGGACCTTGGCCTCCAGATCGCGGACGCGGCCCTTGGCCTTGACCATCTTCAGGCCGGAGGCCTTCGGGGACGTGATGACGACGCCCGCGGAGTCGTACCCGCGGTACTCCAGGCGCTGGAGGCCCTCCAGGAGGAGGGGAGCGACGTCACGCTTCCCGATGTAACCGACGATTCCGCACATGTATACGTATTCCTCAGCCGTAGACGATGCGCCGCAGCTGCCGGAGCGAGAGCTCCGGTGGTGCCACCGCGCGATATTTGAGATCCGCCTCGATCCGTTCGAAGATCTCCGCGTTCACCAGGCCCTGGGCCTGGAGCTCGCGGTGGCGGCGACGGACGTACTCCTCGGTCGTCTCGTCGAAGTAGGCGAGCACGTCCTGGATCACGCGCAGCGCCTCACCCCGGTTGAGGGGGGTGGACCGCGTCAGATGATCAACGAGTTCGTCGTGCACTCGCTAGATCCTGGGGCACGGGCAGAGCTTTCGCAAGAATTCTGCCCGCTTTCGGGCAGGTGGCTGTTGGAATCTTTTGGGGGAACGTTGAATCTGTCATGAGCGCCTGTTCGTGAAGCGTCCACCGGGCGGCCGGTATCCCGTTGCCCGAGGCGTCGATTTTTGGACGCCATGGACATTCCTCGTATGGGCGTACCCGAGCGGCTCGCCGAGCGCATGAGCATGGCCGAGCAGCACGAGTACCTGCGCGCCAGATTCTCCCGGCGCACGATGATCAGAGGCGGTGCCGTCACGCTCGGCGCCGTCACCGGTGGCGCGTTCGTACCGGGTGCCACCGCCCAGGCCGCCGTTCCCACCGCGCGGACCGCTCCCGCGACCGAGGCCGTCGACGGTGCCTTCGTCGCCCCCTTCGGCCGCCACCTCGCCTACGGCAACGATCCGCGCACGGAGATGACCGTCTCCTGGCAGGTCCCGGTCGCCGTCAAGAAGCCGTTCATCCGGATCGGCGCCCACCCCACCGACCTCTCCCGCAAAATCGACGCCGAGGTCCGCACCCTCTTCACGCCGGCCGGTGTAGGCGCGAGCGGGGACCACACCCAGTACTACGTCCACGCCAAGCTGACCCACCTGCGCCCGGGCCGGACCTACTACTACGGCGTCGGCCACCAGGGCTTCGACCCGGCCGAGCCGCACCTGCTGGGCACCCTCGGCACCTTCACCACCGCCCCCGCGCACAAGGCGCCCTTCACCTTCACGGCCTTCGGCGACCAGGGCGTCAGCTACCACGCGCTGGCCAACGACAGCCTGATCCTCGGCCAGAACCCGGTCTTCCACCTGCACGCCGGCGACATCGCCTACGGCGACCCGACCGGCCAGGGCAAGACCTCCGACACCGGTTTCGACTCGCGCACCTGGGACCAGTTCCTGGCCCAGACCGAGTCGGTCGCCAAGTCCGTCCCCTGGATGGTGTCGTACGGCAACCACGACATGGAGGCCTGGTACTCGCCCAACGGGTACGGCGGTGAGCAGGCCCGCTTCACGCTTCCCGACAACGGGCCGGACAGGGAGCACCTGCCGGGCGTCTACTCCTTCGTCTACGGCAACACGGCGGTCATCTCGCTCGACCCCAACGACGTGTCCTTCGAGATCCCGGCCAACCTCGGAATCTCGGGCGGCACCCAGACCAAGTGGTTCGAGGCACAGCTGAAGAAGTACCGGGCCGCGAAGGACATCGACTTCGTCGTCGTGTTCTTCCACCACTGCGCCTACTGCACCTCCACCGCGCACGCCTCGGAGGGCGGTGTGCGCCAGGAGTGGGTGCCGCTGTTCGAGAAGTACCAGGTGGACCTCGTCATCAACGGCCACAACCACCAGTACGAGCGCACCGACGTCATCAAGGGCGACAAGGTCGCCAAGAAGCTGCCGATCGGCGGCACGGCCTACCCCGAGACCGAGGGCGTGGTGTACGTGACCGCGGGCGCGGCCGGCCGCAGCCTGTACGCCTTCTCGGCGCCCGACTCCTACGAGGGGCACGAGCACGAGGTCGACTCGGTGGCCTCCTTCGTCAACCTCAAGGACGGCAAGCAGAACGAGACCGTGGCCTGGTCGCGGGTCCGCTATCTGAACTACTCGTTCCTGCGCGTGGACGTCACCCCGGCGCCGCGAGGCCACTACACCACTCTGAAGGTGCAGGGCATCGCGGAGACCGGTGAGCGGATCGACCACTTCACGGTGGCCCGCCGGGCGAAGTAGCGCCCCGAGGGGGCGTCACATCCGCTTGAGGATCGCCTGCTTGGCGAGCGCGAACTCCTCGTCCGTCAGCACGCCCGTGCGGTGCAGCTCACCGAGCTCGCGCAGGCGGCGCAGCAGGGCGTCGTGCTCGTCCTCGGCGGAGGCGACCGGAGGAGAAGGCGGCTCCGGTCGGGCGTCCCCCATGTCGTCGGCGGGCCGGGCCGGGTGCGGAAGCCTGGCCTGGACCGCCGCCGCGACCAGCGCCATCAGCGGGTCCTTCTTGAAGCCCCACAGCTCCACGGCGTTGGGGTCGTACTTGGGCGGGGCCTTGGTGGGCGCGTTCCGCACGGTGAAGCGGAGGTAGCCGTTCTCCAGGCCGGCCGCCGGCTGCCACTCCACGCCCGTGATGTCGGTGAGCATGAGCGTGCGGGCACCGGCGGCTGCCTTGGCGTCCTCCGTCTTCCAGTTCCACTCCAGGCGTATGCGCTCGCCGTCGAAGCCGGCGGTGCCGTCCCCGGCGGAGACCGACAGGGGGACGGAGGGGCCCGGCAGCAGGTACGCGTCGACCGGGTCGGCGGGGACCTGGTCGAGGAGCAGGGCGCCCCGGACCTCGTCCGTGAAGTACTCGGCGACGCCGTAGCGGTCGGACTCCACGATCAGCTGGTACGGGTCGTGGGGCTCGGTGAGCCGGCCGCCCGTGGCGTGCAGGAGCGGGTCGGCTCCGTCGCGCAGGCGCAGCCTGAGCCGCCCCGCCTTCTTGCCCTGCTCGAAGGAGATCCCGGCCAACGCCCCCAGGGGGATGACCAGTTCACCCAGCTCCCTGCGCAGCAGACTGACGTTCTTGTCCCGCCCGGGGGTCAGCCGCAGAGCGTCGCCGTCGAAAGCCCACGTGCCGTCCTTCTGGATGATTTCCGCCATGGGGTGGATTGTTCCATCCATGTCACGAGAGAGTGGTCCAGACCTCTTGGAGCTCAACGGCTCATGGAAGGGACGGTTCTGTGAGAACGCTTCGGTTTCTCGGTTCCCTGCTGCTGGTCGCGACGGGCGTCTCCGTGACGGGGGCCGCTCCCGCAACGGCGGCATCACCCACCCCGCTCGACCGCGTGATTCCCGCGCCCGTCTCGGCCGCCCCGGGCGGGTCCCCCTACCGGATCACCCGTGGCACCCACATACGCGTCGACGACTCCCGCGAGACCCGCCGCGTCGGCGAGTACCTCGCGAAGATCCTCCGCCCCTCCACCGGCTACCGCCTCCCCGTCACCGTCCACGGCACCGGAGGCATCCGACTCCGCCTCGCCGACGGCCCGTTCGGCGCCGAGGGCTACCGTCTCGACAGCGGCCGCAAGGGCGTCACCATCACCGCCGCGCGGCCCGCCGGTCTCTTCCACGGCGTGCAGACCCTGCGCCAACTGCTCCCCGCGGCCGTCGAGAAGGACACCGTCCAGCCCGGCCCCTGGCTCGTCGCGGGCGGCACCGTCACCGACACCCCGCGCTACGGCTGGCGGGGCGCCATGCTCGATGTCTCCCGGCACTTCTTCACCGTCGACCAGGTCAAGCGCTACATCGACCAACTCGCCCTCTACAAGATCAACAAGCTGCATCTGCACCTCAGCGACGACCAGGGCTGGCGCATCGCCATCGACTCCTGGCCGCGTCTGGCGACCTACGGCGGGTCGACCGAGGTCGGTGGCGGCCCGGGCGGCTTCTACACCAAGGCCGACTACAAGGAGATCGTGCGGTACGCCGCCTCCCGCTACCTGGAGGTCGTGCCCGAGATCGACATGCCCGGCCACACCAACGCCGCCCTCGCCTCCTACGCCGACCTGAACTGCGACGGCGTGGCACCCCCGCTCTACACCGGCACCGAGGTCGGCTTCAGCTCGCTGTGCGTCGGCAAGGACATCACGTACGACTTCGTGGACGACGTGATCCGGGAACTCGCCGCGCTCACGCCGGGCAGGTACCTGCACATCGGTGGCGACGAGGCGCACTCCACCAGCCACGAGGACTACGTGAAGTTCATGGACCGGGTACAGCCGGTCGTCGCCGAGTACGGCAAGACGGTGGTCGGCTGGCACCAGCTGACCGGGGCGACGCCGGCGAAGGGAGCTCTCGCCCAGTACTGGGGACTGGACGGCACCGGTGCCGAGGAGAAGGCGCGGGTCGCGAAGGCCGCGCAGAGCGGGACCGGAGTGATTCTGTCCCCGGCCGACCGGGTGTACCTCGACATGAAGTACACGAAGGACACGCCGCTGGGGCTGTCCTGGGCCGGTCATGTCGAGGTGAAGCGGTCGTACGACTGGGATCCGGGGGCGTATCTGCCCGGAGTGCCGGGTGGTGCCGTGAAGGGGGTCGAGGCGCCGATGTGGTCGGAGACTCTCGAGAACTCCGAGCACATCGAGTACATGGCGTTTCCGCGGTTGCCGGGGGTTGCCGAGCTGGGGTGGTCGCCGGTGGGGACCCATGACTGGGAGCGGTACAAGATGCGGCTTGCCGCGCAGGCCGAGCGGTGGGATGCCCTGGGTATGGAGTGGTACCGGTCGCCGCAGGTGCCGTGGGGGGCCGGCGGGCGGTGACGCGTCTGCGGGTGCGGGGGGCTTGTCACGCAGTTCCCCGCGCCCCCCGCGACTCGCACGTCCGTCGGTAACTGCCCGATCTCCCCGCCCGGCCAGCCCTTGATGAGGGAGCCGCTCAGCCGCGTCCGTCTGCCACGGGCACGGCGAGGTACTTGTACTCCAGGAACTCGTCGATGCCGACGCGTCCGCCTTCGCGGCCGAGGCCGGACTGCTTGACGCCGCCGAAGGGTGCGGCGGGGTTGGAGACGAGGCCGGTGTTGACGCCGATCATGCCGCTTTCGAGGCGTTCGCTGACGCGCAGGGCACGGTCGAGGTTCTGGGTGAAGAGGTAGGCGGCGAGGCCGAACTCTGTGTCGTTGGCGGCGGCGATGGCCTCGTCCTCGGTCTCGAAGGTGAGGAGGGCGGCGACCGGGCCGAAGACCTCGGTGTCGCTGATGGCGGCGTCGGGGGTGACGCCGGTGAGGACAGTGGGCGGATAGAAGCAGCCGGGCCCGCCCGGGAGTTCGCCTCCGGTCAGGACGATGGCGCCGCGTTTCACGGCGTCGCGCACCAAGTCGTGGGCCTTGCTGCGGCCGGCGTTGTCGATGAGGGGGCCGACGTCGGTGCCGGGTTCGGTGCCGGGCCCGACGGTGAGGGCGGCCATGCGGGCGGCTAGGCGGGAGGCGAACTCGTCGGCGACGGAGGTGTGGACGTAGATGCGGTTGGCGGCGCAGCAGGACTCGCCCATGTTGCGCATCTTGGCGACCATGGTGCCCTCGACAGCGGTGTCGAGGTCGGCGTCGTCGAAGACGATGAGGGGGGCGTTGCCGCCCAGTTCCATCGAGGTGCGGATCACGGTGCCGGCGCACTGGGCCAGCAGGATGCGGCCGACCTGGGTGGAGCCGGTGAAGGAGAGTTTGCGGATCTGCCCGCCGCGCAGCAGGGGCTCGACGACGCCGGCGGCGTCGGTGGTGGGCACGACGTTCAGCACGCCGGCCGGCAGACCCGCTTCGGTGAGGATCTCCGCCAGGGCCAGGGAGGACAGTGGGGTCTGGGGGGCGGGTTTGAGGACCATGGTGCAGCCGGCGGCGATGGCGGGGCCGATCTTGCGGGTGCCCATCGCCAGGGGGAAGTTCCACGGGGTGATGAGCAGGCAGGGCCCGACCGGCTGGCGGGTGACCAGGAGGCGGTTCCTGCCGTCGGGGGCGGTCATCATGCCGCCGTCGATGCGCACGGCCTCCTCGGAGAACCAGCGGAAGAACTCGGCGGCGTAGGCGACTTCGGCGCGCGCCTCGGTCAGGGGCTTGCCCATCTCCAGGGTCATCAGCAGCGCGAGGTCCTCGGTGCGGGCGATGATGATGTCGTAGGCGCGGCGCAGGATCTCGCTGCGCACCCGGGGTGGGGTGGCGGCCCAGGCCGCCTGCGCGGCGACCGCCGCCTCGACGGCACGCCGGCCGTCGGCCGGGGAGGCGTCGGCGACCTGGCACAGTTCCTCGCCGGTGGCCGGGTTGTCGACGGACAGAGTCCGGCCGGACTCCGCGTCCTGCCAGCTACCGCCGATGAACAACCGCTTAGGGACGTCACGGACAACGCGCGTGGTCATGGCTGATTTCTCCTTGACTGATCGAACTCCTGACGGTGATCCAGGCTCAGGTGAGGGGTTCGACGGGGAGGACGCCGCCTTGGCTGTTGCGGTGTCCGCCGAGTTTGCGGACGGCGGCGACGAGGGCGAGGGCCAGGATGGCGAGTGCGATGAGGACGGCGCTGACCGCGGTGACGGTCGGGTCGACGTCGAACTGCAGGGCGTTGAAGACCAGCACCGGCAGGGTGCGGGTGTCGGGGGTCGACAGGAACTGGGCGATGAAGAACTCGTCGAAGCTGGTGATGAAGGAGAACACGGCGGCGGCGATCAGGCCGGGTGTGGCCAGGGGGAAGGTGATGCGCCGGGCGATGGTCATGCGGCTGGCGCCCATGCTGGCGGCGGCGTCTTCGAGGCGTTCGTCGATGCCCTTCAGGGTGGAGATCATGATGAGGACCGCGATGGGTGCGGCCAGCACGGTGTGCCCGAGGGCGATAGCGAGGGGGCTGCCGAGCATGCCGGCCGGTTCGAAGAACAGGAACAACCCGAGCGCGATGACCACTTGGGGGATGAGCATGGGGGCCAGGACCAGTCCGTAGACCGCCGCGTGCAGGGGCAGCCGGCCGCGGGCCAGGGCGGTGGCGGCGGTCACGCCCAGGATCAGGGAGAAGACCGTGGTGAGTGCGGCGATGAGGCTGGACAGGGCGATGGAGGTGGCCCAGTCGCTGCCGGGTGCGGCTATCTGCTCGTACCAGCGGGTGCTGTACTCCTTCGGCGGGAAGGTGCCGATGCCGTCGGCGCCGAAGGAGGTGACCAGGATGATGACGATGGGCATGGCCAGGAACAGCAGGATCGCGGTGGCGCTCAGGGCGCGGCCGATGTGTCCGGCTCGGGTGGCGGGCAGTTCCATCATGAGCCGCTCCTTCGTGCGGCCGCCTTCTTGCGGCGGAGCTTGGCCAGACCGAGGACACCGAGGCCGGCGAAGGTGAGCAGCAGCAGGATGACGCCGAAGGCGGCGGCGGAGTTCCACTGGTCCTGCTTCATCACCTGCTGGTCGATCAGCGCGGCGACGACGGTCTGCTTGTCGCCGCCCATCAGGGCGGGGGTGATGTAGTAGCCCAGGCACAGGATGAAGCTGAGCAGGCCTGCCGTACCCACACCGGGGGCCACCAGGGGCAGGTAGACACGGCGGAAGATGGTCAACCGGCTTGCGCCGAACCCGGCGGCCGCGGCCAGCAGCCTGCGGTCGACACCGCGCATCACGCCCTGCAGGATCAACACCGTGTAGGGGAGCATCACCGAGGTGGTGCCGATGACCACACCGGTCTCGTTGTAGAGCAGCGAGTACGGCGCGCCGGGGGCGTGCACGGAGGTGGCCAGCGTGTTGATGAAGCCGTGATCACCGAGCATGATGATCCAGCCGTAGGTGCGCACCAGGGCGCTGATGAAGTGCGGCACGACCACGATCAGCATGGCCAGGGCGGCGAAGACGGGCCGCATCCGGGCGATGGCGTGCGCCAGCACAAACCCCACCAGGAGACTGAGCACGGCGGTCTCCGCGGAGATGCGCAGGGTGGAGATCAGCACGGAGAGGTTCACGCCGCTGAGGGCGTCGGTGTACCAGTGCAGGGTGAAGCCGCCGGTGTCGCCCTTCAGGCTGAGGGAGAGCACCCCGATGATCGGGTAGACGAACAGCACCAGCAGGAACACCGTGACGGGGACGGCGTTGACCAGCGCGATCCGTGAACGGTGCCCGCGCTTCTCGGACGTCTTCACACGCACCTTGCCGGGTGCGAGAGCGGTGCCGGCCACGGCTCACCCCCCGTCCGTCGCGTCGAAGACACTGACGTCCTCACGCTCAGCGGTCACACAGACCCGCTCACCGACGCGCGGCGGAGCGACGGCGGTCTCGATCCGCAGGGGCGGCGTCCCCGGAGCGGCGCCGTCCAGACGGACCGAGATCCGGGTCAGCGAACCGACGTACACCGCTGTTTCGACCGTGCCGGTACAACAGCCTTCCTCGGCACTGACCAGGCGGAGCTTGCCCGGCCGGACCGCTGCCCGGACCCGCTGCCCCGGAACACAGGGGTGCTCTCGGGCTGTGAGCACGCCGCCGGTGTCCAGGCGCACGCGGGTGCAGCCGTCCGCGGCCGGCTCTTCCACCTTGCCGTTGAGGAAGTTGGCGGCGCCGAGGAAGTCCGCGACGAACGGGGTGCGGGGGTGTTCGAACAGGCCGCGCGGGGTGTCGAACTGCTCGATCCGGCCGTCCTTCATGATGGCGATCCGGTCCGACAGGACCAGGGCCTCCTCCTGATCGTGCGTCACGTAGACGACGGTCAGGCCCAGTTCGCGCTGGATGGTCTTGATCTCGGTCTGCATCTGGTCGCGCAGCTTCTTGTCCAGCGCGCCCAGCGGCTCGTCCATCAGGACGATCGGCGGGCGGTAGACCAGCACCCGGCACAGGGCGACCCGCTGCTGCTGACCGCCGGACAGCTCACGCGGCTTGCGGCCGGCGAACTTCGACAGGCCCGCCGCCTGCAGCGTCTCACCCACCCGGCGGCGGATCTCCGCCTTGGACACCCCACGCAGTTGCAGCGGGAAGGCGACATTCTCCTCGACCGTCATGTGCGGGAAGAGCAGGTACTGCTGGAAGACGAAACCGAAGTCGCGTTTGCCGGGGTTGAGGCCGGTGATGTCCCGGCCGTCGACGCTGACGGTTCCGGAGTCCGGCTCGGTGAACCCGGCCAGCATCATCAACGTGGTGGTCTTGCCGGAACCGGAGGAGCCGAGGAAGGTGACGAACTCACCCGCCGCGATCTCCATGTCCACACCGTCGACCACCGTCGTCCCGCCGTAGGACTTCCGCAGCCCCGTCACCGACAACGACTTCCCCGTCAGGGGAGACGACCGCGGTGCCAGGGCAGCGGCGAGGTCGTCAGCCGATAGGCCTCCGGCGGTCAGGCTCGTGGGGCGCTCAGGCATCGGCCCACTCCTGCCAGCGCTTGGTGACCGCCTCCTGGTTCTTGTCCCACCAGGCGACATCGGCGTCGAACCCGGTTTTGAGGTTCTGCGGCGAGGTCGGAAGCGTGGCCAGGACATCCTCCGAGAGCAGCTTGACGGCGCCGGGGACGACCGGACCGCCTGGGTAGAGCTTGGCGAACGCGGCCTGGACCTCGGGGCGCAGCGAGAAGTCGATCAGCTTGTAGGCCGCGTCGGTGTTGTCCGCGCCCTTCGGGATGCCCCAGCCGTTGGTCATCCTGCGGGCGCCGTTCCACTGGTACGCGACCGGCTGCCCCTGCTTGATCAGCTCGTCCGCGCGGCCGGCCCACAGGCTGGTCGCGACGACCTCCTTGCGGCCCAGCAGCACCGCTGGAAGGGCACCGGTGTTCCAGAACTTCTTCACGTCGCCGCGGATCCGCGACATCGCCTTGAAGGCCCGGTCCACATCCAGCGGGTACAGCTTGTCCAGCGGCACACCGTCGGCCAGCAGCGCGAACTCCAGCTCAGGCAGATCCACCTCCGCGCTCTGCAGCGAGCGCGGACCCTTGAAGGCGTCCGTGTTCCAGAAGTCGGCCCAGCTCTTGGGCGCCCGCTTCAGACTGTCGGTGCGGTAGGCCATCAGGCTCGCCCACACGTTCTTGCCGACCGCGTACTCCGGCAGGTTGTGGACCGCGATCCCGGCGCCCTTGGCGCTCTTCAGCCGGTCGTGGTCCACGGGCTCCAGACAGTCCAGGCGGGCCATCTTCTGGAAGATCAGCAGCGAGTTGTCCATCAGGTCGACCTGCGGCCGGCCCTGCCTGACCTGGGCGATGACCTGCGCGGACTGGTAGTTGACCGTGGTGACCGTGATGCCGGTCTCCTTGGTGAACGGCTCGTAGATCGCCTTGGTCAGCGCGTCGTTGTAGGCGCCGCCGCTGTTGCTGACGACGATTCTCTTCCTGCCGCCGCCGGACGAGCTGCTGCCGGTCGCGGTGCCGCAGCCGGCGAGGGCGGTGGCTGCGGCCACTGCGCCTGCGGTGCGGAGTACGGTTCTGCGTCCAATCCGGTTGCCTTCCATGGCGGTGCCTCCTGGAAATCGCTGGGGATACACGGGTATCTGCTGCAGGGACGTGCTGGTCCTGGGAGGGGCTGTTGCTGTTACGCCGTAATCGGCGGAAGGAAACGGCTCGGGGCTGCTGAAGGCGCCGCGCGAGACCGGGAGAGAAGAGAACGCTGCCATGTGCAGCGGTGTCGCCAGTAATCAGACCCGTCGCTGTGACACGACGGCTTATTTCCAGTCGCTTTGATTGCCGCCGGGCCCGCAGTGGCTCTGTCGAACAGGTGCGGAAGGCACCGGATTCTTGTCCCGCACGGCGAACACAAACCGCGGGAAAAGCGCGCGTGTGTGTGCGGTGCGGGACTCATGTTGCTCGGGTCAGATGCCGAGCATGGTGTTGAGGTCGTCCAGGGACTTCACCGTCACGTAGTCGTAGCCGTGGGTCACCGGGTCGTATCCGCGGTCCAGCAGGACGAGGTTGCGGAAGCCCATGTCGTGCATCGACATGTGGTCGTACCGGGTGTGCGAGGCGACGTGTACGAAGTCCTCGGGGGAGGCGTCGAGCTGGTCGAGCATGTACTCGAACGCCGCGTAGCGGGGCTTGTAGAAACCGGCCTGCTCCGCGGTGAAGACCGCGTGGAATTCTGCCCCGAGCTTCGGCACGCTCTCCGCGAGGAAGGAGTCGTCGGCGTTGGAGAGGATCACCAGCTTGTAGTGCTCGCCCATCTTCTTCAGCGGCTCCACCACGTCCGGGTGGGGCCCCCAGCTGCGGACGCCGTCGGCGAACCGCTTGCCCGCGTCCGGGGCCGCCTTCACACCCCACTTGCGGCAGACCCGCTCGAAGGAGTCCTGCAACACCTGCTCGTAGGGGTAGTACTCGCCGCGGACCTGGTCGTAGCGGTAGCCGCGGAACTCGCGCACGAACTGGTCCCACTGCTCGGCCGGGATCTGATCGCCGACGAGTTCACGCGTGATGGGGGTGATCGGGTATTCGATCAGTGTGCCGTAGCAGTCGAACGAGACGTACTTCGGCCGGAACTGCAACGAGGGAATGGCCATGACGATACTCCTGTCGTTTCTGAAGATAACTGCACTTGTTCGGGACTGGTCATCAGGAATGCCCGTGACGGGCTTCCCTGAGGTGCGCGACGACGTCGTCCAGGCTCACGGTCAAGGAACGCTCGACATTGATCCAGTCGTCCTTGGCGTGACCTAGGAGGTACTCGCGCCGTTCGGGTGCGCGCTCCGCGCGCCAGTTCGTGATCAGCGCACGCAGTGTGAGCCGTGCCAACGCGGCGATCGGGAGCAGCGGGAGTTCCGAGGCCTGGATCGGCCGCTTCAGTTGGTAGCCGGCGGCGAAGGCGCAGGCGTCCCGCCAGGGATGGTCCGGCGTCCGGCCGAGCAGGTTCGCCATGGGAACGGCGGGGTCGAAGATCGCCGCACTGCGCACCGTGTCGCCGAAGTCGATGACGCCGGTGACGAAGTGATCGCTCCGTGGATCGACCACGATGTTGTAAGGGCTGAAGTCACCGTGGATCACTTGGGTTTCGAGATCATTCAGCCTCGGGACGACGTTTTCGCCGAAGAGCCGGAAGACCGATTGGGCCAACTGTCGGTGCCCGGGGCTGGGCGTGTGCTCGACCAGTTCGGTCATCTGGTGGAAATGGCGGATGTCCCATGCCAGACCTCGTCGGTCCGCCGGGTGCGTGAACGGCCTGAGCGCCACGTCGATCAGCCCCAGCATCTCGCCCGCCTGGGAGAGCCGCTCCGCGTCCGGGTTCGCATCTGCCAGGACCTGGCCTTCGACGAAGTGGAACACGCGCAGGATGCGGGTCCTGCCGTCGTTCAGCCTGATCGTGACATGGTCGTCCGCGTCGGCGGTCAGCTTCACCCGCTGGACGGGCAGGTGCGCAGCGGTGGTTTCGAGGTAGCGCATCGCTGCGGTCTGGAGGGCGACGACCGCCTCCGCCTCGTCAGGTGGTGAGACCTTCACGAGGTAGTTGCCCGAGTCGGTACTGAGCCTGAACGTGTCGTCCTTCTCGGTCGCCAGTCGCCCCAAGCGCCCGGTGAGGCGGTAGCGCTCCTCAAGGAGATTGCTCACCAGCAGCACGTCGATGGGCTCGTGGGACGACGTCAGGCCGCTCTCCTCGAGGAGCCGCTGAGCAAAGTTCGCAGCTGGTGAGGTGTTCATGGTCAGTTCCTTGGGCCGGCTCGTTACAGGCGGTTTTTCGCGACCTCGGCGAAGGTCTCAAGGAATCGCGTCACATCGGC
Source organism: Streptomyces chartreusis NRRL 3882 (assembly GCF_900236475.1). Classification (GTDB taxonomy): domain Bacteria; phylum Actinomycetota; class Actinomycetes; order Streptomycetales; family Streptomycetaceae; genus Streptomyces; species Streptomyces chartreusis_D. Next base: position 5,730,129 of record NZ_LT963352.1, read on the forward strand.
GGAGTCGAAGGCCAGCGGAGGGCGGATCTTCAGCGTGTTCGCCGACGTGCCCGTGCCGCTGATCAGGGTGCGGCGGTCACGCATGTCGTTGATGACGTCTTCGGCAAGTGCGCGGTCTGGCTCGAGGGTCTGGCGGTCCTTGACGATCTCCACGCCGACGTAGAGACCGGAGCCGCGGACTTCGGCGACGTACGGGGAATCCTTGGTGATCTCCCGCAGCCCCGCGCGCAGAGCGTTGCCGTTCTCCAGGACGCGCTGCTGCACGTTCTCCTTCTCGAAGACGTCCAGCACCGCGGCGCCGGCGGCCACGGGGATCGAGCTGCCTCCGAAGGTGTTGAAGTAGCGGACGTTGCGTCCGAACTCCTCGCAGACCTCGGGGCGGAAGACCACACCCGAGATCGGCAGGCCGTTGCCCATCGGCTTGCCCATGGTCACGATGTCCGGCAGCACCCCGTGGCGGCTGAAGCCCCACATCGACTCCCCGAGCCGGGCGAATCCCGACTGGACCTCGTCCGCGATGTAGACACCGCCGGCCGCGTGCACCTCCTCCACCACGGCCTGCATGTAGCCAGGGGGGTCGGTGAAGATGCCGTCGCTGCTGTGGGCGCAGTCGGTGATCAGGGCCGCGAGCCGGTAGCCGTGGCGCTCGAGGTCGTCGATCGCGCCGCGCACCTGCTGCCGCATGTGCTCGGCGAGCGTCGATCCCGGCGCGACGAGGCGCGGGTCAGGAGCGTCGATGAGCCGGACGTTCGGGCCCAGCGGCGAGCCCGCGCCGAGGGTCGGTGAGAAGCTCGCCACCTCCCGGGTGATGCCGTGGTAGGCCCAGCGGGTGACGATGATGCCCTCGCCGCCGGTGTGGAATCGCGCCACCCGTACCGCCAGGTCGTTCGCCTCCGATCCGCTGCACGCGATGCTCAGCTTGGACAGCTCCTCGGGGAACGTCGAAAGAAGCCGCTCCGCGTAGTCGACCAGGGCTTCCTGGACGTAGCGCGTGTTGGTGTTGACCATCGCCATCTGGCGGGCGACGGCCTCGGCCACGTGGGGGTGGGCGTGCCCGACGCACGGGACGTTGTTGTACGCGTCCAGGTAGTCGTTGCCGTCACGGTCGATCAGGTGGGCGCCGTGACCGGAGACGAACTCGACCGGCTCCTTGTAGATGAGTGTGTAGCCAGGGCCCAGCACCTTGTTCCGGCGCTGGATGGTCTCTCGGAGGTGTTCGGGGAGCTCGCTCAGTACCCCGGGGTCGAACCGGTTGGGGTAGTGGGCGATTGCCCGACTCAGCGTCGAAGTCATCGGCACACCTTCAGTCTGTCCGGGGTTGCTCGCTGCGTTGGCCGAAACCATACCATCATTCATTCCAGTTCCAACCTGAAACTAAAAACTTTTTTCGCGGGATCTTCGAGGTCGCCGGCAGCCCGCTCCGCATGCCCGTGAGGGGCGTTTCACCACCCCCCGGGGGGGGGATCGTCCGAGGGTGACCGCCGGCCCGCTGCGGTGGGAAGGGGAGGGAGGGCGCCTGGCGACGCCACTACTTGGACCGATGCCCCCGCCGGGCTGGGCGGGGAGCAGAGCCGACCCGGACTGCTTGACTCGCCGAGCAAGGCTGTTGGGCTGCGGGGCTGTCGAGCCTCCGGGCCTTGGTGCAGCCGCGCGCCTCCTGCTTCGATGCTCTCCGTCGGCTTGCCGGCGCGGACGCCCGTGATGCCCTCGCGGCCCTCGGGCGCATCAAATCCGTCAGCAAGGGGACTCCGCGGTGTTCCCCGCGTGCGCCCTGCCGCGACTCCTACTTGACGATGTCCTTGAACTTGTAGAAGGCGCCGGCGAAGGGCAGGAACCAGGGCGGACCGAAGTGTCCCGGGATCCGCTTGAAGGGCAGGTCGTTCCAGGGGTTGGCGTCCGGGCTCCCGCTCATGTACTCGGCCATCTGCTTGCCCATGTGGGTGGCCATCTGCACGCCGTGACCGGAGTAGCCGAGTGAGTAGAACAGTCCGTCCTGTTCGCCGGCGTGCACCATGCGGTCCATGCTCATGTCGACCAGGCCGCCCCAGCAGTAGTCCACGCGGGCGTGGGTGAGCTGCGGGAAGACCTCGGTCATCGTCTTGTGCAGGATGCGTCCGCTCTTCTCGTCCGACTGCGGGTTGGACATGGCGAACCGGGCGCGGCCACCGAACAGCAGCCGGTGGTCCGGAGTGATCCGGAAGTAGTTCAGCAGGTTCATGCTGTTCGACGCCATCCGGCGGTTCGGCAGCAGCTGGTCGCAGACGTCCTTGCCCAGCGGTTCGGTCACGATGATGAAGCTGCCGACGGGCGCGATCCTCACCTGGTGCCAGCGGAACGGCCGGCTGGTGTAGCCGCTGGTCGCCACGAGCACCTGGCCGGCGCGGACGGTTCCGCGCGCGGTGACCAGCTCGTGCTTCGTGCCGCCCAGCCGCTCGACCTTCTCGACCGGTGCCTTCTCGTGGATGGTGACACCAAGACGCGCGGCGGCCTCGGCGAGCCCCCTGGTGAACTTGCCGGCGTGCAGCCCGGCGCTCCTGGCCTCGACCAGCGCGCCGTGGTAGCTGTCGGAGCCGATCTCGGAGTGGATCTCGCTCCTGGGGATCAGACGGGTCTCGAGCCCGAGCCGGCCGGACATGATCTCGTGGGTCTTGCGCAGGCCCTCGAAGTGGGCGGGCTTGGACGCCAGGTTCAGCTTGCCCGTGCGGGCGAAGTCGCAGTCGATGTTCTCGTCCGTGACGAGCTTCTCGAGGGTGTCGACCGCGTCGTGGTAGGTCATCAGATACCGCTTGGCGGTGTCGAAGCCGTAGCGGGAGATCGCGTCGCGGAAGCCGATCGACAAGCCCGTGGTGGCCATGCCGCCGTTGCGGCCCGACGCGCCGAAGCCGACCGTGTCCTTCTCGAAGACGTGCACGGAGGCTCCCTTGCGGGCCAGGTGAAGTGCCGCCGAGAGGCCGGTCAGGCCGGCTCCGATGATCGCCACCTCGACACTCCCACCGATCTCGGTCCGGGACCGGTCCGGACCCTGGGGAGCGGTGTCGAGCCAATAAGGGGTGAACTTCATGTCGCTGCTCTCTCCTGCCAGTGCCGTCCGCCGCCCTGGGTCAGGTGCGCGGGAGTGCTCGATGCCGGGCTCGAACCTTATCAGTATCAGTTCCAGCCTGAAACTAAAATGGTATGCTCGCCGCACACGGTCAAGTCGCCCCGCTTACAGCAGACAGTCAGTGGGTGGTCGACCCCGGCTTCCAGGCTTCGCCGCAACGCGACGATGCGCTCCTGGAGTGCTTCACGAACCCTGCGGAGTGCATGACAGATGAGTCGAGAACCGTCCGGCAAGGCAGAACACGCCGACACGGACCCCTACGAGCGCGGCCGGGCGGGAGGGACGGATCCGTCGGAACACCCGGTTCTCACCGCGTCGAAACCCTTGGACGTACCGCCCAGACCGGTCCCAGACCGATCGGCGTACCGCGCTCGCTATGGTCATCACGTGACCAACCCGACCTCTCGCGACTACAACAAGGCATCAGTCCTCGACGTGGTCCTCTCCCACGCGCCCTTGACGCGGAACCAGCTGATCGAGCTGACGGGCCTGAGCAAGGCCACGGTGTCCAGAGCGGTGGAGGAGCTCCGTGCCGACGGCTTCGTCGTCGACGGCGGGGTCGACGAGATCACCGGCCGCGGCCGCCGCTCCACCTATCTGGACCTGCCCGGCACGACCGGTCACGTCGCCGGAGTCAGCTTCGGTGCCCAGACCACCGGTGTTCTGGTGACCGATCTGAGGGGGCGGGAGATCCAGCACGTGACGGTTCCCACCGCCGATCACCAGGAGGTCGAGGACGCCGCGAGATGGCTGGTCGACCTCATCGAGAGGGCCGCCCGGTCTGCGCAGGGTCCTCTGCGGCAGATCGTCGCCGCGGTGCCCGGCCGGGTCCGCAACGGCACGGAGATCTTCGGCCCCGCGGAGTCGATGAAAATCTTCGCGGGCTCCGGCCTCCACCGAGCCGTCGAGAACCTGGTCGAGGCCCCCGTGCTCCTCGACAGCGATGCCAATGCGTCCCTGCTCGGAATCCTCACCGACGACGCAACGATCAGGAACGCCGCGCTCTTCAGCGTCAGCACCATACTGAACTTCGCCAGCTGCACGGATCACGAGCTCGCCCGGGGAAGTACCCCCACCTTCGGCGACATCGGCGTGCTCTCCTCGGGAGCCGGCGACGAGAACCTCGACGAGCTGCTGAGCACCCGGGGTCTCCTCCGGTTCGCTCGCAAGCGGGGACTCGACCTGGAGCGCATCGAGGATCTCTGGCTGCAGCCGCACACCGAAGCGCCGCCCAACGAGGCGCCGCACGCCGAAGTGCTGCAGGCGTTCACCACCGCGATCGTGACCGCTGTCAGCGTCGTCGCGGTGACGCTCGACCCGGAGTCGGTCTACTTCGTGGGCCGGCTGCGTCCGCTCGTCGACGTCGTCCTTCCCCAGGTGCGCGAGCGGCTCGACCAGAACCTTCCCGCGGTGCCGGAGATCAGGACGGGTCCGCATCAGATCGGCCTGTCGACGGCACAAGGAGCGGTCTACGCGTGCTTGACGATCGCTCAGGAACGGCTGCGAGACGCCGTGCTCAGTGCGCGGCGCCGGAGTCAGGCCGCCGGGCAGGCAGCACCGGCCTTCTGAGTCGCTCGGCACGCGACGACCCGGGTTCCACACCGCCGTTGGAGTGCGCGGTTCCCGCGGCCCGGAAAGACGCGCACCCCCGGTGGACCGTACACCGGGGGTGCCCGTCTGCCCGTGGGTCAGAACCCGGCGATCGGGTTCTTCAGGTTGCCGACCAGCTGGAGGGCGCCGGACGGGTCCGACAGGTCGACCATCTGCTCGTTGTTGCGGAGCTGGAGGCGGTTGAGGCAGGACAGCGCGAACTCGGGGGCGAACATGTCGTACTGCTTGAACCTGTCGGCGAGTTCGGGCATCGAGTCCTGGTAGGCGCGGGTGACCTCCGCGACCGTGCGCCAGAAGTCGTCCTCCTCCAGGATGCCCTCGGAGGCGAGGTTCGCCGCGAGGAAGCGGAAGAAGCAGTCGAAGACGTCCGTGAAGATCGACAGGAGTTTCTTGTCCTCCGGGACCTCCACGCGCAGCCGCTCCACCGCCGGCGGCAGTACCGCGTCCGGGTCCATGACGGCGATCTCCTCGGCGATGTCCTTGTAGATCGCGCGCTGCACGACCCCGTCCTTCAGCACGAGGATGACGTTCTCGCCGTGCGGCATGAAGACCAGGTCGTAGGCGTAGAAGCTGTGCAGGAGGGGCGTGAAGTACGCGCGGAGGTAGCGGCGCAGCCACTCCTTCGGGGCGAGGCCCGACTGCTCGATCAGCGCGCCCGCGACCGACGCCCCCTCGTGGTCGACATGGACCAGGGACGCCATCGTGGCCAGGGACTCGCCGTCCTTCAGGGACGGCACCGGGCTCTCCCGCCACAGCGCGGCGAGCATCTTGCGGTACGGCGAGTAGCGGTCCGTCGCCTGCTCGTACTCCAGGTGCCGGTAACCGACGGCGGCACGCTCCCGGATGATCGACAGGCCGGTCGACTTCAGGACCGCGTCGTTGTCGATGAGCTGGGCCAGCCAGTCGTTGATCGCGGGCGTGGCCTCCATGTAGGCGGCCGACAGCCCGCGCATGAAGCCCATGTTGATGACGGACAGGGCCGTCTTCACGTAGTGCTTCTCGGGGCTGGACCGGTTGAAGAAGGTCCGGATCGACTGCTGGGCCAGGTACTCGTCGTCGCCCTCGCCCAGGCACACCAGGTGCTTCCTTGCGACCTCGGCGGCGAAGGTGACGGTGAGCTTGTTCCACCACTGCCAGGGGTGGACGGGGATGAGGAGGTAGTCCGCCGGGTCCAGGTCCTGGTCGCGCAGGACGCCGTGGAAGCGCTCGACGGTCTCCGCGCCCAGTTCCTCGCGCAGGAAAGACTCGTACTCGACTCCCACACCGGCCGTGAACGCGGCGCGCGAGCGGTGTGCCGCGAGCCAGACGAGCCGGACCGGGCTCGCCGTCTCCGGCGCGTACGACAGGTACTCGTGGATGCCGAAGCCGAGCCGGCCGTTGTTGGCCACGAAGCAGGGGTGGCCCTCGGTCATGCCGGTCTCGATGGTCTGGAAGTCGCCGCGCGCGAGCTCGGCGGCCGTGATCCGCGGCTTGGTGAGTTTGTAGCAGGTGCCCGAGAGGGTGGAGGAGATCTCCTCCAGGTAGACGGGCAGGATGTCGTCGCTCAGGCCCAGGGACTTCTGCATCTCGATGAAGAAGTCCAGGGCGGCGAGCGGGAGTTCGGCGCCGTTCCGGTGGCGGGTGATCGACTCGGCGTCGACCTGCCAGTGGTCGAGGGCGCGGAGCGTGGCCGTGAAGGTGTACCGGGTCTGGCCGTCGTCGCTGCGGACGACGTAACCGTCCCCGTCCTGCTCGGGGGTGATCAGGCGCTCGTGCGCGAACTCGGCGAGGGCCTTGCGGATCAGGAGGCGGTTGGCCCGCGCCCAGCGGTGGGGGGACAGGTGCGCTACGGCGTCGGACAGGGTCATACGGCTACTCCTCGGGCGGCCAGGAACTGTTCGCGCGTGCAGAAACTCAGCAGCGCGCGCTTCTCCGGCTTGTCGATCTCGCGCTCGGGCACGAAGCCCACGGCCTCGTTCAGCGCGTGCACGGCCTTGTTGTTCACGTCGGGTTCCACGACGACCCGCCGGGTGCGCGGGTCGGCGAACAGCTCGTCCATCACGGCGGTGATGACGGCCCGGGTGAAGCCGTGGATCGGCCGGTCGGTCGGCGCGACCAGGAAGTGCATGCCGACGTCCCCGGGCTCCGGGTCGTACAGCCCGGTCAACTCGACGTAGCGGGGGTCGTACCTCTCCATCAGGAACGCCGGCCGGCCCTCGTGCAGACCGAGGTGGGCGTGGTGGTGCTCGTGCGCCGCGATCCGCATGTACTCGCGCTCGACGTCCTGGAGCCGGGCGTCCTGCATCATCCAGTAGGCCGCCTTGGGGTGGGTGACCCAGGAGTGCAGCAGCTCGGCGTCCTTCAGGGGGTCGACGGGGCGCAGGGTGAACGTGCCGATGCCGGTGGTGCTCATACGGAGAACTCCTGGAACGCGATCGTCTTCTCGACGGGGTAGTACTCGGTGCCGAGCAGCTCGCGGATGATGTACGCGTTCCGGTACGGGCCCATGCCCAGGTCGGGGCTGGTGATGCTGTGGGTGTGGACGCCGGCGTTCTGGAGGAAGATCCCCCGGCCGGTGACGTCGATGGCGTAGTTGCGGGCGACGTCGAAGTTGCCCCTGGAGTCGTAGACCAGGCGGTCGCGGACGGGCTTCAGGAACTCCGGCTCGGCGTACCGGTAGCCCGTGGCCAGGACCAGGCCCTCGGAGGTCAGCTCGAAGTCCCTCTCCTGCTCCTCCTGGCGGAAGCCGAGCGTGTACGTGCCGTTCTCGTACGTCGCGCTGGTCAGCGAGGAGTTGGTGAGCAGCCGCGTGGGCACGGGACCGCCGAGGTTCTTCTGGTAGAGCAGGTCGAAGATCTCGTTGATCAGGTCGCCGTCGATGCCCTTGAACAGGCCCTTCTGCTCGGCCGTGAGGCGGTAGCGGGTGGCCTCGGGCAGTTCGCGGAAGTAGTCGACGTACTCCGGCGACGTCATCTCCAGCGTGAGCTTGGTGTACTCCAGCGGGAAGAAGCGCGGGGAGCGGGTGACCCAGTTCAGCCGGTAGCCGTGGACGTCGATCTCGCTGAGCAGGTCGTAGTAGATCTCGGCGGCCGACTGGCCGGAGCCGACGAGCGTGATCGAGTCCTTCTTCTGCAGCTCCGCCTTGTGGCTCAGGTAGCGGGAGTTGTGGATGAAGTCGCCGCCCAGGTTCTGGCAGGCCGCGGGGATGTGGGGCGGGGTGCCCGTGCCGAGGACGAGGTGACGGGCGCGGAAGGCCTCTCCGGTCTCGGTCCGCACGACGTAGACGTCGTCCTCGTGGCGGACTTCCGTCACCGTCGTGCCGAAGCGGATGCTGCTCAGCTGGTTCGCTGCCCAGCGGCAGTAGTCGTCGTACTCGACGCGCAGCGGGTAGAAGTTCTCGCGGATGTAGAACGAGTAGAGCCGGCCCTTCTCCTTCAGGTAGTTCAGGAAGGAGTACGGGGACGTCGGGTCGGCGAGGGTGACCAGGTCCGACATGAACGGGGTCTGGAGGTGGGCGCCGTCGAGGAACATCCCCGCGTGCCACTCGAAGTCGGGCTTCGACTCCAGGAAGACGCCGTCGAGTTCGTCGATCGGTTCGGTGAGGCAGGCCAGGCCGAGGTTGAAGGGGCCGAGCCCGATGCCCACGAAGTCATGGATTCTGTTCGGGTTTTCAGGACGCGCGGTCAAGGGACTCTCCCAGGTACTGCTCGGCGTGGCCGGCGATCAGATCGAGGACGGCGGCGATGTCGGACGCCTGCGTCTCGGGGTTGAGCAGGGTGAACTTCAGATAGTGGCGGGCGCCGACCTTGGTGCCCGCGACGATGGCGTCGCCCGAGGCGAACAGGGCCTTGCGGGCGTAGAGGTTGGCGCGGTCGATCTCGGCGGGGTCGGTGACGGACGCCGGGATGTAGCGGAAGACCAGGGTGGACAGGCTCGGCTCCACGACGACGTCGAAGCGCGGGTCGGCCGCGAGCAGCTTCCAGCCCTCCCGGGCCAGCTCGCACACCTCGTCGAAGAGCTGCCCGATGCCGTCGGCGCCCATGGTCCTCAGGGTCATCCACAGCTTGAGGGCGTCGAAGCGGCGGGTGGTCTGCAGGGACTTGTCCACCTGGTTGGGGATACGTTCCTGCACCATGCGGCGCGGGTTCAGGTACTCGGCGTGGTAGGTGGCGTGCCGGAGGGTGGCCGCGTCGCGGACCAGCACCGCGGACGAACTCACCGGCTGGAAGAAGGACTTGTGGTAGTCCACGGTGACGGAGTCGGCGCGCTCGATGCCGTTCAGCCGGTCCCGGTGCTTCAGGGAGGCGAGCAGGCCGCAGCCGTAGGCGGCGTCGACGTGCATCCAGGTGCCGAACTGCTCGCAGAGCTCGGCGATCTCGGGCAGCGGATCGATCGAGCCGAAGTCGGTGGTGCCGGCGGTGGCGACGACGGCCATGGGGACGAGGCCGTCCTGCTTGCAGCGCTCCAGCTCGCGGGCGAGGGCGACGGTCTGCAGGCGCTTGTCGTGGTCGACGGGTACGGAGACCACGGCGTCCTGGCCCAGGCCCAGTAGTTTGGCCGACTTCTGCACGCTGAAGTGGCTGACCTCGGAGGCGAAGATGCGCAGTTTCGCCAGCGTGTCGGTCTTGGCCTCCTCACGCGCGAGCAGCAACGCCTGGAGGTTGGACTGCGTGCCGCCGGAGGTGAACACGCCGTCGGCGGCGGGGCCGAGGCCGATGCGCTCGGTCGTCCAGTCGATCAGTTTGCGCTCGATCAGGGTGCCGCCGGCCGACTGGTCCCAGGTGTCGAGGGAGGAGTTGACGGCGGACAGGACGGCCTCGCCGAGCACGGCCGGGATGACGACCGGGCAGTTGAGGTGGGCCAGGTAGCGGGGGTGGTGGAAGTAGACCGCGTCCCGGAGGTAGACGTCCTCCAGTTCGTCGAGCACCGCGGCGGTGTCGTGCAGCGGCTTGTCGAGGTCGATCGCGTCGATGGCGGGAGCCAGGGCGTCGACGGTGACCCCGGTGAACGGCCGTTCGGTGGTGGCGATTTTGGCGGCCACCCGCTCGACTCCGTCGGTCACGGAGCGGCGGTACTGCTCCGCGGTGGTGTCGTTGAGCAGGTGCGAGCGCATGTAGGGGTCCTCCGGTGGGGACAGTCCGGTGCGGGACAGGGCGGGCTGGAACCGCCGATTCAATCAACTTAGGCAAGCCTAACCTAAGTTGTTTGGCTGAAGATCGGGCCCTGCCGTGACTGTGGTCACTCGTGTCACATGGGTTGGGGAAAGGGGGTGGAGGGCTGAGGCTATTCCTCGGCCCTCAACTGCTCCTCGCTCACGCCGCGGCGCCAGTAGCCGACGAACGTGACCCGGCGGCGGTCGATGCCGCGCTCGCGCACGAAGTGCCGGCGCAGTTGCTTCACGCAGCCGGACTCCCCCGCGATCCAGACGTACGGCCGCTGGGCCGGCGGTAGTCGGGCCTCTCGCAGGGTGTCGAGGACCATGGCGGAGCCCTGGGCACCCTTCTCTTCTCTCACGAGCCAGGTGATCTCGGCGTCGGCCTCGGTCGCCAGGTCCTGGATGTCCCCGGCGTGCGGCACCTCCAGCCAGACCCGGGCACGGGTGCCGGCCGGCAGCGACTCGACGATGGCCGAGGCGGCGGGGACGGCGGTCTCGTCGCCCCAGACGACCACGAGGTCGGTGTCCTCGGGCGGCCGGAAGCGGATCGCCCGGTTGTCGGCGACGGCCGGGCCGAGCAGCAGCACCCGGTCGCCGACGGCGGCCCGGGCGGCCCAGCGGGAGGCGGGGCCGGCCTGGACCGAGGCGCCCGGCTCGATGCCGTGCAGGGCGAAGTCGATGTCGATCTCGTCCGGGCCGCGGCGCAGCGCCCGCAGGGTGTACGACCGCATCACGGCCCGTACGTCGTCCGGCAGTTCACGCCAACCCTGCCACCAGCCGTCCCCGAGCTCGAGCGGCACGACCGGCTCGGGCTGTCCGGGGTGGGGCAGGAACAGCGACAGCGACTGGTCACGCCCGTCGGAGTGGAAGGCGTGCAGATCGGGCCCGCCGAAGGTGACACGGACCAGGGACGGACCGAGCCGCCTCGTCCGCACGACCTGGAGCGAGAAGAAACGGAACGGGGCGGCTACGGCGGTGGTCATAGAAGCTCCTGAGTCATGGTCAGGGGGCTGGGCGACTTGCCCAGGGGCGCGGGGAACTGCGCGACAGGCCACAACGGACCCGCACGCGCCGACGAAACTCAACGCCCCACTCGCAGGCTCGCTAGGCAACCTTCTTCGCGGACTCGATGGCCTTCGCCAGGTTCTCCACCAACGGCACGCACTTGTCGTACGACAGGATCGGCTCGGCAGAACGCGAGATGACCTGCCCCGCCTTCACCGCGGGCAGCTTCTTCCACGTCGCCTCGGTGATGTTCGCCGGCTGGATCGCCGAGGACCGGTCGTCCATCATGATGACGTCGGCCGCGTACTTGTCGACGTTCTCCCAGCTGAGGCTCTCGAACCAGCCGCCGCCCTTGGCCTTGGCCTTCTCCGGCGGTTCGACGAAGTTCACGCCGAGGGCCTTGAAGTACTCCAGGTCGACGGAGAGGTTGGTGCCGGAGACGTAGAACAGCTCCTGGCTCGCGGAACCGGCCATCACCTTGATGTCGGGGTGTGCCTTGGCGGCCTTGCGCAGCCGCTCGGAGGCCTCCTCGAACCGCTCCTTGGCGTCGGTGACCTTCGCGGCCTTCATGTCGCCGCCGAGGGACTCGGCCAGCTCCCACATGCGCTGGAGCGGGGCGGTGAGCTGACGGTCGTAGACGGATATGCCGACGCTCGGGGCGAGCTTGGCGATCTTGTCCTTGGAGGCCTCGGGGACGTACCAGAGGGTGCCGACGGAGTCGAACATGGTGCTGATCAGCACGTCGGGGGCGAGGGCGGCGTACTTCTCGACGTTGAACTGGTCCCAGCTGTTGCCGAGGATGGTCACCTTGCTGATGTCCATGTCGCCGGCCTGGACGTCGGGCTTGCCGTCCTGCGTCTTGGTGGGCCCGAAGACGCCCTTGACCGAGACGCCGTAGTCGTACAGGGCGGCGGCGACGCCGGTGAAGGCGACGATGTTCGCGGGGACCTTGTCGAGCTGCACGTTCTTGCCGCGGTCGTCCTTGAAGGACCACGGGCCGGACTTGGCGGACGCCTTCGAGTCCGAGCCGCCGTCCGTCGAGTCCTCGCTGCCGCACGCGGTCACGAGCGCGCCGAGTCCGAGGGCGCCGCCGGCGGCGAGGATGCCGCGGCGGGAGAAGCGGGCGGTTCTGGCGTTCGACATCGCTGGGTCTGCTTTCGTACGTACGGAGCCACTGCGGGCACGGCTGACAGCCAGTTGGCTGGAATTAAGCTTAGGTTAGCCTAACCTCATGCTGTGTCCAGGGGGGCCCTGGTACCTGTGCCCGGGGGAAGGCGAGGGAATGCGAACGGGCGCGGTGATCCGGATCACCGCGCCCGCGAGCAAGCCCCAGCCGGTCGTTCAGCTGACCAGCCCCAACTCCCGTGCGATCAGCATCCGCTGGACCTCGCTCGTGCCCTCGCCGATTTCAAGGATCTTGGAGTCGCGCCACATGCGGGCGACCGGGTACTCGTTCATGAAGCCGTAGCCGCCGTGGATCTGGGTGGCCTCGCGGGCGTTGTCGACCGCCACCGTGGAGGAGTAGAGCTTGGCCAGGGCCGCTTCCTTCTTGAAGGGGGCGCCGGCCACCAGGCGGGCTGCCGCGTCGCGCCAGGCGAGGCGGGCCGTGTGGGCCTTCATCTCCATGTCGGCGATCTTGAACTGGATCGCCTGGTTGGCGGCGATCGGCTTGCCGAAGGCGTGGCGTTCCCTGGCGTACTTGACGGATTCGTCCACGCAGCCCTGTGCCAGGCCGGTTGCCAGCGCCGCGATGGCGATGCGGCCTTCGTCGAGGATGCGGAGGAACTGGGCGTAGCCGCGGCCCTGTTCGCCCAGGAGGTTCGCCGCCGGGACCCGGACGTCCGAGAAGGACAACTCGCGGGTGTCCGAGGCGTTCCAGCCGACCTTCGAGTACGGGGCGGCGATCGTGAAGCCGGGTGTGCCGGAGGGGACGATGATCGAGGAGATGAGCGGTTTGCCGTCCGGGGCGCGGCCCGTGACCGCCGTGACCGTCACCAGGCCCGTGATGTCCGTGCCCGAGTTGGTGATGAAGCACTTCGTGCCGTTGATCACCCACTCGTTCGCCGACTCGTCCAGGCGGGCCGTCGTGCGGGTCGCGCCCGCGTCGCTGCCGCCGTCCGGTTCCGTCAGGCCGAACGCGCCCAGGAGCTCGCCGGAGCAGAGGCGGGGGAGCCATTCCCGCTTCTGGGCCTCCGTGCCGTAGCGGAACACCGGCATCGCGCCGAGCGAGACGCCGGCTTCGAGGGTGATGGCCACCGAGGAGTCGACCCTCGCCAGTTCCTCCAGGGCCACGCCCAGGGCGAGGTAGTCGCCGCCCATGCCGCCGTACTCCTCGGGGAACGGCAGCCCGAACAGGCCCATGCGGCCCATCTCCCGGACGATCTCGTACGGGAACTCGTGCCGCTCGTAGAAGTCGCCGATCTTCGGCGCCACGACCTCGTGCGCGAACTCCTCTACCGTGCGGCGGAGTTCCTCCAACTCGGGGGAGAGTCGGTAGTCCATGGTGATCACTGCTCCTCGGTGTCCTCGTGGGACAGGGCTCGGACGGTGCGGGACGGGCTGGGTCGGCCCAGACGGGTGGCCATCCACACGCTCGTGGCGACGAGGCGGCCGAGGTCGATCCCGGTGTCGATGCCGAGGCCCCGCAGCATCCACACGAGGTCTTCGGTGGCCAGGTTGCCGGTCGCCGACTTCGCGTACGGGCAGCCGCCCAGGCCTCCCGCGGAGGCGTCGACCGTCGTGACGCCCTGCTGGAGGGCCGCGAGCGTGTTGGCGAGGGCCTGGCCGTACGTGTCGTGGAAGTGGACGCCGAGGGCGGCCGGGGGGACGCCGGCCTCGTCCAGCGACCGCAGCAGGGAGACGACATGACCGGGTGTCGCCACACCGATCGTGTCGCCCAGGCTCAGCTCGTCGCAGCCCATGTCCAGGAGGGACTTGCAGACCCGGACCACCTGGGGGACCGGGACCGCGCCCTCCCAGGGGTCGCCGAAGCACATGGAGAGGTAGCCGCGGACATGGACGTCCTCGGCCTTCGCCCGGCTCACCACCGGCTCGAACATCGCCAGTGCCTCGTCCACCGTGCGGTTGAGGTTGGCCTTGGCGAAGGACTCCGTGGCGCTGGCGAAGACAGCCACCCGCCGGGCCCCCAGGGCCAGGGCCCGGTCCAGGCCGCGTTCGTTCGGGACGAGCACCGGCAGTGCCACCGGGAGGTCGCTGACCATGGGGTACAGCTGTTCCGCGTCCGCCAGTTGGGGGACCCACCGGGGGTGGACGAAGCTCGTCGCCTCGATCGTCGTCAGGCCCGCTTCCGCCAGGCGGCGGACGAACTCCGCCTTGACCTCGGTGGGGACCGTCGCCTTCTCGTTCTGCAGGCCGTCGCGCGCGCCCACCTCGTGGATGCGGACGCGGGTGGGGAGGTCCCCGGTCGGAACCACCATCGGGAGACCGTCGACTGTCATTCCTCCGCCTCCTCGTGGGGTGCGATGACCGCCAGCACCTGGTCCATGGCGACCGTCGAGCCCGGGGCCACGTCCAGTTCGGTGACCTTGCCGGCGTGCGGGGCGGAGACGACGTGCTCCATCTTCATCGCCTCCACCACCAGCAGGCTCTGGCCCGCGGCCACCTCGTCGCCGACGGCGACCTTCACCACCGTCACCGTGCCCGGCATGGGCGCGGTCAGCGAGTCGGCGCCCGCGTGGGCCGCGCGGCTCAGGGAGGCGGCCACCGGGTCGTGGTCGCGTACATGCCAGGCGTCGCCGTCGCGGCCGAGCCAGTCGGCGGCTCGGTGGAAGGTGTGGCGGACGCCGTCCAGCGTGACGGAGACCCGGTCGCCGGTGACCGTGGCGGTGCCGCGCGGGGTGTACTCCAGCGAGTCCTGGACCCTGAGGTGGAAGGCGGGCGGTTTCCGTGTCCCGCCGAGCCGCCAGCCGCTGGGGACCGAGAAGGGGTCCGTCCAGCCGCCGGGCTCGGGCGTCAGCGCCTCCAGGCGTACGGCCGCCGCCGCCTCGTAGACCTCTTCCGGTACGGCCGTGGAGACCAGCCCCTCGACCTCCCGCTCGACCAGGCCCGTGTCCAGGTCACCGGCGGCCACCGCCGGGTGGGCGAGCAGCCGGCGCAGGAAGCCGGCGTTGGTCTGCACACCGAGCGTGACCGTCTCCGCCAGGGCCGAACGGAGCTTGCGCAGGGCGGTCGCGCGGTCGGGGCCGTACGCGATGACCTTCGAGAGCATCGGGTCGTAGAGGCTGCCGACCTCCGTGCCCTCCGTGAGGCCCGAGTCGGTGCGGATGCCGTCGCCCTGCGGTTCACGGAGCCTCAGGACCGTGCCGCCGGAGGGGAGGAAGCCGCGGGCCGGGTCCTCGGCGCAGATGCGGGCTTCGACGGCGTGGCCGGTCAGGCGTACGTCCTCCTGGGCGAAGGCCAGGGGCTCCCCGGCCGCCACCCGCAGCTGCCACTCGACCAGGTCCAGACCGGTGATCAGCTCCGTGACCGGGTGCTCCACCTGGAGGCGGGTGTTCATCTCCATGAAGTAGTACGACGACGGGTCGTTGCCCGGGACGATGAACTCCACCGTGCCCGCGCCCCGGTAGCCGCAGGAGCGGGCCGCCTGGACCGCCGCCTCGCCCATCGCGGAGCGCGTCTCCTCGTCGAGGAGCACGCTCGGCGCCTCCTCGATGATCTTCTGGTGGCGGCGCTGGAGGGAGCACTCGCGCTCGCCCAGATGGACGACACGGCCGTGGCCGTCGGCCAGGACCTGGATCTCGATGTGGCGGGGGCGGTCGATCCAGCGCTCGACCAGGAGCGTGTCGTCGCCGAAGGAGGCGCCGGCCTCGCGGCGGGCCGCGGCGATCTCCTCCTCCAGCCGGGTCAGGTCCCGCACCAGGCGCATGCCCTTGCCGCCGCCGCCCGCACTCGGCTTCAGCAGCACGGGCGCGCCCAGCTCGCGGGCCGCCTCGGCCAGGTCCGGGTCGCGTCCGCCGGGGACGACCGGTACGCCGGCTTCCCGGACCGTCTCCTTGGCGCGGATCTTGTCGCCCATCAACGCGATCGCGTCCGCCGGAGGGCCGATGAAGACCAGGCCGGCCTCGGCGCAGGCGCGCGCGAAGGCGGCGTTCTCGGCGAGGAAGCCGTAGCCGGGGTGGACGGCCTGGGCGCCGGTGCGCGCCGCCGCCTCCAGCAGGCGCTCCACCGACAGATAGCTCATCGATGCCGGGGCCGGTCCGATCCGGACCGCCGTGTCCGCCTCGCGGACGTGCCGGGCGTCGGCGTCCGCGTCGGAGAAGACGGCCACCGAGCGCACGCCCATCGACCGCAGCGTACGGATGACCCGCACGGCGATCTCGCCACGGTTGGCAACCAGCACTGTCTCGAACATCGTCGTCCGTCCCCTCACATCCGGAAGACGCCGAACTGGGGGTCACCCAGGGGCGCGTTGGCGCACGCGGTCAGGGCCAGCCCCAGGACCTGGCGGGTGTCCAGCGGGTCGATCACACCGTCGTCCCAGAGGCGGGCCGTCGCGTAGTAGGCGTTGCCCTGGCGCTCGTACTGGGCGCGGATCGGGGCCTTGAAGGCCTCCTCGTCCTCCGCCGGCCAGGACTCGCCACGCGCCTCCAGCTGGTCCCGCTTGACGGTCGCGAGGACCGAGGCGGCCTGCTCGCCGCCCATCACGGAGATCTTGGCGTTCGGCCACATCCACAGGAACCGGGGGGAGTACGCCCGGCCGCACATGGAGTAGTTGCCCGCGCCGTACGAGCCGCCGACCACGACCGTGAGTTTCGGTACGCGCGTGCAGGCCACGGCCGTGACCATCTTGGCGCCGTGCTTGGCGATGCCGCCCGCCTCGTAGTCCCGGCCGACCATGAACCCCGAGATGTTCTGCAGGAAGACCAGCGGGATGCCGCGCTGGTCGCACAGCTCGATGAAGTGGGCGCCCTTCTGGGCGGACTCGGAGAACAGGATGCCGTTGTTGGCGACGATGCCCACCGGGTGGCCGTGGATCCGGGCGAAGCCCGTGACCAGGGTCTGGCCGAACTCGGACTTGAACTCGGCGAAACGGGAGCCGTCGACCACGCGCGCGATGATCTCCCGGACGTCGTACGGGGTGCGGGAGTCGACCGGGACTGCGCCGTAGAGGCCCTGCGGGTCGACCTTCGGCTCGATCGCCTGCGTGACCTCCCAGGGGAGCTTCCCGCGCGCGGGGAGGGTGGAGACGATGGTGCGGACGATGCGCAGCGCGTGCGCGTCGTTCTCCGCGAGGTGGTCCGTGACGCCCGAGACGCGGGAGTGGACCTCGCCGCCGCCGAGCTCCTCCGCCGTGACGACCTCGCCCGTGGCCGCCTTCACCAGGGGCGGTCCGCCCAGGAAGATCGTGCCCTGGTTGCGGACGATCACCGCCTCGTCGCTCATCGCCGGGACGTACGCCCCGCCGGCCGTGCAGGAACCGAGGACGGCGGCGATCTGGGGGATGCCGGCGCCCGACATACGGGCCTGGTTGTAGAAGATCCGGCCGAAGTGGTCCCGGTCCGGGAAGACCTCGTCCTGCATGGGGAGGAAGGCGCCGCCGGAGTCCACCAGGTAGACGCAGGGGAGGCGGTTGTCGAGGGCGACCTCCTGGGCGCGCAGGTGCTTCTTGACCGTCATCGGGTAATACGTGCCGCCCTTGACCGTGGCGTCGTTGGCGATGATCACGGTTTCGCGGCCGCTGACCCGGCCGATGCCGGCGATGACACCGGCGGCCGGGGCCTGGCCCTCGTACATCCCGTCGGCCGCGAGCGGGGCCAGCTCCAGGAAGGGTGAACCCGGGTCGAGGAGGGTGTCGACGCGGTCGCGGGGGAGCAGCTTGCCGCGCGCGGTGTGGCGGGCGCGGGCCTTCTCGCCGCCTCCCCGCGCGGCCGCGGCCAGCTTGGCGCGCAGCTCCTCCACGAGGGCGCGGTGCGCCTCCTCGTTGGCCCGAAAGGCCTCCGACGCGGGGTCTGCCGCGCTCGTGAGCTCCGGTGCCTCGTGCATCCTGCGGTCCCCTCACCTTGTTAATGAGCGTTAACGCATTTCCTTCAGGTTAACGACCGCTAACCTCCCTGTCTAGAATTGATTTCATGGCCACGAGAACCGACGCCCCCACCCGACGCGAGCAGATCCTCAAGGAGGCCGCCCGGCTCTTCGCCGAGCGGGGCTTCCACGGGGTCGGAGTCGACGAGATAGGTGCCGCTGTCGGGATCAGCGGGCCCGGGCTCTACCGGCACTTCGCGGGCAAGGACGCGATGCTCGCGGAGCTGCTGGTGGGGATCAGCGGGCAGCTGCTGACCGGGGCGAAGCGGCGGGTGGCGGAGGCGGACGGGGGCGCGGGGGCGGAGGCGGTCCTCGACTCGCTGATCGAGGGGCACATCGACTTCGCGCTCGACGACCGGCCTCTGATCACCCTGCACGATCGGGAGCTGGACCGCCTCCGGGACAGCGACCGGAAGATGGTCCGGCAGCTCCAGCGGCAGTACGTGGAGCTGTGGGTGGCCGTCGTGCGGGAGGTGTATCCCGGACTGGGGGAGCCTGCGGCGCGGTCGGCTGTGCACTCGGTGTTCGGGCTGCTGAACTCGACGCCGCATCTGGGGAGGGCCGGGTCCCTGCCCGGGCGGGGGGCCACGGCGGAGTTGCTGCACCGGATGGCCCGGGGGGCGTTCGCGGCGGCGGGGGCGTAGCCACTCCCGCCCGCCCGGGGAGGATCCCTCGTGGTCAGCGCTGGGTGGTCGTTCTCACCCGCAGGGCGTAGAAGCGGGTCGTCTGGGTCTTGTTCTCGTTGTCGTCGCTGGCCAGGAGGACCTTCAGGGTCTTCTTCGTCCGGCCCGTGATCGTCATGCCCTCGATGTTGTCGAGCAGCGGGTTCGGCTGGGGCTGCTCGGCCGTCGCTCCGAGGGAGGGGCAGGTCACGAGGTCGGTGAGGAGGGTCTTCCTGATCAGGCGGGCCTCGGGGCGGGCCGGGAGGGTCTCGATGCCGCTCGTGTCCGTCGCCCCGCGCGGGTCGGCCAGGTAGAGGCGGACCGTGTTGCCGACGCCGGAGGTGAAGCCGCGCTCCAGGACCAGCAGGCGGCCGTCGGGGGTCGCCTGGACCTCGGGGACGCCCAGGCCGGGGTCCTTGCGGTAGGCGTACTGGGCGCCGAGGGCGAAGTGGCCGTGTGCCGTCCTGCGCCAGGTCTGGAAGCGGACGATCGTCGAGTCGTCGCCGGACAGCGAGTACTCCATGGAGGCCAGCAGGGTGCGGCCGCCGGAAAGCAGCGTCAGGCCCTCGAAGGTGCCGTTGGGCTGGGCCCGGCCCACGGGGCTCACGCGCAGGGCGTCCGGGACCGGGAGGCGGTCGAGGATCTCGCCGGTGCGGGAGTAGCGGCGGACGGACGGCTCGGTCTCGGAGGTGACCAGGAGAGTGCCGTCGGCGTCGATGACCAGGCCCTCGGAGTCGAGCGCGGTCCCGTTCTCGTCGGCGAGCGGGGTCACGGACCGGGGCTTGAGGGTCCTCGCGTCCAGGCGGAAGAGGGACGAGCGGTCGGAGAGGGCGGCCAGTGAGCCGCCGCCGTCCATGGCGAGGGCCGAGAGATTGCCGACGTAGGTGTTCTCGTACGTCGTCTTGTCGAGCGCGTCGGAGAAGCCGTCGATGGACACGTCCGGCGAGCAGGCGTGCCGGGTGTGCGCCTGGGCGGGGCCGGCGGCGGTCAGGCACGTGGCCACCGCCAGGCCCGCGGTGAGGAGGGCGAGAGGGTTTCTCAGGGGCATGGCGCCACCGTAGGGCGGACCGGTGACGCCGGGTAGGACGCGCGGTGAAGGGTCAGCTCGCGGCCAGGTCCTTGTGGATGACCTTGGCCACGGCCTGGATGGTCGCGATGCCGTAGTTCATGGTGCTGTTGCCGTGGGTGAGCACGGTCATCATGTAGTCGTGGCCGCCGCCCTTGAACGCGCCGACGCTGTGCACCCGCCAGCCGTTCGTGGAGCGTTGCAGCCAGCCGTTCTTCACGGCCACGGTGACGCCGGACGGCACTCCGTACGGCGTGCCCCAGCGCTGGGACGAGACGACCTGGCCCATCAACTTGAGGATGTAGGCACGGGAGTTGTCGCTCAGGACCGCGTTCTTGGCGGTGAGGAGCTTCAGCAGCTTCTGCTCGTCGGTGACGGTGATCTGCGTCAGGCCCCAGTAGCCGTTCGCGCCGGGCTTGGTCTGGGTCATGCCGGCGGCGCTGAGGAAGCCCTTGATCTTCGTCATGCCGAGCTGCTTCCACAGGGTGGAGGTCGCGGCGTTGTCCGACTTGGTGATCATGGCCTTGGCGAGGGTGTTCTCGCGGTCGGTGAGATACCGGTCGTGCTTCTTCGCGTCCCACAGCAGCGTGGCGAGGACAGTCACCTTGACGACGCTGGCCGAGTCGTAGGCGGAGCTCGCGCGCAGGGTGCACGTCGTGTTGGTGCTGCGGTCGTAGAGGCCGACGGCGACCGTTCCCTTGCGGGTGGCGAGCGCGGCGGTGATGTCCTTCTTCAGCTTGGCGGCGAGCCCGGCCTTGGCCGACGTGCAGGTCACGGCCGGAGTCGCGGCGGCGGCGGGCGTGGCGGCAGCGACGAGCGGCACGAGCACACCCGTACCCACGGCCACCGCCAGCACTCTCGCGCGGCGGGATATCCCAGAAGTCATGCACTCCATGACTCACCGGGAAGGGGCAAAGGTTGTAGCGATCGGCGAAGGCTTGTGCGAGTCGTTACCGGGCGCTGCGTTGTTTCACAGGAGGGTCCCGGTTTCGTCACAGCGGCCTCCAGTCAGGGCTGTTCACGATGCCGGGGTGACAGCTGCCACCGAACCCTGGAACGCCGGGAGCTTCGAAGCGGGTGTTCGGGCACGCCGTGGCGGCCGAACGGCCCCCGGCCCTTCGGTCAGGTGCCGCTCCGCTGACCCCTGTGAAAACTCTTGACGTCGGTTTTCCCGCCGGGATACTTGCGGTCGACAGCGCGCCAACTGCCGCGTCAGTGACGGGATTTCGTCGTATCCGATCTGATGTCGACAGTGGTCACGTGTGTCCGAGATCCCGAACGCCGTACGAAGTCTCGCAAGCTTCTGACGGTCACCCCCACAGGAGGATCCGCGATGAGCCCACGCAAGGCACTTGTAGCTGCCCTGACAGCCGCACTACTGGCCGGCCCAGGCGTCGCCCAGGCCGCCACCCCCCAGGCCGCCCCCGCCCCGGCCCGCGAACGCGCCGCCGCGGCCACCATCACCTGGTCCCTCGTGCGGGCGAGCAACCCGACCGAGGACCAGCGCACCGCCTACGACGCCATCACCCGGGCCATGAACGCGGCGGTGGCCCGCTACAACAACCTCAGTGACCTGGGCAAGACCATCACCGTCCGCTACGAGCCGGGCGTCCCCACCGCCGACGGCAACATCAACGGGACCATCCGCTTCGGCAGCAACCGCAGCTACATGACCAAGCGGACGGCCCTGCACGAGATCGCCCACACCATCGGCGTGGGCACCAGCTCGGGCTGGTCCCGCCTCGGCGGCAGCGGCACTTGGACCGGCGGGCAGGCCACCGCGCTCGTCAAGCAGTACGACGGCTCCGGCGCGAAGATCTCCACCGGCGGCGGCCACTTCTGGCCCTACGGCCTGAACTTCGAGAACGAGATGTCGAACACGGCGGCCGACCGCCACGTCCACCTCGTCGCCGCGATGGTCCGCGACGGCCTGTAGGTCGTGTTCGAGCCGTGCTCGAGAAGTAACCGGCATGTGGGGTGGGCCGCCCGGAAAGTCGTGGGCGGCCCACCGCGTCGTGTCTGTTGAGGAGGGCGCCGGGTACACGGTTCATGCACCTGTGTGGGGCCGAGGGGAAGGAGGCCGGGGCGGTGGCGGTGAAGGCGATGGGATGGGCGCACTCGTTCCCCATGTCCGAGGGAGTGCGCGCCGGGCGGGAGTGGACACGCAGGCGTCTCGAATCCCTGCCCTGGGCTGCCGCGGAGCCGGACACGGTGGACGCCGTCGTCCTGGCCGTGTCCGAGCTGATCACCAATGCGCACGTCCACGCGCACAGCGACGCGCACCTGGTCCTCACGTGGGACGGCGACTGCCTTCATGTGAGCGTCCACGACGAGGACCCGACGCTGCCGCGCCAGCGCGAAGCAGCGCCGGGGGACGTCTCCGGCCGCGGAGTGGCGATCGTGCAGAAGCTCGCCGACGAGTGGGGGATGCGGTGCCGGCGGAACGGCAAGACGGTGACGGCATGCTTCCGTCCCGCCGACACCGACACCGACACCGACACCGACACCGGCAACGACCGGCATGACGGCAGCAGCAACTGACTGAGTGGGCGTCCTACGACCACCGCCATCGCACGGTTCCGGATGAGAGGGACGGGCTCGTGAGCGTCAGTCGGTCCCGGGGTGCTCGGGGTGCTTGCCCGGCCCGTCGGCGCCGGAGGACAACGGAGTGGGTGACAGTGCGGTGTCCTCCTCGCCGGGCTCCAGAAGGGTGTCGGCGGCGCCGACGATGAGGGGGTCGGGTGTGCCGACGGCCTCGCGGTCCTTGCTGGCGTAGTCGATGCGCGACAGCAGACTGCGCATGGTCTCCAGCCGGGCGCGCCGCTTGTCGTTGCTCTTGACGACGGTCCAGGGGGCGTATGCGGTGTCCGTGGCGCGGAACATGTCGACCTTCGCCTCGGTGTAGTCGTCCCAGCGGTCCAGCGAGGCCAAGTCGGTGGGGGAGAGCTTCCACTGGCGCACCGGGTCGACCTGCCGGATCGCGAAGCGCGTGCGCTGCTCGGAGCGGGAGACCGAGAACCAGAACTTCACCAGCAGGACGCCGTCGTCGACCAGCATCCGCTCGAAGGCCGGGCACTGG
Source organism: Streptomyces chartreusis NRRL 3882 (assembly GCF_900236475.1). Taxonomy (GTDB): domain Bacteria; phylum Actinomycetota; class Actinomycetes; order Streptomycetales; family Streptomycetaceae; genus Streptomyces; species Streptomyces chartreusis_D. Next base: position 5,752,827 of record NZ_LT963352.1, read on the forward strand.
TCGAGGAACAGCTCGTACTCGTCCTTGGAGCAGTACCCCATCACGCGCTCGACGCCGGCCCGGTTGTACCAGGAGCGGTCGAAGAAGACGATCTCCCCGGCCGTCGGCAGATGCGCGATGTACCGCTGGAAGTACCACTGGCCCATCTCGCGTTCGGTGGGCTTGTCCAGGGCGACCACGCGTGCGCCGCGGGGGTTGAGCCGCTCGGTGAGCCGCTGGATCGTGCCGCCCTTGCCCGCGGCGTCACGCCCCTCGCACACGACGACCAGACGGGCGCCGGTGTCCTTGACCCACCGCTGGAGCTTGAGCAGCTCGATCTGCAGGATGCGCTTGGTCCGCTCGTACTCCTTGCGGCGGACCTTGTGGTCGTACGGATGGTTCTCCCGCCAGGTCCGGATGGGACGTCCGTCCTCGTCCAGCACGATCGGCTGCTCTCGCCGACTGGCATCCACGGTCAGCCCGTCCAGCAACCTGTTCGCGTCTTCGGCGTCTTCGGCGTTCATGATTATGCTCCCCGCTCGGTCCGCGCCGTCGGTCAGAAGGGCATGCGGCCGCGGGAGCGGCGACCTGCCGAACCGCTGCGGCTCACCGCGCGCGAGCTGGTGTGGAAGGGCTTGCTGAAGAGCCGGCCCAGAATGCCGGGCGCCTTGCCACCGGCCCGGGCCCCGGCACCGAGGGTACGTTGCGTGCCGCGCTCGGGATGGCGGGAGAGACGGGGGACGAGGAAGGCCAGGACGGCCAGGACCACACACCCGACGATGACGACGGCGACTACCATGATCGGCTCCCCTTCGCTGGTGGACGGATACACGGGTGCCCCGCTCGGTCCCGCCCATGTGAGGAGCGAAGAAACGGCCCGGCCGGACCGGTCGGCGCTCAGTCCAGATGCGTCGGCGCGAACATCCGCAGCACGGCCGGGAGCAGGACCACCGAGGGCCCCGGCGACGCGAGCTGCTTCGCGAGGTCCTGCTCCAGGTTCTCCGGGGTCGTACGGACCCCGGGGACGCCGAAGGACTCCGCCAGGGCCACGTAGTCCGGCCGGGTCAGTTCCGTCGCGCTCGCCTCGCCGAACGCGTCGGTCATGTACTCGCGCAGGATGCCGTAGCCGCCGTCGTCGACGATCAGCCAGGTGACGTTCAGGCCGTACTGGCGGGCCGTCGCCAGCTCGGCGATCGAGTACAGGGCCCCGCCGTCGCCGGAGACGGCGAGGACCGGCCGGGTCGGGTCGGCCACCGCCGCGCCGAGTGCCGCCGGGAAGGCGTAGCCGAGGCCGCCCGCGCCCTGTGCGGAGTGCATGTGGTTGGGGCCCTTGGCGTCGAAGGCCGACCAGGCCCAGTAGGCGAGGATCGTCATGTCCCAGAAGGACGGGGAGTCGGCGGGGAGCGCCCTGCGGACGGACGCCAGCACGTCCTGCTCCAGGGCGAGTTCCTGGGCGGCGATGCGTTCGGCGACCTTCGCGAGCAGCGCGCGGACGCGCTCCGGTGCCGTCGGGTCCTCCCGCTCGGTGACCGTCTCCAGCAGTGCCTGCAAGGCGAGGCGGGCGTCCGCGTGGATGCCCAGGGCCGGGTGGTTGGACTCCAGCTTGCCGAGGTCGGCCTCGATCTGGATGATCCGGCCGCGCGGCTTGAACGTGTGGTAGTTCGAGGAGAGTTCACCGAGACCCGAGCCGACGACGAGCAGGACGTCCGCGTCCTCGAGGAAGTCCGTGGTGTGGCGGTCCTCGATCCAGGACTGGAGCGACAGCGGATGCGTCCAGGGGAAGGCGCCCTTGCCGCCCGGTGTCGTGACGACCGGCGCCTGGAGCGTCTCGGCCAGCCGGCGCAGCTTCTTCGACGCGTCCGCCCGGATCACTCCGCCGCCCGCGATGATCGCCGGGCGGGCCGCCTTCGACAGCAGGTCGGCGGCCACGGCGGTCAGTTCGGGGCGCGGCGGCAGCTCCTCGGGGAAGGCGTCGCCGCCGGTCACCACCGGGATCGCCGTCGGCGCGAGCAGTACGTCCTGCGGGACCTCCACCCACACCGGCCCGTGCGGGGCGCTCAGCGCCGACTTCCAGGCCGCCTCGATGGCGGACGGGATCTGCGACGGGGTGCGGACGGTGTGGACCGACTTCACCACGCCCCGGAACGAGGCCGCCTGGTCGGGCAGTTCGTGCAGATAGCCGTGGCGTCCGCCGCCGAGCCCGGTCGTCGGGACCTGGCTGCTGATCGCCAGGACGGGGGCGCTGGCCGCGGCCGCCTCCTGGAGCGCCGCCAGCGACGTCAGGGCTCCCGGCCCCGTCGACAGCAGCAGCGGCGCCGCCTCACCCGTGATCCTGCCGTACGCGTCGGCAGCGAAGCCGGCGTTGTTCTCCACCCGCAGGCCGACGTACCTCAAGTCCGAGCGGCGCAGCGCGTCGAACATGCCCAGCGCGTGCTGGCCGGGCAGTCCGAACACGGTCGTCGCGCCCAGCGCGGCCAGCGTCTCCACGACCAGGTCTCCGCCGCCCCGGCCGGGGGGAGGGTTCAGGGCGGCCTCCGTCTGGGCGGGCGTCGGGCGGAGCACCAGGTCGTGGTCGTGAGTCACTTGGCTTCCGAGTCCTTCCGGGCCGCGGCGATCTGGCGGGACATGATCGTGGTCAGTTCGTACGCCGTGTGGGACGCGGCCACCGACGTGATCTCCGCGTGATCGTACGCGGGCGCCACCTCGACGACGTCCGCGGAGACCAGGTTGCAGCACGCCAGGCCGCGCAGGATCTCCAGCAGCTCGCGCGAGGTCATGCCGCCGGCCTCGGGGGTGCCCGTGCCGGGGGCGTGGGCCGGGTCGAGGCAGTCGATGTCGATGGAGATGTACAGCGGCCGGTCGCCGATGCGCTGGCGGAGCTGGTCGGCGACCTCGTCCGCGCCGCGCCGGTAGACGTCCGCCGAGGTGACGATGCCGAAGCCCATCTTCTCGTCGTCGGTCAGGTCCTGCTTGCCGTAGAGCGGGCCGCGCGTGCCGACGTGGGACAGGGCGGAGGTGTCGAGGACGCCCTCCTCGACCGCGCGGCGGAACGGGGTGCCGTGGGTGTACTCGGCGCCGAAGTACGTGTCCCAGGTGTCGAGGTGGGCGTCGAAGTGCAGCAGGGCCACCGGGCCGTGCTTCTTCGCCACCGAGCGCAGCAGCGGCAGCGCGATGGTGTGGTCGCCGCCGAGGGTCATCAGCCGGGCGCCCGTGCCGAGCAGGTCGTCGGCGGCGGCCTCGACGGTCTCGACGGCCTCGTTGATGTTGAACGGGTTCACGGCGATGTCGCCGCCGTCCGCGACCTGGGCGAGGGCGAACGGCGAGGCGTCCTGCGCCGGGTTGTACGGGCGCAGCAGCCGGGACGCCTCGCGGATCGCGTTGCCGCCGAAGCGGGCGCCCGGCCGGTACGAGACACCCGAGTCGAACGGCACGCCCACCACGGCGACATCGGCCCGCCCGCCGACCTCGTCGAGCCGGGGCAGCCGGGCGAAGGTCGCGGGGCCCGCGTACCGCGGAACGCGCGAGGAGTCGACGGGTCCGCGGGGAGTCTCGTTGCTGCTCATGGAGAAATGCCTTCTTTCCTACGCTTCATCGCGTATGTACTGCTTGCTCTACGACTCTACTGGGGAGCCGTGACCGGTTCGGACGCGAGTTCGGGGGCCCGTCCGGAGAGCCGCTCGCGCCAGGCGGCGAGGACGGCGGCGTCGGTGGCGGGGGTGGCCAGGGAGACGACCAGATAGGCGGCGAGCGAGGCGAGCAGGCCGTAGTAGACGGGCTCGTTGGCGAGGATGCCGTGCGCCGCCATCAGCACGATGACCGCGAGCCCGCCGACCACGACGGAGGCGAGGGCGCCGTACACCGTGCCCCGCTTCCACACCAGCCCGCCGAGGATCGGCACGAGCAGTCCGCCGACGAGGAGGTTGTAGGCGACGGTCAGCGCCTCCACGACGTTGTCGATCGCGATGGCCGTGCCGATCACCGCGAGGCCCATGAGCAGGATGAAGGCGCGGTTGCCCCGTACCTCGTCGTGGTCTTCCGCAGGCGCCGCCTTGCCGAGGCCCCGCAGCCGGGACCAGATGTCGTTGTTGGCGACGGTGGCGCAGGCGATCAGCGCGCCGGACGAGGTCGACATCACGGCTGCCAGGGCGGCGGCCAGCACCAAGCCCCGGACTCCGACGGGCAGTTCCTCCTTCACGATGGTCGCGAAGGCGTCGTCCGGGCTGCCGAGCTTCGGGTACAGCACCCTGGCAGCCGTGCCGATGACGGCGCCGGCGAGGGCGTACGCGAGGCAGTAGGTGCCGGCGACGGTCCCGCCCCACTTGGCCGTTCGGTCGCTGCGGGCGGTGAACACGCGCTGCCAGATGTCCTGCCCGATGAGCATGCCGAAGGTGTAGATCAGCACGTAGGTGAAGATCGTCTCGCCGCCGATGCCGAGCGGGTCGAAGTAGTCGGTGGGCAGCCGGTCCTTCATCTCGCTGAACCCGCCGGCCTTCACGACGGCGATCGGCAGCAGCAGGAGCAGCACGCCGATGGTCTTCACGACGAACTGCACCATGTCCGTCAGGGTGATCGACCACATCCCGCCGAGGGTGGAGTACGCCACGACGATCGAGCCGCCGAGGACGATCGCGAGCGTGCGGTTGATGTCGAACAGGACGTCGAAGATCGTGGCGTAGGCGATGGTCGAGGTCACCGCGAGCATGAGGGTGTACGCCCACATGACGACGCCCGAGATGACGCCGGCCCGGCCGCCTCCGTAGCGCAGGTCGAGCATCTCGGAGACGGTGTAGACCTTCAGCCGGGCGATGCGGGCGGAGAAGAAGACGGAGAGGGCGAGCAGACCGAGGCCGATGGTGAAGACCATCCAGGCGCCGGACAGGCCGTACCGGTAGCCGAGCCCGACACCGCCGATGGTGGAGGCGCCGCCGAGGACGATCGCCGCCATGGTGCCGGAGTACATGGCCGGGCCGAGCCGGCGGCCGGCCACCAGGAACTCGCTCTTGGAGCGGGCGCGGCGCATGCCCCACCAGCCCATGGCGAGCATGCCGGCCAGGTAGACGACGATCACGAGGTAGTCGACGGCCATGGGGCCTCCTTCGCGCACGCACGGGGCGCGGAGCTCGGTCGTGGGGGACGAGGTTGACGAGGACTGACCCTAGGTGGCCGGAAAGCGACTGCGAAGTGTACGTTTCATCCATTCGAACGGCACTGGCCGGAGGGAACGCACACATGCCGGATTCGACGGTTCCCCCCACACCCCCCGTTCCGCTGTCCGCCCTCCTGGCCCGCGAGGACCTGGCCCTGCGCCGGATCGCAGGCCCCGACGACCCCGGCACCGTCGTCCACTGGGTGCACACCTCGGAGATGGCGGACCCGTATCCGTATCTGCTGGGCGGGGAACTGCTGCTCACGGCGGGCGTGCACATCCCGGAGGCGGCGGGGTCGGGGACGTACTTCGACGACTACGTGGCCCGGATCGTCGCGGCGGGCGGCGCGGCCCTCGGCTTCGGGGTGGCGCCGGTCCACGACACGGTGCCGAGGGCGCTGGTCGCGGCGTGCGAGAGGCACGGCCTGCCGCTGCTGGAGGTGCCGGAGCAGACCACCTTCTCGGGCGTGGCCCGCGCGGTCTGGCAGCTGATGGCCCAGGCCCGCCTGGCCGAACTCCGCCGCGTGACGGAGGCCCAGCAGAGCCTGGCCGCGGCCGCCTCCCGCCCCGACCCGGTCCCGTCGGTCCTCCGGCAACTGGCCCAGCGGCTGGGCGGGTGGGCGGTGCTGTACGGCCCGGAGGGGGCGGAGATCGCGGGGGCGGGCAGGGAGCCCGCGGGCGAGGCGCGCGAGGCGCTGGCGGAGCTGGCGGGAGTGGTGCGGCCGGTGGACGCGGGGGCCGGGCCGCCGGCGGGCACGCAGGGTGCGGGCGCGCGGCCTGCGGTGGAGTCCTCGGGGGCGGGCGGGGCGACGCGGTCGGGCGTGCCTGGCGAGGGCGGACGGTCCGGCGTGCCTGGCGGGGGCGGACGGCCGGGCGTGCCTGGCGAGGTCGGCTCCGGGGTGGTGCGGTCGGCGCCCACTGCGGGCGCGCGGTCTCCGGGCGAGTCCTCGCGGGCGGGCGGGGCGACGCGGTCGGGCGTGCCTGGCGAGGGCGGACGGTCCGGCGTGCCTGGCGGGGGCGGACGGCCGGGCGTGCCTGGCGAGGTCGGCTCCGGGGTGGTGCGGTCGGCGCCCACTGGGGGCGCGCGGTCTCCGGGCGAGTTCTCCCGGGCGGTCGAGCCGGGCAGGGCACCGCACACGGACGGACCGGCGGCGCAGCCGGGCGGTCCCGTCGGTGTCGGACGTCCGGGCGGGCCCGCCGAAGTCGAACGCCCGGGCGGGCTCGCCGGGGCCAGGCGCTCGCGGCCGCGTGACGGGGCACCCGACGCAGGCCGCCCCCAGCCCCAACCACCCAACCGACCCGCGCCCCCGCCTCAGCCCCGGACGCCCTCTCCCGCCAACCGCCCCCACCCCACCTCCGCCACCGACACCGTCTCCGGTACGCATCTCGCCGCCTACGCCCTCGGTGCCGGGCGCGGCTTCGTGCTCGGGGTGGCTGCCCCGGGGCGTGCGCCGGGGGATCACACCATCGTGTCGGTCGCCGCCGTGCTGCTCTCCCTCCTCACCGGGGAGCAGCACAGCGGTACGGGTGCCGCCCGTTCCTCGGCGCTGGTGCGGCTGCTGCTGGGGGCCGCGCCCGAGGACGTCGCACCGCTGCTCGGCGACGGGCGGCGGTGGGTCGTCGTGCACGCCCGTCCGGACGGGGAGGGCGTCCCCGACGCCGTCGCGGCCGGCGCGCTGGGTGCCGCGCTCGGCTCCGCCCTGGTCGACCCGGCGGGCGACGTCGTACGGGTCCTGCTCCCGGCCGACCCGGCACCGGACCCGTTGCCCGGCTGGACCCTGGGCGTCAGCGCCGACGTCGCCCCGGAGGACTGGCCCGCCGCCGACACCCAGGCGGCCCGCGCCCTGGCCCGGGCCCGCGCCACCCGCGCCCCGCTGCTCCGGCACGGACCGCGCCCCGCCCTCGCCGACCTGGTCCCGCCCGACGAGGCGGCGGCCCACGCCCGCACCCTGCTCGCGCCCGTCACGGCCCACCCCGCGCTCCCCGAGACCCTGCGCACCTGGCTCTCCCTGCACGGCAGTTGGGACCGCACGGCCGTCGCCCTGTCCGTGCACCGCAACACCGTGCGGCAGCGCATCGCCCGGTGCGCGACCCTGCTGGGAGCGGACCTGGACGACCCGGACGTCCGCATGGAACTGTGGTTCGCGCTGCGGCAGATCTGAGTAGGTGAGCGGGGTCCCGCTGAGTACGTGACGCACATCCCAGCGTGCGATACGCCAGGGCCGCCCCCAGTCGGCTGCTCCACAATGGTTGTCATGCCGATACCCGGGACACCCAGCCGCGCCGAACTCGTCGACCACCTCGTCAGGACGCGCATCGCGGGCGACGTCGCCACCCCCCGCGAGAACAACCTCTCCCACTACCGCAAGCTGGCGAACGCCGACCGCCACTACTGGCTCGGCCTGGAACTCGGCGACCGCTGGAGCGACGAGCAGGACGTCCTCGCGGTGATGGCGGAACGAGTCGGCGTGAACGACGACCCCGAGCACCGGTACGGCCAGGACACCATCGACCCGGAGCTGACCGTCGCGGCCCTGGACCGGCTCGCCGGGCGGCTGCGCAAGGCGGCGGACGGGCAGCAGCGGGTGCTCTTCGCCACCGGCCACCCCGGCGGCCTGCTCGACGTGCACCGCGCGACCGCGTCCGCCCTGCGCGCGGCCGGCTGCGAGATCGTCGTCATCCCGGACGGGCTGACGACCGAGGAGGGTTACGTCATGCAGTTCGCGGACGTGGCGGTGCTGGAGCACGGCGCCACCCTGTGGCACACCCACTCGGGCGAGCCGATGAAGGCCATCCTGACCGCCCTGGAGCGCGAGGGCCGCCCGCTGCCCGACCTGGTCGTCGCCGACCACGGCTGGGCGGGCTACGCGGGACAGCACGGCGTGGACTCCGTCGGCTACGCCGACTGCAACGACCCGGCCCTCTTCATCGCCGAGGCCGAGGGCACCGTACAGGTGACGGTGCCCCTCGACGACCACGTGGTCAGCCCCCGCCACTACGACCCGATGACGGCGTACCTGCTGGCGGAGGCGGGCCTCAGCTAGTGCCCGGCTCGCGCGGGACGCGGACCACGCCCTCCTGGATCACCGTGATGGCCAGCCGCCCGTCCTGCGTGTAGATGCGGGCCTGTCCCAGTCCCCGGCCGCCGTACGCGGACGGGGACTCCTGGTCGTAGAGCAGCCATTCGTCGGCGCGGAACGGCCGGTGGAACCACATCGCGTGGTCGAGGGAGGCTCCGACGACGTCCCCGACGGCCCAGCCGCCCCGCCCGTGCGCGAGCAGCACGGAGTCGAGCAGCGTCATGTCGGAGACGTAGGTGGCGAGGACGACGTGCAGCAGCGGTTCGTCAACAGCGCCGCCCAGTTTGCCGTTGGTCCGGAACCACACCTGCGAGTGCGGCTCGCGCGGCTCGCCGAACTTCCCGTACGGCGGCTCGTCGACGTAGCGCAGATCGACGGCGGCCCGGGCCTCCAGGAACTTCTCCACGACCGCCGGGTCGAGGTGCCCGTAGCCGCGCAGCCGTTCCTCACCGGTGGGCAGCGTGGCGGGATCGGGCGCGTCCGGCATGCGCTCCTGGTGGTCCAGCCCGTCCTCGTACACCTGGAACGACGCCGAGAGGTGGAAGATCGGCTTGCCGTGCTGGACGGCGACCACCCGGCGGGTGGTGAAGGAGCGGCCGTCGCGGATCCGGTCGACGGTGTAGACGATGGGCGCGCCGGGGTCACCGGGGCGCAGGAAGTACGCGTGGAGGGAGTGCGCGGGCCGGTCCTCGGGGACGGTCCGCCCGGCGGCGACGAGCGCCTGGGCCGCGACCTGCCCGCCGAAGACCCGCGGGACGACGGCGGACCGGGACCGGCCGCGGAAGATGTCCTCCTCGATCTGCTCCAGGTCGAGCAGATCGAGGAGGTCCTGTAGTGCCTGACTCATGAGGTAGTTGTACCGGCCAGTGATCGCGTGCCGGTGTCGGGGGCCTTACAGGCCCATGTCCTTCGCGATGATCGTCTTCATGATCTCGCTGGTGCCGCCGTAGATGCGGTTGACGCGGTTGTCCGCGTACAGGCGGGCGATCGGGTACTCGTTCATGTAGCCGTAGCCGCCGTGCAGCTGGAGGCAGCGGTCGATGACGCGGTGGGCGACCTCGGTGCAGAACAGCTTCGCGGAGGCGGCCTCGGCGGGGGTGAGCTCACCGGCGTCGAGGGCCTCGGTCGCGCGGTCGGCGACGGCCTCGGCGGCGTCCACCTCGGCCTGGCAGGCGGCCAGCTCGAACTTGGTGTTCTGGAAGTGGGCGACGGGCTTGCCGAAGACCGTGCGCTCCTGCACGTACTGCTTGGCGAACCGGACGGCGGCCTTGGCCTGGGCGTAGGCGCCGAAGGCGATGCCCCAGCGCTCCGAGGCCAGGTTGTGGCCGAGGTAGTAGAAGCCCTTGTTCTCCTCGCCGAGGAGGTCCTCGACGGGCACCTTGACGTCGACGAACGCCAGCTCGGCGGTGTCGGAGGTCTTCAGGCCGAGCTTGTCGAGCTTGCGGCCGACCGAGTAGCCCTCGGACTTGGTGTCGACGGCGAACAGGGAGATGCCGTGGCGGCGGTCCTCGGCGGTCGGGGCGGCGGTCCGGGCGCAGACGATCACGCGGTCGGCGTGGACGCCGCCGGTGATGAAGGTCTTGGCGCCGTTGAGGACGTAGTGCGTGCCGTCCTCACTCAGCTTGGCGGTGGACTTCATGCCCGCGAGGTCGGAACCGGTGCCCGGCTCCGTCATCGCGATGGCCCACATCTCCTCGCCGGTGACGAACTTCGGCAGGTAGCGCTTCTTCTGCTCGTCGGTGGCGAGCATCTTGATGTAGGGCAGGGCGAGCAGCACGTGCACGCCGGAGCCGCCGAACTGGACGCCCGCGCGAGCGGTCTCCTCGTAGAGCACGGCCTCGAACTTGTGGCTGTCCAGGCCCGCGCCGCCGAACTCCTCGGGGACGTTGATCCCGAAGATGCCCAGCTCACCGAGCTTGTAGTAGAAGTCGCGGGGCGCCTGGCCCGCCGCGAACCACTCGTCGTACACCGGTACGACCTCGGCCTCGATGAAGGCGCGCAGGGTCTCCCGGAACGCCTCGTGATCCTCGTTGAACACCGTACGGCGCACGCCGCCACCTCCAGGGACCTCAGCTGTCTAAGCGCTTGCTCAGAACAAGATACCGGCGAGTATCAACGACCGTCCAGGGTGGGTGCGGGGTAACGCTCGTCACGCCGCGGGATGAAAACAGCCTCCCACGGCGTTGGTGCCTTCCGGCAGACCAGGACGATCGGAGGGCACCCGCGTGACACCGCAACGGGGATGGGCACGACGACTGTGGGCCTACGCATGGCGCCACCCGAAGGACGTCGTACTCGCCCTCGGCTCCTCGCTGGCCGGCATGGCGGTCATGGCCCTCGTCCCGCTGATCACCAAGGTGATCATCGACGACGTCATCAGCGACCACACCCGCTCGATGACCACCTGGGCCGGCCTCCTGATAGCCGCCGCACTCGTCGTCTACGTCCTCACCTACATCCGCCGCTACTACGGCGGACGCCTCGCCCTCGACGTCCAGCACGACCTGCGGACGGAGATGTACGGCACGATCACCCGGCTCGACGGCCGCCGCCAGGACGAACTGTCCACGGGCCAGGTCGTCGGCCGGGCCACCAGCGACCTCCAGCTGATCCAGGGCCTGCTGTTCATGCTCCCGATGACCATCGGGAACTTCCTGCTGTTCCTGATCTCCCTGGTGATCATGGCGTCGCTGTCGCTGCCGCTCACCCTCGTCGCCCTGGCCGTCGCCCCCGCCCTGTGGTGGATCGCCAAGCGCAGCCGCACCCGGCTGCACCCCTCCACCTGGTACGCCCAGGCCCAGGCCGCCGCCGTCGCCGGTGTGGTCGACGGTGCCGTCAGCGGGGTCCGCGTGGTGAAGGGCTTCGGGCAGGAGGAACAGGAGACCGGCAAGCTCAGGGACGTCAGCCGCAGGCTCTTCGCCGGGCGGCTGCGCACCATCCGCCTCAACTCCGTCTACACCCCGGCCCTCCAGGCCGTCCCCGCCCTCGGCCAGGTCGCGATGCTGGCGCTCGGCGGCTGGCTCGCGGTGCGCGGGCACATCACGCTCGGCACGTTCGTCGCCTTCTCCACCTACCTCGCCCAGCTCGTCGGCCCGGTCCGGATGCTCGCCATGGTGCTCACCGTCGGCCAGCAGGCCCGTGCGGGCACCGAACGCGTCCTGGAGCTGATCGACACCGAGCCGTCTCTCGAGGACGGCCGCAAGGAACTGCCCGCCGACGCCCCGGCGACCGTCGAGTTCGACGACGTCTCCTTCGGCTACGACGTCGCCCCCGGCCAGACCAGGCCCGTCCTCGACGGGCTCTCCTTCGAGATCCGCCCCGGCGAGACCCTCGCCGTCGTCGGTTCCTCCGGCTCCGGCAAGTCCACGGTCTCCCTGCTGCTGCCGCGCTTCTACGACGTCACCCGCGGTGCCGTCCTGGTCGGCGGCCACGACGTGCGCGAACTGACCCTGGAATCGCTCCGGGCCGCGATCGGGCTGGTCCCGGAGGACTCCTTCCTCTTCTCCGACACGGTCCGCAACAACATCGCCTACGGCCGCCCGGAAGCCACCCAGGAGGAGATCGAACAGGCCGCCCGCGCCGCTCAGGCCCACCGGTTCATCAGCGAGCTGCCCGACGGCTACGACACCACCGTCGGCGAGCACGGCCTGACCCTCTCCGGCGGCCAGCGCCAGCGCGTCGCACTCGCCCGCGCCATCCTCAGCGACCCGCGCCTGCTGGTCCTGGACGATGCCACCTCCGCCGTGGACGCCCGGGTCGAGCACGAGATCCACGAGGCACTGAAGGAGGTCATGCGGGGCCGCACCACCCTGCTGATCGCCCATCGCCGCTCCACCCTGAACCTCGCCGACCGCATCGCCGTCCTGGACGGCGGGCGCCTCGCCGACATCGGCACCCACGAGGAGCTCCAGCGGCGCTCCGCCCTCTACCGGCGCCTGCTCACCGACCCCGACGAGCTGGGAGCGGTCTCCCCGGGCCACACCCAGGCGGCCTGCCCCGAGGAGGACACCTCCGTCCGGGACGAGCTGGACGCCGAGTTCGACGCCGAGCGCGGGGTCACCCCGCGCCTGTGGACCGGCGACCGCGAACGCAAGGACCTCGCCCTCGCCGAGAGCCCCGCCACGCCCGAGCTGCTCGCCCAGGTGGAGGCGCTGCCCCCGGCCACCGACGTCCCCGACGTCGACGAGTCGCGGGCGGTGCAGCCGGAGCAGTCGTACGGTCTGCGCAGGCTGCTGCGCGGCTTCGGACTGCCGCTGCTGGTCAGCCTCGGTCTGGTCGCCGTCGACGCGGGCATGGGCCTGCTGCTGCCGATCATGATCCGGCACGGCATCGACTCGGGCGTCACCCAGGCCGCGCTCGGCGCCGTGTGGGCGGCGTCACTGCTCGCGCTGCTGACGGTGGCCGTGCAGTGGGCGGCCCAGGTCGGCGAGACCCGGATGACCGGCCGCACCGGCGAACGGGTCCTCTACTCCCTGCGGCTGAAGATCTTCGCCCAGCTCCAGCGCCTCGGGCTCGACTACTACGAGCGGGAGCTGACCGGCCGGATCATGACCCGGATGACGACCGACGTCGACGCCCTGTCGACGTTCCTCCAGACGGGCCTGGTCACCGCCTTCGTCTCGGTCGTCACCTTCTTCGGCATCATGGTCGCCCTGCTGGTGCTCGACGTGGAGCTGGCGCTGGTCGTCTTCGCGACGCTGCCGCCGCTGATCATCGCCACGTTCTTCTTCCGCCGGGCGAGCGTGAAGGCGTACGAACTGGCCCGTGAGCGCGTGTCGGTGGTCAACGCCGACCTCCAGGAGTCGGTGTCCGGGCTGCGGATCGTGCAGGCCTTCCGGCGCGAGCGGGACGGCGGGCGGCGGTTCGCCGGGCACAGCGACAGCTACCGCCAGGCGCGCATCCGGGGCCAGTGGCTGATCTCCGTGTACTTCCCCTTCGTGCAGTTCCTGTCGTCGGTGGCGGCGGCGGCCGTGCTGATCGTCGGCGGGGCGCGGGTCGACGACGGGACACTGGCGATCGGCTCGCTGGTGGCGTACCTGCTCTACATCGACCTGTTCTTCGCGCCGGTGCAGCAGTTGTCCCAGGTCTTCGACGGCTACCAGCAGGCGTCCGTCTCGCTGGGCCGCATCCAGGAGCTGCTCCAGGAGCCGACGTCGACGAAGTCCGCCGACGAGCCACGCGAGGTCCTCTCCCTGCGCGGCGAGATCGCCTTCGAGGACGTGCACTTCGCGTATGGCGACGACGAGGAGGCGCTCGGCGGGGTCGACCTGCGCATCCCCGCCGGGCAGACCGTCGCGTTCGTCGGCGAGACCGGCGCGGGCAAGTCGACCCTCGTCAAGCTCGTGGCCCGCTTCTACGACCCCACCGGCGGCCGGGTCACCGTCGACGGCACCGATCTGCGCGCCCTGGACCTCACCTCGTACCGGCACCGTCTGGGGGTCGTCCCGCAGGAGGCGTACCTCTTCCAGGGCACCGTCCGCGACGCCATCGCCTACGGCCGCCCCGACGCCACCGACGCCGAGGTCGAGGCGGCGGCCCGCGCGGTCGGCGCGCACGAGATGATCGCCACGCTGGAAGGCGGCTACCTCCACGAGGTCGCCGAGCGCGGCCGCAACCTCTCCGCCGGGCAGCGCCAGCTGATCGCCCTGGCCCGCGCAGAGCTGGTCGACCCGGACGTCCTGCTGCTCGACGAGGCGACGGCCGCCCTCGACCTGGCCACGGAGGCCCAGGTCAACCAGGCCACCGACCGCCTGGCGGGCCGCCGCACCACCCTCGTCGTCGCCCACCGCCTCACCACCGCCGCCCGCGCCGACCGGGTCGTCGTCATGGACCACGGCCGGGTCGTCGAGGACGGCACCCACGAGGAGCTGCTCGCGCGCGGCGGGCGGTACGCCGAGCTGTGGCGGACGTTCATCGGCGCCGCGGAGCCGGAGGAGCCGGTCGGCGCGTCCCGCTGACGCAAGTCCGTGCGGCGCCGCCGCGACGGTCGTGCAACCGTGCGACATACGTCATGCGTCCGTACAGCCGTACGCCGATGGTCGCGGACGACGCGGTACGGGAGGACGACAGTGGACAGTGGAGCGATACGCCGGCGGCTCGCGCTCGGCCTGGCCGTGCTGACCGCCTCCGGCCTGCTGGCCGTAGCGGCGCCGGGCGAGGCGCAGGCCGCCGCTTCCGCCTACTGTCCCGGCCGCAAGGTCCGCACCCTGCCCTTCGCCACCGGAACCGTGCTCGTCTACAAGCGCGGCGGCTACGTCTGCGCCGTGACCGTCGCCAAGAAGCCCGGCGTGAAACGGAAGATGTCGGTGAGCGTGCAGGCGCGCGGCAGCCGCCCGGTCGTCGACGAGGGCCGGTACGCCTACCACGCCGGCCCGGTCATGGTGCACGCCGGGCGCCGCTGCGTATGGCTGAAGGGCAGGGTGGGGCCGGGATCGGTCAGCTCCGGCTGGATCCTGTGCTGACGACCGGCGCACAGGGTTTTCCCTATGTCCCCTGGTGCTGGGGGGAGTTGGTCCGCTAGCTTCCGGCGCACATCTGTCTCACAGGGGAGTGCGCATGCGCAAGGCGCTCAGATGGCTGCTGGCGCTCACGGTGCTCATAGGCACGTTGAGCACGGCCGGAGCGGCCACCGCCGCCGAGCCGGAGGCCACCGGCACCGACAGCACCACTGACATCAAGGAAAGGCTGCTCTCCATACCGGGCATGAGCCTGGTCGAGGAGAAGCCGTACACCGGCTACCGCTTCTTCGTCCTGAACTACACCCAGCCGGTCGACCACCGCAGGCCCTCCAAGGGCACGTTCCAGCAGCGCATCACCGTGCTGCACAAGGACGTCTCCCGCCCGACGGTCTTCTTCACCAGCGGCTACAACGTCTCCACGTCGCCCCGCCGCAGCGAGCCCACCCAGATCGTGGACGGCAACCAGGTCTCCCTGGAGTACCGCTTCTTCACCCCGTCCCGGCCCGACCCGGCCGACTGGTCCAAGCTGGACATCTGGCAGGCCGCCAGCGACCAGCACCGCGTCTTCAAGGCGCTGAAGGGCATCTACAGCAAGAACTGGATCTCCACGGGCGGTTCGAAGGGCGGCATGACCGCCACCTACTACGAGCGCTTCTACCCGCGCGACATGGACGGCGTCGTCGCCTACGTCGCCCCCAACGACGTCGTCAACAAGGAGGACTCGGCCTACGACCGCTTCTTCGCGCGCGTCGGCACCGAGGAGTGCCGCGACCGGCTGAACGGCGTGCAGCGCGAGGCGCTGGTGCGCCGCGAGCCGCTGGAGAACAAGTACGCCGCCTACGCGAAGGAGAACGACCTCACCTTCGAGACCATCGGCAGCCTGGACAAGGCCTACGAGGCGACCGTCCTCGACTATGTGTGGGGCTTCTGGCAGTACAGCCTGCTGGAGGACTGCGACCAGATCCCGGCCGACGCGAAGAACGCCACCGACGACGAGATCTGGAACTCCGTCGACACGATCTCCGGCTTCTCCGCCTATGCCGACCAGGGCCTTGCTGCCTACACGCCGTACTACTACCAGGCCGGCACGCAGCTCGGCGCGCCGACGATCCGGTTCCCGCACATCGAGAAGAAGTACATCCGCTACGGCTACCAGCCGCCGCGGAACTTCGTCCCCCGGGACATCCCGATGACGTTCCAGCCGTCGGCGATGCGGGATGTGGACACCTGGGTCCGCCACAACGCCCGGCAGATGCTGTTCGTCTACGGCCAGAACGACCCGTGGGGCGCGGAGCCCTTCCGCGTCGGCAAGGGCGCGAAGGACTCCTACGTCATGACCGCCCCCGGCATGAACCACGGCGCCAACGTCGCGGGCCTCGTGCCCGAGCAGAAGGCCCTCGCCACCGCCCGCATCCTCGACTGGGCCGGCGTCGCCTCCAGCGCGGTGCAGGCCGACCCGGCGGCGGCGAAGCCGCTGGCGAAGTTCGACGCCAAGCTGGACAAGCGGGACACGCAGCGTGAGATGACGCTGCGTCCGTAACTGGATGCCGCCCGCACTCGACCGCCCCTCGGCCTACGGGCCGGGGGCGGTTCGCATGTCGGCACCCAGTCGCGCCGTCGAAGCCGCGGCCCGGCGGGCGGTGTCCGCGTGACCGGATACCGGGAGCAGGACCCGAAGGGAGGCGTCGCCCACGTGTCAGGCGGCTTCCTCAACTACCAGGTCATTCCCCGGCACGAGTGCGTCTTCGTGCACAGGTGACCTACCTGTGAGGAGCCGCCACTGAGGACCCGCCGTCACGGAAGCCCGCAGCCGGGCGCGGCGCGGAAAACCGGCTGACCGTGCCCGGCTCCGCACACCCGTCCCTCTCGCCTCTCCCGTCTCGCCCAAGCTGGCAGGAAGGAGTATGGCGTGCGGGGTCCGGGTGACCGGCCGGCTCCGCCGGGTAGCCGGCCGCAGGCCGGGAGGGACATGAGCGGGGAGTTGGAGCGGCTGATGGCCAGGGGCGGCGGCAAGGCCGTACTGAGGGACGTTCTCGAACATCGGGTAGGACGCCCACGCCGGCGATGCTGGCCACGGGTGATCGCCGAGGGGATCAGGTGGGAACGCGGGATGACGGTCCTCAAGGGCCGAGTGCGGGAGTGTGGCCCACCTGCGAGAGGTGTGAACGCTGTTGGCCGGGGGGAGCAGGGGCGTCTTGTCGGCGCGATCTCGCCCGACCAGCCCCTTCGTACGGACGTGATAGGGGGTGGCGATCTCCAACGGCACTTTGACAAGGGCCGCCTCGCCACCCCATGTACGACGAGCCGCCCCCGCCCATCGCGCAAGTGCTGCCTCAAGGGAAGCCCCTCGTAGTCCGCTCTTGCCTGGTCTGCCTGAACTGACCGTATACGCACCGGGCCGCGGCAACTTGGCCGCGCTTTAGTCCTCCGGGTCCACGTCCCAGATACGGATCTGGATCTTGTGCGCCAGCTTCTCGATGTCCTTCGCAGCCCGGATGACCTGACCGACGTCGTCTGTGGCGGTCCACAGGACCGTATCCGTATCGATCTCATCGTCGTGCCAGGCGTACCTCAGCCCGGCCAGCACCTCCGGGGCGTCGTCCTGGCGCACGTACCGCAGTGCGCGCACGCCCTCCCCGAGATTCTCCGTGTGGAACATCTCGACGACCGGAGGCTCTACTGCGTCCGGATCATCTGCCTGCACCAGGGCACGCAGTGCCGCCTCGCGTTCGCCTTCCTCCTCTGCAGGCCGCACTGCGGCGAAGACAGGCAGGGGCATAGTCGTCGGCGAGGCGATATGCAGCAGAGCCCGGGTGTCGAACCGTTCCGGCGCGAAGGCGTCCGCGCAGCGACGCAGCGTACCCGCGAGAAACGCAATCCCGGACTCGCCCGGGTCCTGGGCGTGTGACCGGCAGAACAACTCGGCGCACTCGCTTGCCCAGGAGTCGATATCACTCCATGACTCCGCGTCCCAACGGGGTGGAATTTCGAGCCACAGGCTCGCGTCGTAGTCGATGACGAGATCGAACTCGTGCTCCAGATCCACCCAGTTCTCCGTCACGCCCAGCTCCATCGGAAGGTCGCCATCAGCGCGTCGAACCACTCGACGAGCGCGTCGGCCAGGTCGTCCTGCGGGTTGCCGGCTCCAATGGTGGAGAAGGCGGCCAGGAACCAACGGCCTGGGTCGCCGGGCACGGACACGAGGTAGTCGACCCTCCGGCTGGCCAGCTCCAGTCCTCGATCGGCTGCGGCGGGCACGATCCGCTCACGCCTCACGGCGAGTGCACCGTCCACTTCCCCGCTGCTCAGGTCGAGATCGGTGCCGTCGTCCCGCGACATGAGCTGCCCGGCGATCTCGGCGGAGTCGGACGCCGAAGCGGTCGCAGCGTTCACGCTGGAACGAGAGGGCACTTGGGTCTCGGAGACGATGATCGACGCGCCGAGATTCACTTCCCCCGCCAACCGCATCGGCAGATACAGTTCCAGTGCCTTGGCCCTGCGGGCGTCAGCAACGGCGGAAAGCAGCCGACGCTCCAACTCCAGCCGGAGTGGGGTGGGTTTGTCGCGTGGTACATCAGCCGGTACGCGAGCGAAGGCCGCGGCGACGACGTCACGGACCGTCCGTTCGGTGTCACCCGTACGCAGGGGGATCTGGACCCAGTCCGAGGGCAGGACAAGCCTGTAGCCGGTGGGTGGGGAGGTGGGCTCAGCCACGAGTGCGTGCCTGCCTGTTCGTGTACCAGATGCCTGCGAAGACCGCGACGCCGAAAAGCACGGCGGGCAGAGCGGCCAGCGGGGCGCCTGTGTCGTCGAAGATGTCGACGACGGCGAAGAAGGCGTAGAGGCCGCTGAGCAGTTTCAGCTCGAACTCCAGCGTCGCGGTCTCTTCCCGTGCCTGCCGGCCCGGGAAGCGGATCAGGGCCAGCAGCGGGGTGGCCGCGGCGAGATCCAGAGCCCATGCCTGGAGTGTGGGGACGCGCCAACCGCCAAGTTGTTCATCAGAGCTGAGGAACCACAGGATGATGACGGCGGCCACGGCGATGAGGCCGATGCGCGCCCTCTGCCCGCTGCGGAACTCGTCCCTGGCCTCCGGGCCGGAGGACGCCGACCCGGCTTGTGAGGGTTCCGCGGCGCCTGGACTCCGCCTCGGCGGTTTGAACCTCACCATTGCGACCCCACGGGTGCCGTCATGTTGTCCTTCGTGCGCTCGTATTCGTCCGTCATCCTCTCTCCGCCCTTGTCAGCCAGGTCGAGGCCTGTACCCACGAGCCAGGACGCTCGGTGCACACCTAGCTGGCGCTCTGCTTCACCGGCGACATTACGCAGTTCCTGGCTGTCGGGATGCTCGTCCCGCCAGCGCCGGATGTCCTTCATCTGCTTGGCCATCGTCTGGTCACCGAAGGTCGTCCTGCTGACCTCCTGCTTGGTCACCTCCGGCAGGGGTTCATTACGCACCCGGGTCGCCGCAGCCCGGCCCCGCTGTACGTCCAAGCTGCGATGCAGACGGGAAGCTCTTCCTCGGACGGCTGATCGCCGTGCCGCGCTCGCGCGCATGGACTCCGTCGCCCTCTTCTGCTTGGCGAGGCCCTGCGAGATGGTCCGGGACCGGTTCTGCAGCCCTTTGATTGCCTTGGCCGCCCTTGTGCCGTTGCGCATCATCTTCAGGGCCGTGACGTCCATGAGGACATCGAACCAGGACCCGTTTCCAGTGACCGCCTGGATCACGTGGATGAGCGCCACGATGCCGGCCAGTGCTGCTGCCACCGGGCCAAGCGCCGGAAAGACGACCGCGAGCAGGCCGCAGACGGTGCTGATGTCGCTCAGCTTGTCGGCCAGCGTGTCCAGCCAGTCGGCGTCGCCCACCGCGGCCTTGAAGTCATTCCACCAGCTGTCTTCCATGTCATCATCGATCGACGACCGGATCTTGCTCGCGTAGTGGTCCGCGCGCTCGTCATAGAAGGACACCGCCGAGTTCAGCTTCCGGCGTGCCTCCTCCAAGTCTTCCTCGGCTCGTTTGACGGCAGGATCCTCGGACGCTCCGCCCTTGTCGGAGTCCTTCTTCGTGCCGCCCTTCGTGTCATCCGTCTTATGGGCGTCCAGGGTTCGCTGGGCGTCCTTGGCGTCCTGCAGAGCCCGGTCGGCCTTCTTCTGGGCGGTCTCCATGTCGTCCGCCCAGCCGTCGAGGTGCCCCTTGACTTCCCGGTAACGGTCCTCGGCGAGATCGAGCCGCTTGGACAGTCCGCGCGCCTTCTCGCCGATCTTGTCCGCGTACTTCCCCTTCAGGCCATCGCTGTCGGCGATCGCCTGCATGGCTGCCGCTTGATCACGGAGCTTCTTGGCGATCTTCTTCATGTGCGTGACCTCGTCGCGGATCCCGTCCGGGTCACCAGGAACAGGATCCGCTTCGGCGAGCGGAGACCAGTCAGTCGGCCGTGCCATGCAAGATTCCCCCGTGCGGAGTAACGAGCGCCGTCGGTCGGTCGGGGCCCAAGTCGCTACTTCTTCTTCCCCTTGGTGGCGTTGGCCAGATCGTCGTCGAGACCCTTGAATGCGTCGCGCGTCGTCTCGACCATCTCTCCGACCTCTTCGATCTCCTTGATCAGGCGCTTGCGGTTCTTGTCCCAGTTGTCCACGAAATCGCCCATGGCCTCCTGGACGCGGGCGTCACCGACGACGGCCCTGACGTCCTTCTTCCATTCGCCCAGGCCGTTGAACTCGTCGCGAATGTCGCGGAGTTGCTTCGCGCTCGTGGACAGCAGGTGGAAGTCGACCTGGAGATCCGACCCCTTGGACATGCTCACTCCCCGTGTGCGACCGTCAGCGGTTGACGGCCTGGATCTCCTGAACCACGACGTCTTGTTCGGCGCCGAACGTGCCGTCCGGCAGAGTCTGTTCACCGTTCATGCCGGTGCCGGTCCACTGGATCTTCCACGTGACGGTGGCCTGCAGCTTGTACGAGCCGTCGCCGGACGACCGGAGGTACTTCACGCCGCATGGCGGGGTCTGACCGGCCTTGCCCCTGGCGTAGGGCTCACCGATGGAGCCGTCCGCGTTCTGGCATGCGCCGGAGGCGGGGTAGGTGACTGCGTCGTCCGTACCCGGGGTGATCTTCAGCGCGACCGGCTCAGCGGTGGTCGTCGCCTCAATGCCGAGGAGGGGCACGCGCGCGGTGACGGAGACCGGCTTGAACTCCGCCGTGTCCAGCCACGCCCACGTCGGCAGGTTCACCTTCGTGGTGCCCTCAGGAGCCAGCTCGACCTTCGTCGACGGGACGCGGATCTCGGCGTAAGCGAGCTGGGCCAGCATCTCGGACGTGATGGCCTGCGGAACCTCAGCCGGCGGCGCGTCACCCTTGTCGACCCAGAAAGGCATCTCGTCGCAGTCCTGGGCCGCGGGGTCCGCCTCGTGCCCTTCGGTGGTGTACGCGTCCCACCAGTAGCCCTCGCCCTCCTTGTCCTTGTTGAAGTCCTTGTAGGGCTTGCCCTTGACGAAGTAGTTCTTGGTCTTCAGGGACCACTCGGGACTGGGCGCACTACTCTCCCACACCTGCCGCATCTGCGACTCGATTTCCTTGGGTGTGTACTTCGGAGCGTAGTAGCAGGCGGGCGGATTCCATGACGTGGTCGATGTGACGGCCCCGGCCGACTCGCCACTGCCGTTCTTCGAGCGGTCGAAGACAATCACGCCTCCAGCGGACGCCGAGAGGGCGGCACCGTCGACCTTGCCCGATGTGTCGGAGTCGACTTCGGTTACGGAAGGAGCGGGTCCCGGTGTTGCCCATGCGGCATTCGGGAGTCCTCCCAGAATCAGAGCCAGAAGGCCAGTGGTTCCGATCCGGGTTGGTGTCATCAGCCTCCGCAACGCTCGTGCCCCCTCTTTGTGTTCAGGCCTGTGGTCACCCACACGCCCTCGTTGTTCTTCTCCAAGCGAGTGTTGTAAAGAACGTAGGGGCTGTCGCTGGCTGGGGTCTTATCCACCTTGCCGGTTTTTCGGTCCTTGTTGTATGCCTTACTGTCGTCCGCGCAATAGATGACGACGGCTGTGTTCTTGTCGCGAAGCGTCACCTGTGGGTCGAAATAGCGGATGGTCCCTTTCCAGGAGATGTTCGCGTCAAGCCATGCCTGGACCCACTTGACTTCACTGATGAGTGCATCGTCCTGGTAGTAGAAAGCGAGCGCCTTCGACTTTGTGTCGCCTCGGGCGATCGCGTCGTCAACCGAGTTGAGTGCCCGCTCGGCGTCGGCCAGCGCAGCGTCCTTCGCGGCATCCCCGGTCTTCCAGCCCTCGAAGATGCTCTTCATGTCTTCAGGTACCGCAATGTCCGGCCGGTTGGCGGTGTCCAGGGCGCTGGGGCTCGGCGAAGCCGAGGACGCCGATTCGTCCCCCGCGTCCGCTCCCGCAATTTTGTCATTGCCCTTGGAGTTGTCGTCACCGCCCCCGCAGGCGGACAGCGACAGGGCCGCTACAGCGGTCAGCGCAGCGGCTGCGAGCAAGGTGGGGCGGCCGTTCACGAATGACTCCCGGTGGGGCGAGGGTTCTCATGAGCCTGCCAACGGTATCCAGGTGACTTGGGTGGCACCAGTTTGGTTTACGTCAAGCCCGGCCATCCAACCGGGCAAATCGCCACAGAAGCCACCGCTGGCGAAAGGGTCGCATGGTCACCGTTTCGTAACGCAACGAAGTCTGTGAACACGGCCGTACCGGTCGAACGCGAGCCCCAGGGGCCCCGGATGGGAGACATCCCGTAACGGGCTGCTGCACCGCGACAGGGACATCGAGGTTCGGCTGCGCAGTGTGCACAGGCGGACTGTCTCCGATTCGTGATGTCGTTGCCGCCAAACGCCACGTGGCGGAGTCGGGCAAGCCGAAGGGGGCCCGCATCCTCCTCTTCGACCACGGAAACGGTTGGCTGATCTACACCTTCATCCGGCGCGTCGAGGATCCGCAGATCATCGTGGAGGAGCTCTTCTGGCAATCACGGAAGTCAAGCCTGCCGAACGGTCCTCGTGGCGCTGTCCGGCGCGCTCCAGCGCGAGCGCAGCGGCCTCAAGCTCGTCCAGCAGTTGCTGGAGAAGAACGCGGACGCCCCGCTCGGCAAGCTCATTCCGCTCGGTGATCTGTGGGACGTCCTGGTCGACGGCACCGGCGCGGCCTTCACCGACGAGCTGGCGCACGAGTCCTAGGCGGCCGAGAAGTTCTACGCCAAGGCGCGCGAGATCCTGCTGAAGAAGTACGGCCGGGACGTGACCAACGCCGACTTCCTCGCCGACGACCGCTTCGTGAAGACGCTGCTGCTCGCCGCGCTCGCCCCCGACGTGCCGGCCCTGCGCCGGCTCACGGGCGCTCGGCTCGCCGCCCTCAACCACGGCTCCGTGCACTCCCGGACCGTGCCCGTCGGCGAGAAGGTCGTCGAGCGCATGAAGGTCCTGCAGGGCGAGTTCCCCACCGAACTGCGCAGCGAGGGCGGCAGAGATCCCGTCTTCTCGCTGCACCTGTCCGACCTGGACATCGAGCCGCTGCTCAAGCGGGTGGAAGGGGAGGACAAGGAGGGGCCGCGCAGGGTGTGGGTGCGCGAGCAGCTGTGGAAGCTCCTCGACGTCACGGAGGGGGAGTTCTTCGACAAGCGGGAGATCGTCTGGCGGGGCACGAAGCGCACCGTGGAGTTCGTCTAAGGCAACGTGGCCGACGCCGGCAGGCTCTCCGACGAGCAGTTCGTCCCCAGCATGACGGGCAACATCCGCTTCGTCGTCGACTATCCCTTCGACGAGAACCACAACCGCTTCCCCACGTGGGACTGGCAGCGGTTCCAGAAGCTGAAGGAGACCGTCACCGCTCCCACGCTGGTGCGGCTGCCCGACTTCCTCTCCGACCAGCGCAAGGCCCAGCTCGGGCAGCTCGTGAAATTCAATCGCCCATAAAGCCAGGTCCTGAGTTCGTTCGTTGCCGTAAGGCACACCACGGCCACCGGCTGTGCCTCATCATCGGCCGTCTTGCTGCCGACTGGCCGGTGTCTGCCCTGTCCCGTCGACCGACTCTCACAGCGGCCGGGCGCACCCCACCGGCCGGTCGCCGCCGAGCCGGACGTACAGGGCGGTCGAGACGGGGCAGTCGGAGCGCCTGACGACGGCGTCGGTCACCTCGTACTCCGGCTCCTGCCTGCCCTTGCCGTCGCACGCGGCCTCGCGGACCTGTCCGTCGCCGGAGCTGTAGACGCAGTCGCCGACGATGGTGCGCGGCCCGCCCCCGCCGCCGGGGTCGCCCGGGTGCGGCGGCTGGAGGTTGCGCATGCAGGCGTAGCCCTGCGGCACCGCCCCGTCGCCGTCCTCGTCGGACGAGGGCCGCTGCTCGCTGATGTGCAGCACGAAGTCCGTGGTCGCCGGGCAGCGCGGCCCGTCCCGGACCGTGCCGTCGTGCCGCGCCACGACCCGGGCCGCCGCCCGCTCGCCGGCGCACGGCACCTCGGTGAAGCTCGTCGTGCCGAACGAACTGCACTCGTCGACCGCGAGGAACACCGCCCCGTACCCGGACGGCCGGGTCACCGGCGGCGACCCGCCGGTCGCCGTCCCCGACGCGGGCCCGCCCGGCCGGCCGTCCTGCGCGACACCCGCGGAGGGGCTCTGACACCCGGTCAGCAGCACACCGACCAGCGCCAGCAGCCCCCACACCACCCCCGCCGAACTTCTCACCTGCATCGCCGTCCCCCCGAGCTCCCTGGCCCAGCGTGGCCCGCGCGGCGGGCGCACGCCAGGCACATGGGACGGTTTGCGCACCTTGGGGGTGGTGCGCCGGGTCCGTGACGTACGTCTAGTACGTCAGCCCGTACCCGATCGGGTACAGCACCTGCTCCGGATCATCCGCCCGCTGCACCGGCACCGGGAGTGTGCCGCGTGGCTCCACCCGTCCCGCGATCACCCGGGCGGCGGCCCGCAGTTCCACGTCGGTCCAGGAGTACGCCGCGAGGCACGCCGGCACGGAGGGCAGCCGGGCCACGTCGTACGGATTGCGGATCGCCACCGCCACGACCGGCCTCCCCGTCGCCACGAGCTGCTCGACCAGCGTCTGCTGGCCGCTGCCCGCCGTGACGTTGTACGTCGCCGCCACCACCGCGTCCGCGTCCCGTGCCGCCGCGACCGCCCGGGCGATGGTTGCCGCGGACGGGGCCGTCCCGGTCGACAGGGCGGTGGCGGTGAACCCGAGCCCGGTCAGCGCGGCGGCGAGCACCCCGGTCGGCGGTCCGGTCGTCCCCGACGGCGAGGCCGGATCGGCCCCGACCACCAGCACTTTCGGGTACCGGCGCCGGGACAGCGGCAGCAGCCGCCCCCGGTTGACGAGCAGGGTGGTCGTCCGCTCGGCGATCCGGTCGGCCGCCGCCAGGTGGGCCCGGGTGCCGACGACGCGGTCGACACCGGCCTGACTGACGTACGGCGCGCGGAACAGGCCCAGCTTCGTCTTCAGCCGCAGGATCCGCAGGACCGACTCGTCGAGCCGCGCCTCGGTCAGCTCGCCACTGC